>JAHFAO010000118.1 GCA_023250515.1 Deltaproteobacteria bacterium | reverse complement strand
GCCTTAAAGGCCACATTGAGAACGGTTTGGGTGCCATTCACGTTGACATTGAGGACCTGGTAGGGGTCTCCGACATAATGTTCCACACCCACTACCGCAGCGAGGTGATAGACCACATCACACCACGAGATGAGCCCTTCGAGAATCTCGCGATTGAGAACAGAATCTCGCACGAAGCGGAATCGGGGGTTCCCTAGCTGGTGGCGCACCTTAAGATCGGTGGCCACATCGAGAATCGTAACCTCATTTCCCTGGGCGAGAAGCGCATCAGTTAGATGAGAGCCTAGAAAGCCAGCACCCCCCGTGATCAAGAACCGCATTACCTAGCCTCCTCTCCGATCCGAATTGGATACCAAGACTTTAGAGTCTGTTTGGGCTACTGGGTAGAATTTCTGGTCGGATCCGACATGCAACTGATGGTATTTTACTCGGTCAGTTACCATATAGATGGTAGCCGGGCCATTCCACCTCTGCCAAAACGTCGCATCGTCGATCATCCAACTGCTGACATCTTCGGCCTGAGCACCAAAACTTAGTTCTCCCTTCCAGCCGACCACGGTTATTCGGCGCTCCAAATAAAACGGCAGGTCCTGGTAATAGGCGTGGTAGCTGGCGACCTCATCATCGGGCTGGAGCTGTGACTTTAGCACATAGGCCAGATCCTTGACCGAACGCCGCTGATCGAAGAGCTGGACGCTGCTGTTCAGGACAGCAAGAGATAGAACTGATGTCAGTGTCAGTAAGGAAAAAGCCCAAGGGAAGCGCCAGCGTCTGCCTAAGATAAGCGTTACAAGTGCGCCGGTAAACAAGATGGCGGTTAAGGCGTACATGTAGGCTGTGAGTCTTGGCCAATTCGAATACCTTTCCAAATAATGCTGAGGGGCAGACAGGCCCACGGCCACCAACACGAAACTCGCGATGAGTAGAACCCAGTAACCCGATTGGATGCCTGCCAGATGGCTCTTATCCCATGCCACTGCCAGGTACCGACCGATCAGGATTGCCAGCGGTGGAAACATCGGCAAGATATAGGGAATTAGCTTGGAACTGGAACCGGAAAAAAACAGGAATACCAGGCCCGCCCACAGGATAAGAAACACCGCTTCCTTGTCCTGGCGTCGCTGCCGCCAGGCGAAGGACAGAGTGTATCTTATAGCCTGGACAAGAAACACGCTCCAGGGAAAAAAACCAATCAGCAAAACCGGGATAAAGAACCATGACTGGCGGAAGGTTCCATGGTTCTTAAGCAGGTAACGCTGAAAATGTTCATGAACAAAATAGAAATTGAGAAACTCCGGGTTGGCCTGGGAGACAAGTATATGCCAGGGCGCAGCAATCAACACGAACAGAGCGAGACCGGAAGGGAGATACATGGTTCTTAAAATCCGCCACTCACCCAGAACCACTATCCAGGCGCCGATCACCAGGCCAGGAATAACGATCCCGATCAAACCTTTAGTCAGGGTCGCTAGGGCAGCGAAGACAAAAAAAACCCACATGGCGAAACGCCGCACACGTCCCGGCGGCTCCCGGTTTCCCAATAAAAAGGCCAGCAGTGCACAGCTAAGCAAGACCGATAGGGCCATATCCAGTGTGATAATCCTGCCCATGGCGTAATACAGCAGGTTGGTGGCCAGCACAACCGATGAAATCAGACCGGTCCTGCGTCCGAACAACTGCCTACCTGCGACGTAGACTGCGAGACAACCAAGGAGGGCAAAGGCGGCAGTCCACAGGCGCAGCGACCATTCACTCAGGCCAAAGAGCTTGATGGATGCACTCTGTAGCCAATAGAAGAGCGGCGGTTTTTCGAAGTACTTGACGCCGTTAAGCCGCGGGGTAACGTAATCCCCAGAGACCACCATTTCCCTGGGGATTTCAGAATAACGTCCTTCATCCGGAGACCACAGGGCGCGGTCGCCGAGTTTGAAGCCAAACAGCATCCCGAGTAAAAGGGTCAAGACCAGGAGGTCACGCCCCCAATGGCCGCTGGTCGCCATTTTGACTACTCCCCGAGGTCTTGGCCCACCCGAAGCCCATAGCACTGCAAAGAGATCGACGGGGAGTTCGCCCTCCCCTTCCAGCTTAAACCTATCAATCGACTTTTCCCTCACGCCCGGCTTTTTATCCATTGCAAAAGACGCATTCGATAAAGATACGCGAGAAAGAGAATCGCGGCAGAAATAACCATGAAAAGGACAGCCGTGGAGTATTCCTCACTCCTGATGCTGGCTCCTTGGATGGTAAGGAGATAGGTTCCTGGAATCCGACCAATGGTCGATACGATCAAGAAGGTGCTAAGCCTCATCCCACTTAAGCCAAGGATATAGCACAGAATATCTTTCGGAAATCCAGGGATAATGAAAAGTAGAAAACAGATCGTGGCTCCTATATTGGTTGTGAGGAAGTTAAATTTCTCGAGGACTTTCTTATTAACGAATTTCTCCACGAAAGGTCTTCCCAAGATGCTGGAAAGCTCAAAAGCCACCCACGAACCCAGAGTAAGTCCTAGGGTTGAAAGGATAAACCCGAAGAGCTTTCCGTAGACATATCCGCCAACCACCCCTGTCAGCTCGCCTGGTATAGGCGAAACTACAACCTGTAGGGCCTGCAACAGTATGAAGACGGCAGATGAATATGGGCCGAGGGATATAAGAAATCTTATTATCCGTTCTCTACGTGAATGAAATTCCTCCACATCATTCAATTCCTCCCACAGAGGCCCCAGAAGGTTAAATGGTTTTGGGCCATATCTGCTGAGCAAGAAGATGAGAGCGACAAGAAGGACAAAAATTGTCCCTTTGATTAGAATCTTCTGGTGCTTTGTGTTCATTTGAGAGATGTATGTGAATAAATGGCTTTAAAGACGAAGACGTGGTACAGATGTTGCTCGCCCCCACAGCTCATTTCACAACGATTTTTCTTTCGCGCTCCTTCACAGCAGTCTCGGCAATCATGCGATTTAGTTCCTCTTCGACTGAGGAAAAAGGCTCAGGAGGCACTTTCGGTTGTTCTTCGGCTACTTGCTCTTTTTTTGTCACCCGGCCGTCTTCGAAAAAGTAACGGGCATCGATGCGCCCGTTGAAATTGAGGTCCTCTTCCTGCATGACCTTCCGACCGTCTTTGTAAGTCACCCAGGCGTCGACGCGACGGTCCCCGTTGGTGTCAGCTTCCTGCCTTACCACTTGCTCGTCTTCATAGAATATCCTGAGGTCAAAGAAACCGTCACCATCGGTATCCTTTTCCTGCCGGGCCAGCTTCTTATCTTTAAAAACATAGAGGGTATCAAACTTCCCATCTGCCTTGCTGGACTCAAATCGCTTTGTCAACTGCCCTCCGAGAAAAAACTCGATGAGGTCGATCCGACCCTGGCCCCGAGAGTCCTCCTCCCTCCGTACAAGTTCTCCTGATTTAAAATAGAGGACTCTATCTGGCCTTCCGTCTCCATTAAGATCCTCTTCCTGCCTTACGAGCTGACCTTCTACGTAGTAACCCCAGAGATCTATCTTCCCCGTATGCTTGCGGTCGATCTCCTTCTTGACCAGTTGGCCGTTCTGAAAATAGGAAAAGGTATCGATCTTGCCATCCGCATTGGTGTCTTCCTCCACCCGGCTGATTCTCTCCTCTTGAAAATGTACAATGCGGTCCACACGGCCATCGAAATCGCGGTCTTCTTCGCTCCGAACAAGCTGATTGTTCTGGTAAAAAACCCGGATATCGGCCTTCCCGTCGCCATTGGTATCCTGTTCTTTGCGCTCGAGTTCTCCTTTCGCGTTGAAAAAATACCATGTGTCGATACGACCATCACGCTTGCTAGAGATCTGTTGTCTTTTTAGTTTTCCCTGTTCGTAAAAAAGGAATATATCAGGCTTTCCGTCAAAGTTCTCATCCTTCTCCATGCGTTCGATCTGGCCGTCTGGGTTGTAAAAGATCCAGAGGTCCATTTTCCCGTCGCCGTTGGTATCTCTCTCCTGACGAATGACACGCCCTTGCTCATCGTAATAGAAGCTTGCTACCGGCTGCTGGCTGATGGCCAGCCCATGCCAGAAAATTCCCCCGAGAAGCGCGAACAAACAAACTCCTCTCCCCAGAGTCCTTTGTCTCACTGGCGAACCTCGATAATTGCTAGAAGGGCTTTCCGTGCATCCTGAAGCAGCCGCTGGGTCAACCTAAGTGTCTTTCTAACCCATTGATCTCACCCAGATAGATCTTCTCTTTTGGTCTGTTTCCCAGGCTCTTCTAGGGGGAGTTTTTCAGGCTCGTCCATGGCCTTTTTGAACCCCCGTATAGCCTCCCCAATAGACCTTCCTACATCCGGAAGCTTACTGGGGCCAAATACAAGTAGCGCAATGACGAAAATAACGAGTAACTCAGGCAAGCCGATGCTTCCAAACATGGCGTTCCTCCTTTCCCGCTTCCATCCCTGTATATAGGGTTGCCGAGGGATCAATCAATAATAATCGCTTGTGCGACTTTCCTTATGAGCTGAGTCATTGAGTCCAACTCTTTCTGGGCCAGATCCACATAGACCTATCTTCGGGACAGGACTACCAGTGCGATGCACCACGCGGGAAGGAGCGCGGCTACCCCTAAGGCCCAATAGGCTAGCGGAGGTAGTACCTGTCCCGCCCTGGAAAGGCGTCTCAAGGTATAATCCGTAAGGATAATCCCAAATAGAGCAACCCCCGAAGAGAGGATGGCCGAAGGCGGCAAAGAGACTTCAGCGGCCTGTCCCGTTGAAGATGGAAGCAAACCGATAAAAGCAATAAGCCATGCCGGGAAGAGCGCAGCAATCCCCAAGAACCAGCAGTACTGCGGTTTTTGATGGGATGTCCATCTACTGAGGCGTACTGTTACAACCCCGGTCCCGAATATCCCAAGGATTCCGAGGATGACCAACCACTTTGTCATGGCAGACTTCCGTGAAGCTTGCAGTGGAAATCACGAACACGTCGTATAAAGACAGCTAAAAGGCCTGGAACTCCCTTTCCTCTCTATCCTCGATCTCTAGCTGAATCGTTGTGTGCTCAATGGAAAACTGGGTCCTCAGTTCGTCCTCGATCCTATCAAGGATCATGTGCGGGTTACCATCCGGCCTGATCACCGCGTGGGCGCTGAGGGTAAAAACCCCTGAAGTCACAGACCAAACATGGAGATCATGGACTTTGATGACTCCACTTACTTGCTCCATGGCGCTATGAACCTCTTCCACATCGATTCCTCTCGGGACTGACTGCATGAGAATATCGACGGACTCTTTAATCAGGCCCCACGAGGTATAAAGCAGGAGCAGGCCGATAAGGACGCTGATGAGCGGGTCGGCCAAATACCATCCGGTGCGCAGCATAATTAGCCCAGCAACCACAGCACCCACAGATCCCAGGGCGTCCCCGAGGACGTGCAAGAAGGCGCCGCGCATGTTCAGGCTCTCGCGGTGACCATAGAGGATTATACCTGCGGCAATATTCACTATGAGTCCTATCAGAGCCACTACGAGCATCCCCATGCTATGGACTTCAGGCGGGTTTAACAAACGGCGGTAGGCCTCGTGAAAGATTGCTCCGACGATGAGCCAGAGAGTCAGTCCGTTGATGAGGGCAGCTAAGATCTCCAGGCGATGATAACCATAAGTCCTTTTCGTAGTTGCCGGACGCCTGGCCATTTGAAAGGCAAAGAGGCTTAAGCCTAGGGCCGCTATGTCGGAGAACATGTGGCCAGCGTCGGAAAGTAACGCCAGGCTATTGCTTAGAAGCCCCCCTAAGACCTCAGCCACAAAATAGACTGAAGTCATGGCCAAGGCCAACTTCAGGCGGTAGGTCTCACTGGTTCGCTCCATTGCAGGTCGATCCCTATCGTTCCAGGTTTCAGGTCTTTGGTTTTAGGCCAACACCCAAAACCCAATACCCAACACCTATTTAATAATCATCTAATGTAACCTTTTCCAACTTGGAGTAACAGACCAGTCTGGAGCATGAAACAGTTGAGATCGAGGCCAGATCTACTTTTGAATGCGACAACTTGACCGTTATTGGTCTGCCTTCTTTCTGATAAGGAAATAAAGGCTTCCACTACTTTTCATAACACCTGCAGCCTGACCCGCCTCGTTACCGCTCCCAAAGTAGAGATCCACCCGTCTTGGGCCTCGAATGGCGCTCCCGGTGTCCTGATTCAAGACAAACCGGGAAAACGGCTGCCAACCGAGCAAGTTGCCCGCGGCGTCGAAGATCGGCTTCTGAGAGACTATAAAGGCCAAAGCTCCTTTGGGGAAAAGACGCGCGTCGGTCGCGATAGAGCGTCCCGGTGTCAAAGGGACCTCGAGGCTGCCCAAAGGGCCATTGTTCACGAAACGGAAAAAAATATAGCTATCATTTTGCGCCAGGAGGGCATCCCGCTCATCAGGATGCTCCATCAGGTAGCGGCGTAAACGCTGCATCGAGAGCTCTTGCTCCGGAATTTTCCCGCTATCGATGAGTAGCCTCCCGATGCTTCTGTAAGGCCTTCCGTTGGAAGCGGCGTAATTCAGGTGAAGGAGGCGACCATCCTCCAACCGGAGCAGACCAGAACCCTGGATGTGGAGAAAAAAGAGGTCCACTGGGTCTTTGACCCAGGCAATTTCATACCCTTTACCCTTAAGGCGCCCTAGACCATCAATTTCATAGCGCGATGGATAAGGAACCAGGCGGTTCCCCTCCAACCTTCCTACTACTTTTTCTCCTCGAAGCTGCGGCTGGAAACCACCCAGCTCAACTTCAATTAGATCATCAGGCCTCCGGTAAACAGGGAAGCGATATTCCGGCGTCTCAGTCAGGCTTCCTTCAATTACGGGTTGATAATAGCCGGTAAAGAGGACCCCCTCTTCTCCGTGATCCTCCACCGCTGGAACCAGGTCAAAACGGGAGCGGATCTCCTCAGCCAGCATCTCCGGTCGATCCCAAAAGCCGAGGAGATCCATGAAAGAGAGAAGTGACTCCTTAACTTCCAGGGCGGTGAGCTTCCTGGGGTGCTCTCCCACGAGACGATCTGGTGGAAGCTTCTGCAGAAACTCCAGGCTGCGGTGAATGGCACGGTGTAGTGAGTCCTGATCCAGATCGTCTTTAAAGAGGGGTAACTCACGATCCTGTGCATGGCCGTTTGCAACTCCGCCGGGAAAGAGCAACAAGAAAAAAAGAAAAACGATCGTTAGCAGTGACTTGTGACGTCGACTAGTCATGATTGCAACCAGGAACCCCCTCACCCTTCCCTCTCCCCCTCGCAGGGGGAGAGGGAAGGGTGAGGGGGACGTCAAAAGGTTTATGGATTTGTGGCTGTTGCTCCTCGAAGCAGTTTCGTGCAAACTTCTTACCATTGGACCAGAGAGAGATTAAGAAGGAGGCTGCCCGAGTGTTGGAGCGACTTCCCAAGGAGTTTCGCAGCCGTCTTCACAACGTGGAGATTGTTATCGAGAAGAGACCCAAAAAGAGCCAGCTCAAGGCCATGGGACTCGATCCCGAGCGGGACGTGCTCTACGGTCTCTATGAAGGCACTCCGTTATCCGAACGCTCTGCCCTGTATCCACCACTCCTACCTGACAAGATTACTATCTTCTCCGAGTCTCTGACACGTGATTTTCCTGATCCGGCCAAACTGCGCGATCAAATCCGCCTCACACTCCTGCATGAAATTGCCCACTTCTTCGGCATGGACGAAAAGAAGATAAATAAACTGGGGTACTAGCCCACCGTTCTCCAGTTTGATGTCCATAGTTGGAATAAGGGCGACCTGCAAATCACTAAGCGTGAGAGGCTTTATCAGGCGTGCCAAAGAAACCCTTCTACCGAGGGAACGAGTCTACAGCAAGCTTCCTGGCAAGAGATTGAAAATATTCCTGAAGGTCCTTAAGAGAAATAGGGGCGACCATAAAGTCTGGGACCTTTGACAGCCTGACCTCGGATAAGAGGTAAGCCAGCATCGCTTGTGAAACCCCTGCGTCCTTCTGTTGGGCCAGCTTGATAAAGTTTTCTAACGGATATCCAGCGCGTCCGAGGAAATAGATGTCGATATAATCTTTGATCTCCGCCCGGCTGATGAGGGTGCAGATCTTATTGGCAGTAATATCATCCAATGTATCCACCATGATCCCCTCGAACCTGTTCTTTTCCTCAGATATCTGCGGGACGACCTCTCTAACAAAGTCCACAATGACCGACTCCCCTTTCCGGGAAAGCTGGTAACGGCGGAACTGAGGCGCGGTCTGGAGCGAAGCAACTGAGGCAGTTAACCTTGTCGCGGTGTCGGCCACATATAGATGCACTCGGTCGAAGGCATCACTGTCCAAGGTGAATAGATCGAGGTCTTGGGAATAGCGGTGTTGAAGATAAAAGGCGCTTAGAGCGGTCCCCCAGGTTAAGAAAAAAGGCGGCGCCCCCTGAAAAAAAAACGACAAAAACTCCCACTGTAGAGCGGAGAGGATATCTTTAGGGGATAAGGCCATGTTTGCGCCATGTGGCATAAAAGAATTCCCAGAACCTTTTCTTTCGTCCGAGTCTCCAGCGGAGCTTTTCCCACTCGGAGGCTAGAAAGGCCGGGGAGAGATAATCCCAGACTTCCTCAAACCGCGCTTCTCTCAGGATCTTAGCCGCGTAATAAAGACGCTCTTCCTCGTTTTCGCCATCCAAGAGCTTCTTGAGATCGTCTCGACTAAGAGGTTCATCCCACAAAAAGTCAGGCCTGTCCGTCAGGTCGTGGATCATATTTTTCATCCTACCATTATTTCCACAGCCTTTAAATCGCCTGCCGGACGCCTTCCAGAGAGACCTGGACCTTCCCTTAGCCTTAGGGACAGCTTCCTAGACCTACTCTTTGCCATGAGATTTACTAATCTTCAATTTCGATTTCAGAGCCCGTGGGGTTTTTATGGAAGGGATCGAGGACAATTCTCCAACTGTTCAGGATAGGTCGGCCTAGGATTATCTCATCGAAACCGTAATCTATAAACCTTTCGATAAGCGGCGCCAAGCCGGGTACGCAAACTTCCAGGTAGTATACGTTGCAGGTTTTGGTGCTCCCATCGGGCCACTCCACTGACACGTAATCTCGGATGCTAATCCGGTGCTGCCCGACAATCCTTCTTGGAATATTCGACAAGTCAGCTCCGGTGTCTATGAGGGCGTCTCCCAAAAAGGAGATCTTCGCAAGTGGTTCGTTGAAACTGACGCCTTGAATGACGGGAATGTAAGCACCGGGAGGGTATGACGAATAGCTGCCTTTATAAAGTCCCATTACGGGAGACAGCTACACCTTTGCTGCCCTTGGAGATCTCAGCCGGAGGGGTCGTCTTTCGTCGCCTACAACCTGACGGATCAGAATAGGCTCAGGGGGGACATTGAATTTTGCCAAGAGATTTTTTATTACGTCGGTCGGGCTCGTCCCAAAGGCCAACACCTCAAGACCATGGATAGCAACATACTCGCCATAGTGGCCTTGCTTTATAAATTCCGGCTCTTTTTGCCTGAAAAATTCCAGCTCGGCCTTCAGAACTTTACCCATACTGGTGTCTCTCTAGGCTTTATACCTCAGGTTCGACTGCATTGCCAACTGAATGGTACATCCTCACTGAGCTTCAGGAAATGAGCCGATTTGGCAGTGCACAAGAGTTGGCGTCCTACTTAGGGTTGACTCCTTCGGAGTATTCCAGTGGGGATCGTGTGCGACAGGGAAGGATTAATCACCTCTGGCTGGTCAATAAGCTGATGATCCGCATCTCCCCCCGGCATTTGTGACAGGAACTTGAAAACCCTTTAACCCTTGATCCCTTTAACCTTTTTTCTATCAATCCCTAATGTCCTGCAGAAACCACTCCGTGGGGAGTTCCCGGCCCACCCCTTTCTCCTTCGCCAATTGGTAAACCCTGCCGGCGCAGGCGGCGAACTGAAGTCCCTGTGTTCCCGCATTGATGAAAAAGGTGACCTGACGCGGGCTGGTTCGTCCGGCAACCTTTCCCGCCTTGAGGTCCATGAAGTATTTAAAAAAGTCTCCCCGGTAATTGTCCACTTCTGGATTAGGTATGCGACTTCTCTCTTCCGGCTGGCCTGCGATATAGCCGACGTTTCCATGCAGCCGAATCATTCCCTCATCCATGGTCTCGACCGTGTTCCTCCCCAGCTTGACGGAGAGATCACAACGCTTGACAACTTTGGGGCCTATCTCGCAGGCACGCACGCAGGTGATGTGGGCCCCCTCCTCAAGCCATTCAGGCTCATCGAACACGACGCGAGTGGAATCCGTGCAGGCTGACACTATATCAGAGCCTCGCACAACCAATTCGGGACTTTCGACTGCCTCAACCGGCAATCCCAGTTTCTGGCTCATCTCCTTAGCGTAGGCTTCACGATTAGACCTTGTAGGGCTATAGACCTTAACCTTTTTTAGCTTCCGCACCGCGTTGAAGGCCATCAGATAGCTGCGTGCCATGCCGCCGGAGCCAAAGATCCCAACCACCGAGGCATCGGGACGTGAGA
>JAHFAO010000342.1 GCA_023250515.1 Deltaproteobacteria bacterium | reverse complement strand
CTTGCCCTCCGCAATTTCGATGAGCCATGCATCCAGGGTGCCCCTCCGGTCACTGGCAAAAAGAATCCCCTTCCCATCCGGCGTCCAGTCAAGCAGCAGGTCGTTCGCGGGATTCTCAACGACTGGAAGCTCCCGGCCCTCTTCGATTGAGAGAATCCAGATGTCACGCTGGGGCGAGCCCTGAGCCAGAAGGTCATAGGCGATGTAACGCCCATCGGGCGAGACACGCATTCGGCCCTCCCATGCAAATTGCGGAAGCCTGTCATACGTCTTCAACACCCGTACCGAGCCATCTGCAACCAAGAAAAATACAATCTGATAGGTTCCGTCTTTTCGCCAGAGAGCGCCCAGAATGTGCTTTCCGCTCGGGGACCAGTCGAGGGGAGTGATTCGGCGAATGTCTGGATCGTGATAGAGGACGCGTGGGCCGGAACCGTCCACACCGATGATGCGTAGTTCGTGCGACCCATCCTCGTTGAACCACTCGTAGGCGATCTGCCTACCATCGGGCGCCATTATGACCTCATCGACGCCCTGCCCCTCGCCGTGAGTGAGTTGACGCCTCTTTTTGGTCTGTAGATCTAAAACAAAGAGGTGATCCTCGCTTACCCCCATGTCTAGAGCTATGTAGGCCAAATATCGGCCGTCTGATGAAATCGAGCCTGAGTATTCGTAGAACTCAGCCAGTCTGTATTGCTTCGGTGGTACTTTGGCGCGGTCTTGAGCTTTTTGAGCCATGACGGGCGAAACCGCCACGCCCAACAGAACGATAAAAAACAAAGCTCGCTTCATCTTGACCTCCTTAATTCAACGACTAGGTTTGAGCGCGGGCAGGAAGTTCTCCAGCACCCAGACCTCTGTGCGGCGCTCCGTCCCAGCCGTGAAAGCGATGCGTTTCCCGTCGGGATGAACACTCAGACCGTACGGCACCCGTGCTTCCATGGTCAGCGCAAAGTTCTGCGGTTCTCCGCCCTCGGCAGAGACTCGCCACAGCTCGAATTTTCCCTTCTCCCCGGCGACGCTCCGGGCGTATATGATGTGGCGCGAATCGGGAGTCCAGCCTGGCACAGAAATCCTTTCTGGTTCTTGCGCTCGAAGCAGTTCGCGGGGTTTACCGCCTGCGGTCGGTAGGACCATCAGCGCCGTTATCCCCACTTTCCCATCCTGCCAAACAAAGGCCAATCGTTGACCATCCGGTGAGACCGCCAGGTTGGAGGTAGGAAAATGACGAACCTGGGCGGGAGAGACAGCACGATAGAGTTCTTTCTCCTCCCCGGTTTCAAGGTCTCGGGTCACAATGCTTTCGGTCACTCGTCGTTTAAAGATCGCCTTGCCGTCGCGGGACCATACCGGCGACTCAATACAGTTGGAACCACAGATGGTCGTCTGCACGAGCGGAATGACACTTCCGGTTTGAACGTCGATCCGGTACAGGCCCTGGCTATCCATCAGCGGACCTGCGTAGTCTCTCTCCCTGGCGTCTCCAAGGATGAAACGCCCATCGGGGGACCACCGAGGTTCAAACCCATGGCCGCCATGCCTCATTAACTTGTCGAGCCGAAGCCGGCGCTCCTTCCCGGTCTTAGCGGAACGAATTCCGAGGATAAAAGGGTCGTACTCAGAGCCGCGCCCCCAGGCATAGGCCAAATACTGGCCGTCGCGCGACCACTCGGTCGAAGTTCTGTCACCGACATGGCTGACCAACTTCTTGGGACCTTGGAGGCTGTTTATTGCAGGGTCGAGTGTGGCGAGGTACACATCATTCTCCCAGACCTCAACTCCGTAGTAGTAGGTGCCATCCCGGGTGAACCCCAGAGCAGTGAACCACAGGCCGCCGAAGATGGGCCCGATGTTCGGCTTGACCATCTGAGGGGAACCGCGCGGTTTACCATCGGACACCTGGATGACCCAAAGATCCCAGTGGCGCGAACGGTCGCTAGCGAAGAGAACTCCCCGCCCATCCGGGGTCCAGCCAAGCAGAAGATCATTGGCCGGGTGTTGAACGAGAGGGATCTCGGGACCTCCCTCGGCTGGGATCGCAAAGATGTCTCGAGGGGACCAGCCTGCCTGGGGAGACAGGTCATAGGCGACGAAACGCCCGTCCGGGGAAAAGCTCATCCTGTTCCACTGATAGCTATGGTTCAGCGTCTTGAGCACTTGCGTCCTGAGCACTCGCACGGAGGCATCTGCAACTGAGGCTAAAATCAACTGGGAAGTGCGGTCCTTTTGGAAGACCGTCGCCGCGACGTATTTCCCGTCTGGCGACCACTCGTGAACCAGAAGAAGTAGCACGTCCCTGTTGCTATAGAGAACGCGTGGCTCAGAGCCATCGATCCCCACAATCCGTAGCTCGATGAGCCGATCCTCAGTCGCCCATGCATACGCGGGAGTCACCCATGCGTACGCGATCAGCCTTCCGTCTGGCGACATGATCGGGTCGTTAAAATCCGTCTCGCCAGGTCCCTTCGTAAGGCGGCGGGTCTCTCCAGTCTTGAGATCTTGCAAAAAGAGGTGGTCCCCTTCTCCGCTCAGCTCTTCCGCATAAAAGCGGTATCTGCCGTCAGGGGTAACCGAATGAGTGGGGGCCTCAGCCGCAGCCACTTTGTAGTGCTTCGGAGCTACTTTGGCAGGTTTTTGCGCGGTCACGAGCGAGACCGCCAACGATGACAAAATCATGACAAACAAAGCTCGCTTCATCCTTCTCTCCTTCTGTTAGCCGGCTTATCTCCGGGTCCGACCGCACAAGCAAGATTGAGCGTGCGGGAAAAGAGATGGCGAATGAATCTCAGATGGATTTCGACGCTACGCCCGGCGTGGGACGTGCGTCAAGGAAATAGATTCATCGAAGGGAACCGCCTGGGGAACGTGGTTTCAATTCTCATGGCCCGGTCTGCCGCGATAACAGCGTTTTGATGCATATTTGGTGTCTATTTCTGGAGGGTACCATCGAGACTTTGAAGAATGGGCAAGAACTAATAGACAGATGCTAACTCGCCTGTCATCTGTCGATTAGAAGCTATCTGCCGTCACGTCAGAGAGATGCGAATTTGGCCGGAATCGAATCCAGGCCTCCCAGCCAACCTTTGCACAGCCACGAATTTCACTTTGCCAAATTTCGCCGGCGCCCGCGCCAACCGAAGGCGATCAGCAAGTTACGACAAACTCGGGGCAAGTCGCTTTCTCCTTCTCTTTTCACATTCTGTTCGCAATTTGCCACAACTTGATGACATTTCTATGACCGCCGCGGCCTCGCAATTCGACTTGGAGCCGTCCCCGCAGTTCCTATAAGAACAACCGCGTCATCGGCGTCATCGGCGGTCTGAGGCTCACCTTGGAGACGCTTTCATGCTAAGCTAGGGCAAGTAATCTAGGAGGTCGAACAAGTGGAGATCACCGTCCAACTGCCCAATGACCTCACGCAACATCCCGACCCAGCGCGCGAAGCGCTCGAGGCACTGGCCATCGCCGGGTACTGCTCGGGGAAGTTGACTGCCTTTCAAGCAAGCCGACTCCTGGGGTTCAGCTTCCGATTCGAGTTCGAGGGTTTCCTGAAGGCGCGCAATATCTACGACCAGGCCTATAGCGTCGAAGACCTTGCGGAAGACCTCGAAACT
>JAHFAO010000013.1 GCA_023250515.1 Deltaproteobacteria bacterium | reverse complement strand
AGAAGGGCCAGGTCGTTCACGTCTCCATGATGAAGGGGAGGACAACCGGGTGTCGCTCCAGGGTTTTGTTAAAGTACCGCCGCAGCGCCTTACGCACTTCCTCCTGGAGTTCTGCGGGGTCGGTCCGGGTTTCCCGATTGATGTTCCTTAAGGTCTCTAAAACGACTTTCTTGGCCTGCTCCAAGACCTCTTCACCTTCCTCGGCACGCATGAAACCCCGCGAGATCAGATCGGGGCCTGCCACTAGCTCGCCGGTCTGCTGATGGATCGCCATTACGGCTAGGACCATCCCGTCTTCGGAGAGGTGACGGCGATCGCGAATCACAACATCTTCAACATCCCCTACGCCCCTACCATCCACAAAGACTCTCCCAGCAGAGACGGGCTCGACCTTTCCAGCGTCGTTCGACGTAAGCTCCAAGACTTCACCGTCCTCCAAAAGAAAACAGTTCTCAGCCGGCACCCCTACTTTTTGGGCCAGTTGGATGTGTCTTACCAGATGACGGTATTCCCCATGAATCGGGACAAAATAGCGGGGGCGGGTTAGCTGAAGCATGGTCTTCAATTCCTCTTGACTGGCATGACCCGACACATGGATCTCTGAGACCTTCTCATAATGAACCTCGGCGCCGCGACGGTAGAGATGGTTGATCAGGTTCGTGATGGTCTTTTCGTTCCCGGGAATAAACTTTGAGGAAAGGACAACCGTATCTCCCCGCTCGATTTTTATCGTCTTATGGTCATCCAAAGCGACCCTGTGGAGAACCGAAAGCGGCTCTCCTTGGCTCCCAGTGGTGAGAAAGGCGACTTGATTGCGGGCGAGATCTTGCCATCGTTCACTCTCGTTTATGACCCCCCTAGGTAGATGGAGATAGCCTAGATCAGAGGCGATCTGGGTATTGTTGATCATGCTTCGGCCACTGAGAACAAGCCTACGTCCAAAACGTTCCGATAGATCAGCGACCTGTTGAATCCGTGGGATGTTGGAAGAGAAAGTTGCGACAAACACCCTACCGCAACTTGCCAGAAAGATCTCCTCCAGATTCCTACCCACTTCCCGCTCCGAAGGGGTATAGCCTTCCCGCTCCACATTGGTCGAGTCCGAGAGAAGTAAAAGAACCCCCTTCTCCCCGTAGGCGGCGAATCTCTGAAAATCGAATAACTCACCGTCCATGGGAGTGTGGTCGATCTTAAAGTCGCCGGTGTGAATGACCGTTCCCAAAGGAGTCTCCACGGCTAGCGCCAGGCAGTCCATCAGGCTATGAGTCACACGTATCCCTTCCAGCTTAAATGGCGCTAACTCCCAGACGTGCCCGGCTGTAATTTCTCTGAGATCCGCTGTTCTATCAAGACTGTGCTCTCGGAGTTTATTGCGCAATAGCCCGAGGGTGAGACGGGTGCCAAAAATGGGAACCGCAAGCTGCCTTAAAATATAAGGGAGAGCTCCGATGTGGTCTTCATGGGCATGGGTGAGAACGATCCCATGGAGTGTTTTCTTCTTCTCCAGAAGATAGTTGACATCAGGGATCACCAAGTCGATTCCTAAGAGGTCCGCCCCAGGAAACATCAAGCCGCAATCGATGGCGATTGCTGATTTGCCATACTCTAAGAGCATCATGTTCAACCCGAACTCTCCCAGCCCACCCAATGGGATTACTCTTAGTGGCTCCATTAGGTTACCCCTATGATAAGGCCTCTGCAGGAACCGCGGACTGCCTGCCATTAGAACCATCGCTGGGAGAGCCAGCGTGGTGCCGAAAGTGAGACTCTATAATGCCGCGCACGCGGTTCAGAAGGCTCCGGAGATTCCCAGGACGATATTGGCCTAAGTGAACGGGCTCACTGACAATGACCTCTATTTCCCCTCCCCTGATACGCCAATCTCCCTTTGGCAGAATGGTTCCACTACCCTTGATCGTGATAGGGACAATAGGGGTCTGCGTCCTAACAGCCAGCACAAAGCCGCCCCTTTTGAATGGCAGGAGCTGTCCACTGAGGCTGCGAGTCCCTTCGGGGAAAAGGACCACGGAAACACCCCCTTCAATCTTCTCCCTGGCCTTTCTCAAACTAGCCATAGCCTTCAGGCGATTGGATCTGTCCACAATGATGTTCCTTGAAGCCCATAGGGCCCAGCCAAACAGAGGGACAAGGAGTAGCTCCTTCTTTGCCACCCACCGTAGTTGGAACTTGGTGAGACTCTGAACCAACGCCGGGATGTCCATATTGCTCTGATGGTTAGCCATAAAAATATATTGGCGACTCGGATCGAGATGGTCCAAGCCTTGAACCTTTAGCCGGATGCCACCAATCTTTAGAATCGCCCAACTCCAGAATCGGGAAACTCCATAAGCAAGCTTTCCTCTGCGATCCAAGAGACCCAAGAAGATAACAAGAAGACCTATCGGGAAAGTAATCAAAACGATGAGAAACAGCTTGAGGCTGTAGCGCATGAAATAAAACTTATTTTTAGCAAAGCCAATCAATTAAAAATAGGGAGATTCTATTCTAATCGACAAGAGATAAAAAAGCAATAAAATGGCCGGTTAAGGCTATTAAGATTAGATCTTGTGAGGGACCCTTCGGCATCAATGCTAGAGCATTTTTGTGACTAGAGAGAAGTGTCGGGTGTTGAAAACAACAGTAGTATGGTGTTTATGTTGTTTCGTATACTCGCAGCGCTGCTTTTATCTTAATGATTCAAAGATCGATCTGGCAGGAGTAGATCACGGAAGGCTTATTTTCAAAGGGGGAAGAGTGATGACGACGAAGGTCGGTTTCATTGGCCTTGGTACTATTGGTAAGCCTATGGCCATGAATGTAGTGAAAGCTGGCTTTGATCTGATGGTCTACGACCTTCGGGAGGATCCGTTAAAGGAACTTGCTGGTCTGGGGGCAAAAATTGCTCATTCTGCAGGAGAGGTCGGTAAGCACGGAGAGATCCTTGAGTTGGCCGTAGTGGACGATGCTCAAGTGGAAGCCGTAGTGCTGGGGGAGAGAGGAGTGCTCGGGAGCGCCGCGCCTGGCAGCATCATCGCGATTCACAGTACGGTGCTCCCAAAGACAGCGAGAAATATCGCTGAACTGGCCGGGGCCAGAGGAGTTGGGGTATTGGATGCACAAGTGAGTGGCGGAGAAAGGGGAGCACTGGATCGGACTTTATGTTACATGGTGGGAGGAGATAAGGAGCTGTTGAAGAAATGCCGTCCAGTGTTTGCCACCTCGGGGGCAAATATCTTCCATATGGGTGACATCGGAATGGGCGCTACAACCAAGATCATCCAACAGATCATCGTTTGCTTCAACATGCTTGCGATGTCCGAGGGGATGTTGTTAGGTGAAAGAACCGGCCTGGATTTCAAGGCCCTGCAGGAAGTCATCCACGCTAGTGCAGGACAAAGCTATGTCGCAGATAACTGGTTTGAGCGATTTAAGCTCGTCGCTGCCCCCATGCCTATCCGGCGGCAGCGCATGGAGGTCTTCTACAAGAGTTTATGCCCTGCCCTTGAGCTGGCTCACGATCTCGGCATTTCCCTCCCTGGAGTGGCCCTTACCCAACAGCTCCTAGCTCGGACGCTGGGGATCGATGAAAAATAGTAAGATTGGACATTATGGCAAATCCTGCGATACTAAAGCTTCCGCTGTTGAGAGGTGAGTGATAGGACTGTGTGAAGGCCAATAGGGAATACCAAGTAGAGTTTCTATGATGCGACGGAAGCTGCGGTTGAGAATCGTTGTATGGTTTTTGACTCTCTTTGGCTTCATCAGTGCAGCGGAAGCAAGAAGTGTCAGAGTGGCCATCCCAAGCACCACTCACGCGGTGCTCGCCTTCACCACGACTAAAGAAAAGGGTTATTACAAGGAGGAAGGGCTGGAAGTCGAGCTTATTTTAATGAGCGCGCCGATTGCTAGTCGAGCGTTAGTGGGTGGGGATGTGGATATCGCCACGGTGGGCGGCGCTGGCCTTCCCCCGCTTCTCCGAGGCGCACCTCTCCGCTTCCTGTTTACAACCTATAACCGACCCATGTTCTGGCTTTACGCCAGGCCCGATATCCGCGACGTCAAAGAGCTTAAAGGGAAAAGAGTCGGTGTTTCCGGAATTGGGAGTGGCCCTGATTCTCTACTACGAGAGATCTTAAGGAGGAACGGTCTGGAGGGAGGCCGGGAGGTGGCGATTCTGAGCTTAGGTATCATGCCAACCATCTACAGCGGACTGCATAGTGGGGTCGTAGATGCGGCTATGCTTTCCCCTCCCTTAACCTTTAGGGCTGAAGAATCCGGATTCCGAGAGCTCGTATCTTTCATCAAGCAGGATCTAGTAGAGCTTCAGGGGAGCATTCTTGTGAGAGAGGCACTTCTTCAGTCAGATCCACCCATGATGGAAAAATTTATCCGCGGGACATTCAGAGGGTTTCTACATATCCGGGACAACCGCCCGGGAACCATTCCTATCTTAGCCCGTTATCTGCAGGTCAAAGAAGACCTTGCTGGCAAGGCCTACGACCAGGTCGTTCGGCCGGCTATGACCCAGGATGGAACCATAAGTGAAGAAATGCAGAAAAAGGCCGTTGAACATGTTCTAAAACGCATGGATCTCAAGGAACCCCCTCCCTTAAGCAAGATTTTTGACTTCTCTATAGCGAGAAGGGTCGGCGCAGAGATCCAAGCAAAGGGATGGAGGCCGGGACCATAGGATGGAGATTGGAGTCAGCACGCTCTGCTGATAGAGGCAGCGGATGAAGGAACGGAGATGGACCCATGGAGAGACGATTTTTGGATTTTTTAGAGCTGGCCCCGCGCAGTCAAAAACCCCGCACCCGAGGTCTCACAACTGTTCTTGAGCAGGGACACTCCACGACGTGGGTAAGGGACATGCTCGAGGCATGGGGAGAGTACGTCGATTATGTCAAATTTCCTGTGACCTGTGTGTTTATGCCCTGGCGTGTGATTGAGGATAAGGTGAAGCTCTATCGCGACCACAGAGTGAATGTGGCCATTGATGATCCCATGTTTGCCATAGCCTATTACCAAGGCAAGGCCGGCCAATACCTGCGCACTGTGCGCGACATAGGCTTCACCCATATTCAGATAGATACCCACTTCCTAGGTGCCGAGGAGACCATCAAGAAGGCCCATGAAGATGAGTTGCGTTACTTTGCTATGGCTCGCGAGTTGGGCTTAAAACTTGAAGGGGAAGTTGGCCAGAAATGGGAAGAGGGCGATCGGGCTAGGGCTGGACGAGGTTTATTGAACGTCGAAGCGATTATCACAGAGACAAGACGACTTCTGGCTGCTGGTTGCGAGCACGTGTTTCTGGAGAGCCGCGTCATCCGTGAAGCTATCGGGGATTACGGTGAAAAGGAGCAGGGCACCCGGCAAATCCGTGAGATTGTGGAAGCGGTAGGTTTGGAGAAGATTTTTATTGAAATCACTGGCCAATTGCCTTTTGACGTTCGCATGTGTCACCGTTTCTGGGCAGTGCGCAATTTCGGACCTGATGTCAATATGGGAGGGGGCGAACTCATAGAAGAGATACGTTACATTGAAGGGGTCCGTCGAGGGATCACATTTGTTAAGGGGCCGAGCAAGAGCACAAGCATGCTTTGGTTAAAGTCCCTGGTCAAAAACAGAGGTAAGACGGCAGAAGATTGGTGGAAAGAAGATTATCCCATTGACCCAAACCTTGCGCAACGGTGACATTAGTTATGTCTGCAGAATTGGACTACAAGGATTTTGTTCACACAGCACCTGGGACATTAGCCGGAAGGTACTTACGCACTTTCTGGCAACCAGTGTATTGCTCGCATGAGCTCCCTCCTGGGCGGGCAGTGCCGATCCGGATCATGGACGAGGACTTCACTCTCTATCGCGGTGGTGAGCGCGGAACTCCTCATCTAGTAGGATTCCGGTGCCCCCATCGCGGAACGCAGCTGTCATTGGGATGGGTCGAGGGGGATTGCATTCGCTGCTTCTACCACGGATGGAAGTATGACGGCTCCGGGCAATGTATTGAGCAGCCGGCAGAGCCTAAACCCTTCGCGAACAAAATCCGCATCCCGAGCTATCCAGTCCAAGAGCATATAGGTCTCATTTTCGCCTATCTTGGAGAAGGGGAACCGCCGCCGTTTACTAGGTATCCGAAATTGGCAGACCCTGACATTGTCCTCGACGTGGTAAGATGGAATCGTATATGTAACTACTTCAACAACATAGACAATTCGTTAGACAATGCTCACGTACGGTTCGTACATAAGAGGCATCGCGAAACCGCGCGCGATCAAATTGTTAAAGGCGACCCTAGGATTACGGTCGAGGAGACGGACTGGGGGATTAAAAGAAACGTCAGCTATCCCAATGGCGCGGAGGTGGTCGCTTTTTTTGGGATGCCGAATATTAACTATGTGAACGGACAAGTCGTGGATTCAGACATCAAACGCGCAGACGTGATCTTATTCAAGGTGCCGGTTGACGACGAAAATCACATTCATTTTGAAGTACGCGCGATTCCTCTGAAAGGGGATTATGCCCGCCGATGGTTGGAGGGTCGCCGACAAAAGAGAACTATGGAAGCTTCAAGTCGAGCGGAGCTGGTCAAGGCAGTCCTTAGTGGGAAGTTGCAGCTAAGTGATATCGATCCGAATCGTACGGATTACGTCATTATCGAGGATGAAATTGCGCAGACTGGACAGGGGAAGATAGCTGACCGCAGGCGGGAGCATTTGGGGCTTAGCGATGCTGGCGTAATCCTGCTGCGCAAGATCTGGGAGCGGGAGTTGCAGGCGCTAGCGGAGGGGCAACCGTTAAAGCAGTGGACCTACCGCCAGGACATGATCCCTGTCTACCCAAACTTATAAGGTTTCCTACAAACTTCCTAGGTATCCCTTGCGTTGAGGGTAGCCCGCAATTTTTATTGACTAAAGGTTTTGGTAGCGATAAGGTCTGTCTGGGATTAGTGATCTAGGGACTAGTGATTTAGGATTGAACCCTAACTCACTAGATCACTAATTCACTAAATCACTGGCTCCCTTAATGGAGGGTCCTCATGTCGGTTAACAAGGTAATCCTCATCGGCAATCTCGGCAAAGATCCTGAGGTGCGCTATACGGCCAATGGCCGGGCGGTGGCGCGGTTTCCAATCGCCACCTCTGAAGTGTGGAATGACACCGACGGCAACCGCCAAGAGAGGACGGAGTGGCATAACATCATAGTCTGGGGCAAACAGGGCGAAACCTGCGCTCAGTATCTGGCCAAAGGAAGGCAGGTCTTTGTCGAGGGCAGCATCCGCACCCGCTCCTTTGACGATAAGAGCGGCAACAAACGCTATATGACTGAAATCGTCGCTCAGAGGGTCAGGTTCCTAGGAGGAGGAGGCGGAACACGAGTGGCACCGGAAGCAGAAGGCGAACCCTCTGGAGAATCCTCTCCTGGTGCACAGACCCCACCTTTCGACGATGATATCCCGTTTTGATTGTCGCCAAGATTCCTGGTTGCAGACGAGAGGTGTCGCAACCTTCAGGTCACTTCCAGAGCTAACTGGCTATTCCGTTCAGGCAGGCACCTCGATACAAGGCTTCAGCCTTTGAGCAAAAGCTTTTTAAATCCTCTTTTGAAGAGAGAATTTGGGGCGCGCGCGAAAAGATAGTTCTATAACAGGCATCTTTCTCCGCTTTATGTTCTAGATGTTTACAAAAATTAAGAGCATTATCCTGTCCGGTCGGATCCCAAAATTCATCTTGAACCGCCCCAGTCAAACACCCGATTCGAAGCTCTCCTCGAGGCGCATCTGAACATGACGCGATAGCAGCGGCAGGATTGCCCCGATGCACTCCCCCCACATCGCGCCCCATACTCTCAAAACAAACGCGCCGGTAATTCCTTGGGGCTTCAGAACAGGCAGAGGCTAATTTCGAAAAATCGCCACTGAATAATTGCATCATCCGGGACGTCTGGAGTAAGTAACAAGACGATTTGTATTTCTCCTCAATAATCGTGCAAGGATAGTGCGGGTCGTCATTCAAATATTTTGTGGAGCGTATGGAATGGCCTTCATGTCCGGCGAGACCCCCAACGATATTTTCCATAAAAACTCCCGACCAGCAGGAACCTTGCCTCTCGCTGAGGAGGTCACAATTTTTTAATGCAACAAAAAGTTCATAGTTGGCCGCCGCCATGAGGCCGTGTCCAATACCGTGTATGCATTGGTGAGTGTAAAACCTATTTAATTCAGAGCTGCATATAACCTTCACGTCCCTCGAGAGGTTTTTCGTTCCATGTTCACTGAAGTAGGCCTCGATCGCGCCATGAAAGCCCCCTGCATGACATTGGCTTGTGACCGAGCGAAATGCTTCAGTGGAATGAATCTTGTAAGCAAGGCGTCCGGCTTGATGCGCCGGCTGATGGCAGTCTCCATAGAGAGGTGCCAGTTCGTGTAGGCGCGCTATGGTTTGCCTGAGACCGAATTTTTTAACGTAAGAAAATAACGCGTCCTCCTTTCGGAAAATATCTTTTGAGTCCTTTTGAATGACCCCGTCGAGTTCCTTCTTCCCAACTTCCCTTGCATGTGAATGATGCGAAGGTGAAAATTTGGGGTGGTGATTAGCCCACCGGTTGAGCAATAAAAGCATCATTCCGTTTGCAATAAGAATTCCCCCATAAAAGATATATTTGGCCTTGTACTTCATAAGCTTGCGCCTCGAAGACATTCTCCTTTGAAAGGACCTTCAAATGTTGCGCACTTTTCCCGAATAACCTTTGGATCTGTTGTCTGGTGCACAAGCGAGTCAGGACGAGTACGCCGAGGCTTTGCAGACCGCGGTATATTTTTTCTCCGCCCTGGTGCACACATCCTCCCTTCTCCCCAGATCGGGATATAAGGAGACGAGCATCCACCCTACAGCGGCATAACAGTCTTTCTTGTATTCCAAGTCGAGTCCACGGCAGAAGGCTAAGCCGCGCTCTGGATCTACACGGGTATTGATAAAGTCCTTTACAGCTCCCACAAAGCAATGATGGACATACTTTGAGCTACCCATCTTACAGAGACCGATTGACTTCCCCGAATCGCTCAAGGTAAAGCCGCTAATCTCTCTACCCATGCTCTCGTAGCAGGTGGGGATGAACCTGGCTGGAGCCTTGTCACATTCGCGGAACGCCTCGGCCAGGTTAAAGCCATTAAACGTGAGGATCACTGAGGCCTGCATCCAATAACAGGCCCGTTGGTATCTCTTCTCTACAACATTACACGGGTGAAGAGGGTCTTTCGGGTCTAGGAAGCTCTTATGGCCTGTGTGGTGCCCCTTGTGCCCTGTCTGGTGCCCATGGAGGGCGTTTTGGTACGCTACGATGTTTTCCATAAACACTCCTCCATAGCAGGACTGCCTTTCCCAATCCGTAGGCAGCGTGTCGCAAAACGGTAGCGTTTTCAGAATATCATACCGGAAATACATGGTCAGGCCATGCCCTAGTCCGTGTAAACACTGAAACTTTTGGGACCGAGACCGGTGCGTATCTATACTTTTGTTGCAGAGAGTGACGATATCTTTCGGTGCAATGGCACGCAGGCTACTTAAGTAGCCTTCCAAGACACCGTGGTAACATCCCGATGCAAACATGTCTCCACAGTGGGAGAATGCAACAGCTGCATCCTTGTAATGGGAGAAAGAAATCCTGCCCAAATGGTGTGTGTAAGGGTGAGACTCCCGCAACACATCCGGGTCTTGCTTGGCAAGTTGCTCCACAGACTTGAGTGCCTGCTCAGTCCCTCGTGTCTTGAGAATACCTTCCAATCTTTTCTGATAGCACGGAATTTTGTCCGGCGGTATTTTCTCTCTGCAATCTTCCAGCATAGCCACTAACTCATTATCCCTACGGGCTTGCAATTTTGTTTTTAAAGCTGTGGTTTCGGCTGGAGGTTGATGTTGGGAAACTTTTGCATGGCGGTCTTGGCCTCGTGCTTTGATGACCAACGAGACTGCGAAAAAGATGTTTATTGAAAGAAGGAAAAAAAGTAAGGAAACAAGCACTAATCTCGGTTTGGAGAAGATACTCATCTTCGTTAGCCCAATTTTACATTACTGAAGCTTTACAAAGCGGGTTACTCACCAGCCTACTTTCCAGCCGTCAATCGCAAAAACTGCGCCAGCTTAGCCGCCAAAAAGTCCTTTGTTTTTCAAGAAGATAGAATTAGAGGGAGCTAGAAGAAGTGGACAGATCTCCTACAATTTTGTCCAACACGTCTGAAATTGTGCTCAGACAATGCGGTTTCGGTCCTCACCTTTGGTGAAGGCCAGGATATTGGCTGCCACTTCGTCGAGCAGGCGTTGGCGCGCCTCACGGGCAGTCCAGGCGCAATGAGGCGTCACCAGTAAGTTCTTCAGCTCCTGCGCAGCTTTGATGACTGGCTGATTGGCTGGCGGCGGTTCTTGTGGCAACACGTCCATGGCTGCGCCGGCCAGACGTCCTTCCCGCAAGGCAACGATAAGGGCATCCGCATCGACAAGTGCCCCGCGCGCCGTGTTGATAAGAAAGGAGGTGGGTTTCATTAGGGTCAGTGCCCGATTATCGATTAAATTTCTTGTCTGCGGTGTAAGAGGGCAGTGAAGAGTAACGATATCCGAGCGGGTGAGGAGATCGTTCAGAGGAAGGCGGCCGGGAGGTACCGGGCCTTTAGAACCGGGGCGGACAGAGATAAGCACTTCCATGCCGAAGCCCCGAGCCATTTCTGCCACTGCCCGGCCGATGTTGCCGTAACCGACAATGCCTAATTTTTTACCGGAAAGCTCCAGAGTGGGAAAGTCATGCAGAGTGTATATGCGGCTTTTTTGCCACGCCCCCGCACGCACCAGCTCCGCATATCGGCCGACCCGGGTTGCCAGTTCCAGGATAAGGGCTATGGTAAACTGCGCAACGGATTGAGTGGCGTATCCTGGAACGTTGCATATCCTTATCCCGTGGGCTCGCGCACCTTCTAGGTCTACGTTGTCGGTGCCTGTGGCGGCGACGGCGATCAGCTTGATCTCCTTGGCCGCGACTGAATTAAGGGTCGATCTATCGAGCACCACCTTGTTGAGAATCACCGCCTGATAACCTTGGAGCCGCTCCCTCACCTCTGCAGGGGTTGTGAACTCATGGATGGTGCAGTCCCAATGGGCCGTCAAGGGCTCAAGCGAAACATCGCCCAAGGTAGCGGCGTCGAGAAAGACAAGACGGAAATCGGTTCGGCTCATGACTATAGATTGCGCTCCACCTTCTTTGCCTCCTCCCAGAAAGAATCCATCTCTTCCAACGAGGCCTGGGCCAAAGTTTTCCCTTGTTCTCTAATTCTTGTTTCTATATGCGCGAAGCGGTTAATGAAGCGATCGGCAGTTTGAGTTAGAGCGTCTTCGGCCTCTACACCCAGAAAACGAGAGAGATTAACCAGGGAAAAAAGGAGGTCTCCCATCTCCTCCCCTATACGACTCTTGTCGCCGGAGGATACGGCTCCTTTCAGTTCGTTAAACTCTTCCTCGATTTTATCCCATACTTGCTCTGTTCCTGGCCAGTCAAAGCCAAAATAAGAGGCCCTCTCGGTCAGCCTCTGGGCTCGGGCGAGTGCCGGCATCGTGCGCGAAAACTTTCCCAGGGAGGAAGTAAATTTACCGGCTCCTCTTTCTCTGGATTGTATCCTGTCCTTTTTCACAGCACCTCCCTTTACCCTCACTTTTTTCTTTCCTCTCTCCATGCTAGATCTTAAGCCCTGGGTCAAAACATGTCCAGCCAAGGCCGAGCTGTGGTAGAGGCTTTGAGGGATTCAGACGTGAAGGAGATGATTCTATGCCGGTAGCGATGATTGATGATCTAGAGGTTTACTAC
The DNA here is from genome assembly GCA_023250515.1 of Deltaproteobacteria bacterium. Taxonomy (GTDB): domain Bacteria; phylum Desulfobacterota; class Binatia; order UBA9968; family UBA9968; genus JAHFAO01. Next base: position 20,591 of record JAHFAO010000013.1, on the reverse strand, counting down.
GAGACACATGGATCCGGGCCGCCGCTTCTCATGTTTGCGCCTGGCGGCTTTGACGCCACGATAGACAAGTGGTTGACGACTACCGCATGGAAGGAGATGAATGCTCTCGAGGCGCTTTCGTCGGAGCACACGCTAATCCTCTATGATAGGCGCGAGTCAGGTAGGTCCGCAGGGCGTGTTGAGAGGTTGAGTTGGGACATCTACGCACGGCAGGCAAAAGGTCTCCTGGATCACCTGAAGATCGACTCTGCTTTTGTACTAGGCGGTTGTATGGGTTGTTCGGTAGCACTCGCCTTCGCCGTTCGTTATCCAGCGGCCACGCGTGCCCTCTTATTGCACTGGCCGGTAGGAGGGTACCGATGGAAGGTCAACGGATGGGCTAGATTTTTCCGTCACCTCAACTTTGCCCGGGAGAACGGGCTTACAGGCGTTGTGGAGCGCGCCAGACGGGGAAAGAGTTTCTGGCAAGACTCGGAGGCCGGTCCTTGGGCCTCGGTAATGGCGCGGGATAGTGCCTTCGCGGAAGCCTTTTGCTCCCAGGATATAGATCCTTATTTAGGGATCGTGTCAACCAGCGGACGCAATCTTTTTGATCGGGACACAGCCCCAGGCGCTGAGCCTGAAGAGATCATGGGGGTCAAGGTCCCTGTCTTAATTGTTCCAGGAGACGACCCCTCTCATGCCACCTCAGCGGCGCACTATCTGCGGGAGTGTTTGCCACATCCTGAGTTCTGGAATGTTATGCCACCGGAGCAAACCACAAAAAAAGTCTGCGACCGGATACTAGAGTTCTGCCACGCTCACGGGTGATTACGTGGTCCAACTTACCCATCTCTGCGGGAGAATTACCGCTTAGGCTTGCTGGCCGATTTTTTCCAACCAATACTGAAGGGAATGTTCACTCAATATTTCGAGGGTAAGCCACATGCGGCCTGAAGTTATCGCCATACTGTCGTCGATGGGTTGGGCGGTTGATTCGATTTTGGTCCGCAAGGGAGCGCGCATCTCCAACATCTATGGAGCCGCTTTCCTAAGTTATTCAGTTTCGGCTTTTTGCCTCTGGTCATACCTCTTCGTCTATTTCCCCCTGGATCTCCTCTGGTCGCCAGCCACAATCTACTTCTTACTCAGCGGATGTCTCCAGCCTCTGCTGGCGCGCTTGCTGTACTATGTAGGCATCGTCCGCCTTGGGGTATCTCGTGCAGGTCCGCTTCGAGGCACAAGCCCTCTCTTCGCGCTCATTCTTGCTGTGACTTTTCTCCATGAAAGGCCAACTCTATTTGTCTATGGAGGGACCGCCCTCATCGTGCTAAGCGTATGGCTGATCTCGTCAGGCCGTAGTGGGGAAGGTGAGTGGAAGCTTTTCGACGTCGTTTTCCCCTTAGGAGCAGCCTTTATCGGCGCCGTGTCACAAAACCTGCGCAAAGGGGGGCTGCTCCTCTTTCCCGACCCCTATTACGGCGCGGCAGTCAGCACCACCACTTCTCTGATCCTTTTTTTTATGTTCTTGCTTGCTTCGGGAAAGATCCACCTGATACAACCTCACAGGGGAAGCCTCCCGTTTTTCGGGTGCGCTGCGTTCGTCTCCGCCTTAGCACAGATACTCAACTTCGCAGCGCTAAACATGGGGGAGGTCTCTGTCATGGTCCCGCTCCTCGATACCGCTCCGCTGTTTTCGGTCCTGTTCAGTGCCCTTTTTCTTAGAGATCAGGAAAAGGTTACAGTAAGGATCGTTCTCGGTGCGCTGCTCATGGTTGCCGGGGTCATGGTCATTTCCAGCCGCTAGGTGACTGGTGTTCAGGAATGAATCAAGGAGGTAGACCTAGCAAAAAAAATCTGCTAGACAAGGGGCCATTTCCAACTGCCAAGACTTTTTTGAAAGGAGACAAAGTATGGACATAACTACTTCAACCCTTCAACTCAACACTCCTGACGGCAATATGGAGACCTATGAGGCCAGGCCCAAGGACGGAGGAGCCCGTCCGGCCATCATCGTTCTCATGGAAGCCTTCGGACTCAACGGTCATATCAAAGATGTCACGGAACGGGTTGCCCGCGAGGGATATGTGGCCATTGCACCGGACCTCTATCATCGTGAGCCAGAGCGGATCGTTCCTTATGCGGAGCTGCAAAAGGCGATCGGCATTATGAACCGCCTGCAGGATCCCAGGGTCATGAGCGATGTGGGCGCGGTCATCTCACACCTGAAGTCACAGGGTTACGTCAAGGTTGGCGCACTCGGAGTCACGGGCTTCTGCATGGGTGGTCGTTTCACCTATCTCACAGCGGCCCACCACAATAAAGACGTTAAAGCGGCGGTCTCTTTCTACGGAGGAGGTATTCCGATGGGGAATCCAAGCCCTCTAGCTCGTACCGGCGAGATCAATTGCCCTACCTATCTCTTCTTTGGAGCCAAGGATCCCCTTATTCCTCAGGAACATGTGGAGCAGATTAACAAGGCGCTCACAGATAAAAAGAAGAGCTTCATGATCAAGGTCTATCCGGAAGCAACCCACGGGTTCTTCTGCAATGAGCGCCAGAGCTATCATGCGGACTCGGCCAAGGATGCCTGGGAAAAGTTCAAATCCTTCTTTGCCCAACATCTCAAGTAAACGAGGAGAAATCCATTGCTAGAAGAGGAAAGGTATCCACAACCTTTCCTCTTTTTGTTTTCCTGAAGCCGTGAGAAAGTTTTCTTGCTTTGTGGTAGAGTGAAATGGGCAAGGGTCTTCAAGGTGTCTCGAAAAAAAAGTGAAGAACAGGTAACTGTCGGTCTTATCCAGATGAGCGCAGGAGAAGATCCGAAGGCGAATCTGGCCAAGGCTAGCGCAGGGATCGGCGCGGCCGCCAAAAAAGGCGTGCAAATCGTCTGTCTTCAGGAGCTCTTCCGGTCGCATTATTTTCCCCAGAGTGAAGATGGCAAGAATTTCAAACTGGCCGAGCCCATCCCGGGACCAACGACGGAAGCCCTGAGCCGGTTGGCATGGGCAAAGGGAGTTGTTATCATTGCCTCGATCTTTGAGAAGCGTTCTGCCGGAATCTATCACAACACGGCAGTGGTCATGGATGCGGATGGGTCCATCTTGGGGAAATACCGCAAGATGCATATTCCTGATGATCCTTGCTATTACGAGAAATTCTATTTCACCCCAGGAGATCTCGGATTTCCAAGCTTTAAGACACGCTACGCCAGGATCGGCGTGCTTGTCTGCTGGGATCAGTGGTTTCCCGAAGCCGCTCGCTTGACCTCGCTTGCTGGCGCTGAGATCCTTTTTTATCCCACTGCGATCGGATGGCTCCCTGGTGAGCAGCGCACCGTCGCCAAGGTCCAACGAAACGCTTGGGAACTGATTCAGCGGGGACATGCAGTAGCCAACGGCGTTTATGTGGCGGCGGTCAATCGCGTGGGCCGCGAGGGGAAACTCAGGTTTTGGGGAAAATCTTTTGTAGCCGATCCCTTCGGAGAGATTGTTGCCCATGCCGGGGGGAATGAAGAAAAAGTTCTCGTAGCCCGGTGTGATCTTAGGAAGATCGCTGAAACGCGCCAGAGCTGGCCATTTCTTAGAGATCGGCGCATCGACGCCTATAACGCGCTCACAGCGCGCTTCCTGGACGAAGAGTCGCGCATAAAACTTGCTCAATGACCCTCTCTTGAAACTCTCTCAGGCAAAGAGTGATACCGCCGTGGAAAGGATCTCACCACGCCGACTTGGCTATCATATGCCGGCAGAATGGGAACCCCACAGGTCTACCTGGCTGGCGTGGCCCCACAATCTTGAGACTTGGCCCGATCAATTAGAACTAGTCAAGGAGATATGGGCTCAGATGGCGCGTGTGATCTCCCGGGAAGAGGAAGTTTGTCTACTTGTGAATGATCAGCAGGCTCAAGCAGAAGCAACGAAGCGCCTTAGGGATGCGGGGGCGATCATGGAGCGTGTGTCCATCTACATGATTCCGACTGTGGATGTCTGGATCAGAGACTACGGCCCAACTTTTGTCACCAAAAAAGGAGGCGAAAGGTGCCTAGCCTTCAACGATTGGGTATTCAATGGTTGGGGCCGGAAATATAGGTTTTATGAGCAGGATGACAGTGTCGCCAAGACAATCGCTATTCTCCTCCGCGTACCCGTTTTTGAGTCTGGGATAGTCCTCGAAGGAGGCTCCATCGATGTCAATGGATGCGGCATCTGTCTTACAACCGAGCAGTGTCTTATGAACCCGAATCGTAACCCCCACTTAGGCCGGACTGAGATCGAGCAGGTTCTTAGGGATTATCTCGGCGTCGATCATTTCATCTGGCTGAGCCAGGGCATTGCGGGTGATGACACGGATGGCCATATTGACGACATTGCCCGGTTTGTCAATCCGACAACGGTCGTGTGCGCTCTCGAGGAGGATTCGAGGAACGAGAACTATGCCCCCCTACAGGAGAATTATGAACGTCTCCAAGAGGCCAGGGACCAAGATGGGAGGAGACTTGCCGTTGTACCGCTTCCGTTGCCAGGACGGGTAGTTTACGAGGGGATCAGGCTCCCGGCTAGTTATGTCAATTTTTATATTGCTAACGGGGTCGTCCTCGTTCCCACTTATAGCCACCCTAACGATCAGCTGGCCCTTGGGATCTTGGGTGACCTCTTCCCTGGCCGTAAAGTTTTTGGCATTCCCTGTGGTCCTCTCGTGGCCGGGCTTGGGGCTATTCACTGCGTCACGCAGCAGGAGCCCCTTGTAGATGGATCAAACCCTTGACAAAATGGTTGTCTCCTCCGTAAGCTACATTCAAGTATGGGGCAAGTGATTCATTTTAAGGAGCTGCATCAGGCGCGGAGACGTCGTTCGGAAAAAGTCAACGTGGAGCAATGCGTGGAGCTCTTGGAATGGAATCTCAAAAGGAGCCTGGACCGCTATTTCTCATCCCCACCTGAGGAAAGGTCGATCCGGGCTACCCAGATCCGCAAAATCAGCGAGATCCTGGAATATGCCCTACGGCTTCTGTAACCCACAATCCTAAATCGTGGAATCACTTAATCCAATCCTCCTCACTCTTTTTCTCTTTCTCGGTTTCGCTGCCCTCGGCTGGCTTCTCTTGCGCCGTTTTCAGACCCTCCTTTCAGAAAAAAAAGAAGACCAGTCCCTGCTCTTGATTCAGCAACAGATCAACCAGCTTCGGGGACAGTTCACGCAAGTGCTGGATAGCAACACCCAGCTGATCCACCAGCAGTTGGGGCAAGTATCCATTCAAGTGAACGAGAGGTTGAAGGAAAACGCGGAGATCATGCAAAAAACACAGCAAAGCCTGGGGGAAAGGCTGGACAACGCAGCCCGTGTAGTGGGGAATGTGCAGAAGAGTCTGGGGGGCTTGGAGGAGGCGAACCGAAAGATCTATGAGGTGGGCAAGGACATCGCCTCTCTCCAGCAAATCCTTCGCTCCCCAAAACTAAGAGGCGGGTTGGGAGAGTTCTTTCTCAGCGACCTCTTGGGCCAGATTCTCCCCGCGGAGCACTTTGCCACGCAGTTTTCCTTCAAAAGCGGAGAGAAAGTGGATGCGGTGATCAAGCTAGGAGGATCTTTGGTTCCCGTAGATGCCAAGTTTCCCCTTGAGAATTTCAAACGAATGCAGGAGGGGATGACAGAGGATGAGAAGGGCAAGGCAAGGAGACAGTTTGTGGCCGATGTGAAAAAACACATTGACACGATAGCCAATAAATACATTCTGCCCGATGAGGGCACCTATGACTTTGCCCTCATGTATATCCCGGCAGAAAATGTCTATTACGAGACGATCATCAAGGATGACTCCATGGGAGGAGAGAGGAATCTCAGCCAATATGCCCTTAGCAAAAAGGTCATCCCGGTTTCTCCCAACAGCTTTTATGCCTATCTCCAAGCCATTGTGTTAGGACTCAAAGGGATGAAAATTGAAGAGCGCGCCAAGGAGATCCTCCAGTATCTCAGCCGGCTTGACGGGGACTTTTCCAGGTTTAAGGAAGAATTTAGCTTGTTAGGAAAGCATCTCGGTTATGCGCAGTCAAGCTTTCAGAATGCTGAGAAACGCCTGGACCAATTCGGTCAAAAGCTCCTTGCAGCGGACGGGGACAAAAAAGGCCTGCCAGAGTCATAGGCCGCTTTTTTGTTGAGCGGATCGCCAAACAGTACAAATGGACGGAGTTTTCTGATGAGGCTAACGCTATTTTCCCGCCTAATTCTTGGTTATTTTGCAATTTTTATTCTCGTTGTCGCAGTAGGCGCCTACGCCATTGTCCAGCTACGCCGCTTTAACGATGTTACCCGGTCTGTGCTGCAGATCGACAATCGCATTATAGACTACGAGAAGAAACTTACAGATGCCCTTCTGTCACAGATCCGATACGAAAGGAAATTCATCATCACGCAGGACAATGCTCTTTATGATCAATTTCTGCTCTTTAAAAGGGATTTCGATGGGTACCTCGAGGAAGCGATTTCCATAGCAGAATCTCAATCAAGTGGATTATTGAGGATTGCCAAAGAATACCATCAACGCTACCAAAGCCTATTTGATGAGGAAGTTCAATATCTCAAGAGGGGTGAAAAATATCCTCAAGCCCAGTACAAACAGGAAAAGGAAAGGGCTGTGGATGGGATCATCGCGGAACTGGAAAAAATGAGAGCCTATAGTCAAGAAAGCACGTATAGTAAGATCAAAGAATTAGCCGACGCTGGAGCCGATGCCCATCGGGTAGCCATGCTGATAGCGGGGGTGGCTATTATTATCATCATTGCCATCTCCCTTTTTATTACCAGAAGCATTACCCAACCTATCTCCATCTTAAAGAAAAGGACCAAAGAAATTGCCGAAGGAGATTTTGGAGGCAATCTGAACCTTTCCTCTCCACCGGAAATAGCGGAGCTAGCGGGCGCTTTTAATCTCATGTGTAGCAAGCTTAGAGATCTGGAAAAGATGAAGTCTGATTTTTTCTCTTCGTTGTCCCATGAGTTGCGCACTCCGCTGACTTCTATAAAAGAAGGGACAGGCCTCTTGTTGGAGGGCATAGGGGGACCGATAACGGACAAGCAAAAAAGGCTTTTGACAATCCTAACCGAAGAGAGTAATCGTTTGATCGGTCTGGTCAATTCCTTGTTGGATCTATCGAAGATGGAGGCAGGGATGATGACCTATACCTTTGACCGGGCAAGCCTTGCTCCCCTCATCAATAAGGCTATGATCGAGATAGGCCCTCTGGTCGAAGCTAAAAGAATCAGCCTAGAGGCGAAGATCAGCGAGGAGCTGCCCATCATAAAGGTGGACAGTGAGAGGATGCTTCAGGCGCTACGAAATTTGATCGGAAATGCAGTCAAGTTCACTCCTGATGGTGGCCGGGTGGCGGTCTCTGCCCAACATCGGGATGGGGGAGTGGAAGTCTCAGTGGCAGATACGGGCGCTGGTATACCGGCGGAGAAGCTTGGCACCATATTTGATAAGTTTCAGCAGGCGATTTCTACGGGTTCATACCCAACTCAGGGAACTGGATTGGGCTTAGCTATTGTGAAACACATCATAACATCGCATGGCGGTAAGGTATGGGCAGAAAGCAAACCAGGGCAGGGAAGTACGTTTATTTTTGTATTGCCAACCTGATTTTTCTTTCTCTTTCCGGGTGTGCGGTCTTAAAACAGATAAGGGAGCGGGAAGAGGCCCGTGAATCTCTCCTTCGCGGGAAAAAGCTCCTGGCGCAAGGCGACTTCGAGAGTTCCCTTAAAGAGCACGAGAAGGTTTTATCATTGTCTGCTAACCAAACCCCGGGGGACGAGGCTGTTTTCAATATGGGGCTGATCTATGCTCACATTGGAAATCCTAAAAAAGATCACGGCAAGGCCCTTAGCCTTTTCAGAAAACTTACCAAGGATTACCCCAAAAGCCCTTGGGTGGAGCAGGCAAAGATCTGGGTCGGGATACTGGAGGAGGATGAGAGGTTAAATGAGATGTTTAGGAAATTAAAAGAGGAGGATGAGAGGCTCAATCAAGTGTTTAAAAAGCTGAAAGATGAGAATGAGAGGCTCAATCAAGTGTTTAAAAAGCTGAAAGATGAGAATGAGAGGCTCAATCAAGTGTTTAAAAAGTTAAAAGAGGTAGATATTGAGATCGAAGAAAAGAAAAGGGAGAAAGCAAGATAAGAGGGAAAATGTCCTCAGCAAAGATTTTAGTAGTGGATGATGATAGGAACCTCGCGGAGGTGGTAAGAATGAGGCTGGAATCAGCGAATTACGAGGTTGCAACGGCCTTCAGGGAGAAAGAGGCCATAGAAGCAGTCAGAGGGCAGGTCTTTGAGCTATCCATTGTTGACTTGCAGCTTGTTGGGCGGGATGGAATATCGCTGATGCAAGAGTTGCATTTAATCAACCCCGAGATGCCGGTGATCATCCTCACCGCCCATGGTAGTATCGAAAGTGCTGTAGAGGCCATGAAAAGAGGAGCCTATAGCTACCTCACCAAACCTTTTGACCCTCGGGAACTGCTCTTACAAATCGAGAGGGCCCTGGAGAAACGCAGGCTTACCTCCGAGATCCAAAGGCTCAAGGGACTGCTAGAAGAGAGGTATGATTTCGCCAACATTGTGGCCAAGAGCGAAAAGATGCAAAGGGTGCTGGAGGTGGTATCCCGCATTGCCCAAACCGAGTCGACGGTCTACATCTACGGAGAAAGCGGCACGGGAAAGGAGCTGATTGCCAAGGCCATTCACCTGGGCAGCGAGAGGAAAGACAAACCCTTTGTGGCCATAAACTGCGCGGCCCTCCCTGAAACATTGCTGGAAAGCGAGCTTTTTGGCCATGAAAAGGGAGCGTTTACCGGAGCGGTGCGAAGCACAAAAGGGTTATTTACTGAGGCTCACGAAGGCACCATCTTCCTAGACGAGATCGGAGATATGCCTCTCTCTATTCAGGCCAAGCTTCTACGCGTGCTTCAGGAGCGCCAATTCTATCCCGTTGGTAGCGGAAAACCCGTGGCGGTGGATGTCAGGGTTATTGTGGCCACAAAAAAGGAGCTAGAGGATGAAGTTAAGAGCGGCTTTTTCCGTGAGGACCTCTATTATAGGATTCATGTCATTCCCATACATCTGCCTGCTCTGAGAGAAAGAAAAGAGGATATCCCTCTTTTGGTAGAACATTTTCTGAAAAGGTTCATCCAGCAGATGAAGAAAGATGTAAAAGGTCTGACGCCTGTGGCCATGCGAAGGCTTATGCTCCATGAATGGCCGGGAAATGTAAGAGAGTTAGAGAATACAATTGAGTATGCGGTGGCCATGACTCGGCAGGATATCCTCACCGAAGATCTTATTCTCCAGACGAAAGTTCCTTTTCAAAAAAATGAGATGGCCGAAGACACATTAAAACCCCTCAAAGAGGCCAAAGATGCTTTCGAAAAGGGCTATCTAATCCATCTGCTTGAACTCAGTGAGGGCAATGTGAGCCAGGCGGCACGACTTGCTGGGAAGTACAGGGCCGATTTCTACGATCTCCTTAAAAAACATGACCTGAAAGTAGATGATTTTAAGAAATCTAATTAGAGTGCAGGAAATTACCTTCGCCTTCCCTGTAGGAAAATTCCTTCATAAAGAACTGCTGCAGCCAACCAGCATTTAATAAAAACCGTTTAGAATCAATGGATTAGCTTGATCCAGAGAACTTGGTATGCCTTTTGAAGTAAAATATCGCTTCCAGATAAAGGAAGCGAATATATACGAAGGTTTTGATTGTAGATGACGACGAGGGGTTGGCCTTTATTCTTCAGCAGATGCTGGAGAGCGAAGGCTATGAGGTCATGAGGGCCCGCAATGGTGCTGATGGATATTGGATCTACACGCTTTTCAGACCGGACCTAGTCATAACCGATATCCATATGCCTGAGAAAAACGGCCTGGAAATGATGAAGCATATAAGGACCCATAACCCAAAGATAAAGACAATCTACATGAGTGGTAGCTTGAGCCAATTTCGGTCGCAGCTGGAAGAGGAGAAAAGACACGAGGTGAGTTTTCTCAAAAAGCCTTTTTCCAAGATTGAGCTGATGAGTTTGGTTTCTGAGCATTTGTGAGCAAAAGGTGGAGCTAAATTTTAAGATAGAGAAGAAAGGGAGGTGCAGTGATGGTACGATATATAAATTATAGAAGGATTCCTTTCATGCTTTTCTTAGGCATGATCCTTCTGCTTGGTTTGCAGGGATGCGTAGCGACCCGGGATTGGGTTAGGGAACAGATGAATCCCGTGGAGGGACGCGTTTCTACGGCAGAGGGTCGGATTGACAAGTTAGGGGGACAGCTCTCTGCTACGGATTCCCGCCTGGCCCAGATGGGGGCCCAGATGGGGGGGCGGATGAACGATATGGAGGGTCGTCTAGGTCAGATTGATGCCAAGGCAGAAAAAGCTCTGAGTAGCCTTGCCAACCTTCGGTTGGAAAGACGATTTGTCCTGAATCTTAAGGAGGGGGCGAATTTTGCTTTTAACTCGGCTGCCTTGACAGATCAAACGAAAAGGGAGATCGATGGCTTTTTAAGTGATCTCAAAGCTGAGATAACAGAAGGCGCCATCTTCCTCATTGCTGGGCATACTGACGGTACAGGGGCTGAGGACTACAACTACGAGTTGGGACGGAAAAGAGCGGAGAGCGTGGCAAGGTATCTCATCACCCAGAAGAAGATGGATCCTATCCGTGTGACCGCGGTGTCGTACGGGAAGAGCGCCCCTCTGGCGGATAACAGCACACGAGAAGGACGGCACAAAAACCGGCGCATCGAGATTCTGGTTTATAAAGAGGCTATTGCCGTTCCGTCAGAAGAGAAACGCACCGCACAAGTAGAGCAACGACAAGGACGGTAACCTTTAGCGGTAGCGGAGAGGCAATCTCTCCCGCGCTGCAAATGGAACAGCCTACAAAAAAAGCCTAGGCTGTTTCCCTCTAATCTGGAGTAGCGACTGTCCAGGATGCCGGAAATTTGTCTCCGGCATCCTGGGACTATATTCATCTACCGCAGTTTGATCTTGCCGAACTTTTCCTTGAATTCTTTCTCGATATTCTTTAGCAGGTGCTCCCTGCGGTCAAAGAGACGCTTGGGTTTCCTAGGAGGATGTGCCGCCAGGGCATAGGCGGTGAGGATGGGGAGGGCAATGGTTGAGTCCACATAGCAGACGACAGAATCAGGAAGCTGGTCTGGATCAATCTTTCCCCAACTGACTGCTTCGCCCGGTGTAGCCCCAGAGAGCCCTCCAGTATCTACCCGGGCATCTGTTACCTGGATAAAGTAATCATGCCCTTTCTCGTTTAGGCTAAGGACCTCTTGGATGTGGGGTTCAGTCTGCAGGAGGAAATTTTTTGGCGAGCCTCCTCCTAGGATGATTGCCGCGCTCCTTCCCCCGGTCCGCTTGGCCTCAAGTACGATCGCTGCAGATTCATTGACATCCAAAGAGACGTCAAACTTAAGCCCGTTTCCTTTCAGGGCCAATGCCGCCACATTCATCCCAATGGAACTGTCTCCTGGAGAAGAGGTGTAAATGGGGACTCCGTACTGATAGGCTGTAGCCAAGAGGGACTTTTTTTCTGTTCCCAGTACCTTCTCCCGCTCAGAGAGATACCTCCCCACGAGGAAGTGGAGTTCCGAGGTGCTCATCTCCTTTTGGAACTCAGGGGCCTTGAGGATCTCGCGGAAGAAATCATCCGTAGAGATCAGAATGTCATAATTGAAAAAAATGTCGTAGATCCTGACAATGCCTTCTTCTCTCAGGGTCACATCGTTTGCGTCGGGGGTACCACGGTGCATCGGAAGCCCCATGGCGAAATGCGTGTCATGGTAGAGATTGGCTCCGGTACTGACTATCCAGTCTACAAAACCATTTTCGATGAGGGGAATAAGGGCGGAGATGCCGAGGCCTGCTGGAGTCAGGGCGCCACTGAGACTTAAGCCAACGGTGACATCATCTTGAAGGATCTTGTCAGTAAACAGCTTGCAGGCCTCACGCAGCCGGCCGGCGTTATAGGAAATAAAGTTGTTGTCCACCAAATCCGTGATAGAAGTTGACGGGTTGATCGGCTCGGGGTCAATCTTCTTCCCCGCTAGAAACTCGCCTTTCCTCGCCATCGCAGTCCGATTCGTCACTCCTTGATGGCTGCAGCCCGCCTTTGCAAATAGGCGTTTCGAACAGCGCTGTAGAGGTCAATAACGGACTCTTCAACACGCTCAAACTTATTGAGATTAAGCGACCGCTCGTTGACAGCATTTGTGCCATGGATGCCCGCCGTGGCTGCGAATGGGATAAAGTAGTTAAGCGGGTTCATAGCGCCGTCTGCGGCGTAGCCAATCCCATCCCGGACCGTCATCGGCGGTAAAAATGGCAGGATCAGGTAAGGGCCGGGTCCAATGCCGTAAACTCCCATTGTCTGGCCGGTGTCCTCGTCACTCTGCTCGATGCCCAACCCGTCCTTTGCAACATCGAAGAGTCCGGCGATGCCGATCGTGCTGTTGATGGTGAAGCGAGCCACCTCACGGCCAGCGCCGACGAGTTTAAGCTGGAGAAGGTTGTTGACAAGCCGCCGCACGACAGCGAGATTATCTAGCGCATTCCTGAGGCTCCTCTGGACGGGATCCGGGAGGACCGCATCCCAAACCGTGGCTACGGGCTTTACAAGGAAACGGTCAACCTGGCGGTTGAACGAGAACATCGTCTCGTTGAATGGCTCCCAGGGATCCCGTTCAAAGTCTTCGCCGGCAACAGACTCTTCAGCCTCCTCGACGGCATGGGCGATCACAGGAGCACTCCAGGTTTTAAAAAAAATGCCGATCCCTATGGTGATGAGCAGGGCTAACCTGCCAAGCGACTTAGCAAAGCCATGGTGCATTGGTTTTATTCCTCCTCTATTTAACCTCCGTTTTTCATTACATGAAGTTGGCATCCCGGTCAAGTTCTTCTAACTGGTCGACTCACATTCGTTTTCTCTTCCTGGCTTTCTAGCTTCCTAGCGGCTGGGAAGTTTGGTGGCTCGGATGCTGCGAGAGGGGCATAAGGCAAGGTGAAGGTAAACGTGGACCCCTTTCCCGTCTGGCTCTCGACACGGATTTCCCCCTGCATGAGATCGAGGTATCTCTTCACAATGCTAAGCCCTAAACCCACCCCGTCATAATTTCCCGTGTGCGCTTCCTTGAGCTGGTGAAATTGATCAAAGATCTTGCCAAGGTCACTTTTTTCCATGCCAATACCTGTATCGGCTACGGCAAACTCGACTCGCCCTCCCCCCTCGAGGTCGCGCACCCGGACCTCAATCCTACCCTCTAGGGTAAACTTGAAGGCGTTCCCAATTAAGTTTTGCAGGATCTCCTCGAGCTTCATCTCATCTGTAGTCAAGGGAGGCAGATCTGGCTCCACCTCCCAAAGGACCTGTAAACGGTTATCTCGGTTAAGCTGCTCCACATAGGTCTGCGTCTGGGCGATGATCTCATCCAGGGGAAACGTCGAAACATCAAGAGTCATCTTTTTCGCTTCCACTTTGGTAAGCGTTAGCACTTGGTTAATTAGCTTGAGAAGCATTTTGGAATACCGGCAAACCTTATTTAGGCTCTCCTTCTGTCTCTCATTGATCTCACCGAAATAGTTATCCTTCAGCAAATCGATATTGCCCATGATCACGTTGAGAGGCGTGCGCAGCTCGTGGGACATCGCTGCTAGAAATTCTGACTTAACTCTATTTGCCTCTTGGAGATCGCGGTTGAGAGCTGAAAGTTCCTTCGTTCGTTGTCTCACCCTCTCCTCAAGGGTCGTATACCAGTTCTTTAGCTCACATGCCATCAAGTTGAAACGATCAGCCAACCGCTCAATCTCATCTCCAGTCCGGACCTTCACTCTGTGGTCAAGGTTTCCTCCTCCGATAATCTCAGCGCCCTTATGGAGTTCAAGAATCGGCTTGGTGATCCTGTTACTGACCCACACAATTATCAGTGCTCCAACTAACAGCCCGAGCCCCAGGAATACGAATGCGTAGCGCTCCATCTTTCTCAGCTCAGCTAAAGCAGCAGCCAAAGGCTCTTCTAAAATAACAGCCCAGCGCACCTGAGGGATAGGACCGTACGTGGAAAGGACAAGTTGATCATCTAGTCCTCGGGCTTCTTCACCGGGTTTGGAGTCTAAAGATGAAGGGTTTTGAAGAAACCTTTTGACTGTAGATAGATGAGATAAGGAGCGGCCCTTTAAAACCTCGGATAGATCCCGATGGGCAATCAGATTTCCTCGGCTGTCTACCAGATAGGCGTAGCCGGCTTGACCGAACCCAATATCAACGATGATTTGCCAAAGGGACTTTAGGTTCAGCTCGGCGGTTACGACTCCTACAACTTGCCTAGGAGTTATGCTGATGGGGACGGCCACGGTAACATAGGGCTCGGCCTTATCTGAGGTGTAGACAGAGCTCACGTAGCTCACTCCCGCAATAGCTCTCTTGAACTTCTCTGACTGGCTTTGGTCAGAAAGATCCCGAGGAAGAAAAACCCTTTTTTCAGAAAGCTTCAGGACCTCGATCCCCTTTTCGCTTAAAACCGAAACTTCAGTAAAGGCCTTGTCATTTCTTAAAAGAAGGAGAGCCAAGTGCCTTTGGGCTCCACTTCCTAGCTCGTAAAGGCTCGCGGGGCCGGAGAGATCGAACAGCCGCTCCACCTTTCGGTCGACGAATTCAGCGATCTCATTGGCAACCCTAGAGGCGATCTCTGCCTGGAGTTTGCCAGCGCCTTTCTTTATCTGCGCGCGAGAATATAGGTACCCGGCAACCGTATTGGTGAGGAGAGCAATTGCTAAAAAGAGAAGACCCGTCCAGAGAAGGCGCCTCCGAAGACCGCCCTTATACCAAGAGAAGAGCTCCGTCACTTTCTTCCAGCTCATCTTTACCTAACTTACTCGATCATCTCATCTGCTCTTACAAGCATGTCTTTGGAGATCTTGAGATCAGTCGCCCTCGCAGTCCTTAGGTTTATCGCTAGCTTGAACTTGAAAGGAAGTTCAATCGGAATATCTCCCTTTGTCAGTCCCGTTGATGATCAACCAGGGAATGGCACGCTCATCTTTGCGCTGCCACGGCACGGAAGGGTGACTTGTCGAGAAGAATCCATATATGGCCACTAGCCGGACCTGGCAGAGAGACAAAAGCACGATCTGAAATTTGGACACACATACTCATCCTCGACATCTTATTGGCCACAGGCACCCGGAGGTATGTGAAACCGGTCCTTAACGGTCAAGTTGGCGGCTTTCAACTCCACGGCCAAGGCCTTGATTCTGAAACAGTCCTCTTTGGAAAGATCCAGTTCGTAAACACGTAAACCGCCTGCTAGAACGTACCAGCCATTCAACTTTCGTTCAAAAATCGCCTCCCCGGCCACCCCAAAGCCACTAATTCTAATATCCTGCGGCAAGAAATGTATATTTCCCGTATTCTTGATCTGAAACGAGAACAGCCCTTTGCGCATCGCCATTTCCTCGACGCGTCCTTCTGTTACCTGTTTATTCGGCTGGATGAAAATAGGGATAGTAACCCTCGCCATCATCCTCACCTCAGACTCGTGCTGAAACCCAGATTCGTGCTGTGACCCGCGAGCTTTCTCGGGCGGTGGAAGCTGATCGACAAAGAGGCGGTAAGTTTTTTCAGAGGAGTCGACTGGAACCGTCCTGCCGAGCCGCGCCTTGCGCTCCTCCCCCGGCGCTAGTACCAGTTGGAGAGGGAAAAAAACGATATCTTCAGTCGCACTGAG
Organism: Deltaproteobacteria bacterium; assembly: GCA_023250515.1. Classification (GTDB taxonomy): domain Bacteria; phylum Desulfobacterota; class Binatia; order UBA9968; family UBA9968; genus JAHFAO01. The sequence continues at coordinate 4,833 of JAHFAO010000013.1, read as the reverse complement.
CAGCGGCTGGCCCTTCGGGCTTTCGTCCCACGCAAACACCCTAAGCTGGAAATGCAACATCTCACTGCTCTCGTTCCGTAAGGTGAGCACCGCGTTTGGAGTCTTGGCAGAAAGAAAAATCCGGAAGGGGCTTATATGAAATGATGCCGCCCAGCTATGCTCTACTTGGCAGAAAACCAGGTTAAAAAGGACGAAGAAAAGCGCTCGCCTTGCTGTTCCTAGGGAATGTCGACTTACCATGCCTTTGTTCTTTCTATTCTCACATCAAGCAAGGCCTATGCCAGTCACCTTGAAGCACTTAAGTGACTGTTTTTATGGACATTTCATCCGACTACAACCTAAAATCCTTTGACACAAATGGACAAATCGCGTTAAGCCATTTCGTTAAGCCATTTAAGGATCTACCCTTGGGTGGACTTTCTTTGCCATAGACAGGGATGCCAAAGATTCCGGCTACACGGCCTTTCCGTCAGCCGAGTCAGAAATTGATGGTGACTGCGACGGTGCTCGAGTATACCCCAGCGCGAACTTTCTGCCTTGCCGGAATACGGCCATACATCGTGACCGTGACGCTCTGGTTGGCAGGCGGGTTTGCTGCAGAATAGACGCGTGTCCCTCCCGTCCCATCCCCCCAAATCAAGCTCCTCGCCGTGTCCAGGTAAAGATTGTAGTTCAACGCGTGGGGGCCCTGGACCATCTGCCGTTGGTTAAAGGTCGGGGCCCTGCCCCTGTCTAAGGTAATAGTAACGGTACTAACCGGAGAGGAGCACTTATAGGTCACGGTAGCAGTAGAATCACGCGGACCAGCGTCAAATACATCGTAGGCTCCGAAGTTCAACGGAGTAACACTTACAGTGCAGGCAGCTAGAGCAGCGAGAGGTATTCCCAGAGCACTGAAAAAGACCAATCCGAGGGTAAATAAAAACTTCTTTGTGTTCACTTACTTTGCCCACTCGTCTGAGGAACTGTGCAGCGTAATGTCCCTAGTTTGAGGACCGGCGCATCGGAGGCTGGCACCTCCAGCGTAAATTGGCACGTCGTTGCCTTGTATTCTACCACGGCAGGATGGCGCCCCACAGGCAGATTTTCAAAGTAAAATTCACCTAGTTTGCCAATGGGTGACTCGGATTTTTTCTCCCCTACCGTGACGATCAACCTGCCGTATGCAGGAGCCTTTGCCTCTCCAGAAATTTCCATAACGATAGAACCGGTGACGCCCTGAAAGCGTCGCACGGGGAAGGTAACAACTGCACCGCCCCGAAACGGGGGCGCAACCGTTTTCTCCGTCGTCTCAATACTGTGGTTTAGTGGGATGTCCTCGTCAGCGATCCGTAGAAAGTTCCCGTAATAAGAAAGCAGGTTAGGTACGATTAGGTCTCCCCTGGAGTTGGTTTCGCCCAGTTCCTGATTACTGGCGTAGCCACGAACACCCGCCACTCCGGGCACCCGAATGACAGCAAAGCTATCCTGAATCGGTCTAGAGGGATAGACGGTGCCACCGATGGCTACCAGGCCTCCAGCCACGTTTAGGGTTGTGACTTCCCTTCTATCTACGTGCTGGTGGTCCACTTCGTAGCGGCCGTAAGGACCTTGATATTGAAGCACTCCATTCACCCGGTCCTCTTTTTCTGCGTGCTCAGCGCGAAAGCGGAATCCAAAGCCACTCCCCACAGGCAGAGACTTCTGCAGATCAACCGAGTTGGTCGCTTCGGCGCCACTCTTATTATGGGAGAGACTCCCGCTGATCTGGTTCCCAAAATAATAATTCAAGCCAACCAAGAATTCATTCACGTTACCGTCTACCTGGAGAGAGCGCCTGCCAGTTAAGTAAAGGTTCAGCCGGTCGGTTAGCCGCGTGGTGCTTACGATGCTGAGCCGGCTCTCGGGCCCCTTGTCACGGTAGCCCGCATAGCTATATCGGAGGCCAACGCTGGTACGAGGTCCAACTTGAAAGCCGACAAAGGCATCTGCCGCAAGCTTCGGTCGGCCGTCAGTAGCCTTTAGGCTAAGGTTGGCGTAACTAGGACTTAGCAAACGGACCGAAGCGCCGAAGCTTACCGGCAATCCCAGATAGGTATATAAGAGAGAGACTCCGCCCCCATTCTGGCCCTGCTCGGAGCTTCCCGCCGCGGAAAACTCCATCTCCCCAAAAGGAAGGCGTGCGCTGATAGCTGGGCCACCGCTAACGAGACCAGATGTTGCTTCAAGTTGCAGCCCGGCGGTCAGCCAATCTCTTATGCCGACTCGGTGGCGGCCCAGAAACACGAGCGGCCCATAATCCCAGCTAGCGAGGGCAATGTTTTCCCTGCGGAACCCCAGATTGTAGCTGTACTCGTGAAGCCCTGGTGCCAAGACTCGGGGGGTGAAGTAGAAAGGAGAATTGATTTCCTGCTCGCGCCCGAAGGCATCGCGAATAACGATTCGGCTGGTACTGCTGCCACTAGGGACAGGGAGGTTCCTGAGCTCGAAAAGCCCCGGAACTAATTTCTCTCGGCGCACCAAAAGACCATTGACATAAATATCCACTGTGGAAGGCGTCTGCAAAGCGCCACTTAATCCGAACGACGGGTAGCGAAAAAAGTAGGGATCCAGGCTGAATTCCCGCGAGACACTGAGTCCACCTATGACAGCGCCGCCCCCTAAGCTACCACCGGAGCTGGCGACGCTATCCCCCGCGATCCAACGTATGAGGCTTTGACGGTTGTCCAGAGTTAAATTGGTCATGCCACGGATAATGCTTCCATCAGTGTTGCGCGAGACGCTACTGTATAGCAAGCTGTTTTTCATGCTGATCCCCGCCTCGCTAAAAACGGCAAAACGATTGGCTGCCTGCCAACCGAAGATGTAGTTGAAAGCATAGTTGAGAAATGCAGTCGTGTCGCTGCTATAGATGATACCTGGTGGCCTAGGATAATATAGATCCACTGAAGTGGTGCCAAGAAGAGCTGGTTGGGCTGTCAGCCGCACGGCCAATTCCTTTTCATCTGACTCGTACTGGACGTCAGGCCCGAGAGAACGGAGTGAAACATAGGTCTCTCCAAAAATGGTTTCCCGGTTTCCTGAGAAGCCCCTCAACCCAGCTCCTTCCAGGTCTGATACACGGGCCAAAACATCCCCCTCCCTGAGGAGAACGAAAACCTCCCCTTTTTCGACTTGATTCACCGTCAGTTGGAAGATGGCGCGCTGTGCCTTCGCTGCGAGGACAGATGAGGAGAGCAATGAAGCGGAGAAAAGTACACTGAGACAGATCAGATACCGCATGCATTAGTTAAAGAACAGAACTAAGAGAACAAATTCCTATAGGTTGTTACTGTCCACAGGCACCCTGTGTTAGGGGGAACTTTTCTCTGAGGGTTTTTTCCCCTGTTTCAACTTCTACTGCCAAAACCTTGATCTTCCCGCAGTGCTCTTTGGGAAGCTCCAGTTCGTAAACTCGGGACCCGCCGGCCAGTATGTACCAGCCTTCCATTTCACGCTCTAAAATGACCTCTCCTTCGGACCCCATTCCTTTTACCCTGAGCTTTGCTGCCACAAAGTGCACGTTTCCGGTATTTTTTACCTGAAACGAAAATAGCCCTCCACGTATGGCCATTTCCTGAATGTGCCCTTCTGTAACCGGTTTGGCGGGCTGGACGAAAACGGGGATTCCCACCTTTGCAAGAACACGCACTTGGAACCCCTCTTGCGACCCCTGGGACTTCACGGGGGAAGGCATGCCTTCAACAAAAACGCGGTAAGTTTTCTCAGTGGAGGAGATAGGTGCCATCCTTCCGACGCGGACCTTACGTTCCTCTCCAGGGGCCAAGATTAGAATAACAGGAAAGAAAACGATGTCCTCCGTAGGATTGAGCAACATCTCGCCCTGCGGGTTCTGATCCCAGGCAAAGGCACTAAGCTGAAAGCGTAACGTCTCACTGCTCTCATTGCGCATAGTCAGGAGGGCGCTCGAAGCCTTATTGGAAAGAAAGAGCCGGACGGGGCTCACATGAAAGGAACTTGCCCAGCCCTCCTCTACTCGAGACAAAGCCAGGCCAAGCAGAATAAAAAAAACACGACTCGCTACTCTTAGATTCAAGCATTTCATAGCGTTGTCTACTCAGCAAGGCTTATGCCAGCCCACCCCAAACACGTAATTCATTGTTTTTAGGACTATTTTCAAAGTATATAGAGCCTGTGGGCTGGTAATCTCATGACAAGAATGGACAAATTTGACCACGGCAAGACGAATTATGTTAGCGTTATCGGTCTCAAATATTTATGTGTTGGTTGTAAGGTCGGTCGTCCAAGAGCCTCAGCCTAGCGGAAAGCCAAGCGGGCTCTTGGACGAGAGGGGAGGGTCAGAGAGGCCTAGAAATTGACGGCTGCTACAATGGTGTCTGTAAAGCTTCCTGCAGGCAGGTTCTGCAACGCCGGAATTCGTCCATACGCAGTATGGGTATCGGCTGCGCCTGTACCTGTTGCGCTTTTGTTCTGCGCTGCTGCTACGCTACCCCACCTCGTGGTGCGGCCGGTGTCCTGGTAGATCTCGTAGTTCAAAAAGTTAAGTCCGGATACCATCCTGCGGTTTGGAGCCAGGTAGTTCGCGCCGTCGCCCAGCTCAATGGTCACGACCGCGCCGCTAGTGCAGGTGATCGTTACGCCACCAGTATTATCGTTGGGCGAAGCCGACAGTGGATCGTAGGCTCCGAACGCTATAGCTGCAGTGCTAATAGTGCATGTATTGGTGACACTAGCGCTAACGCCCAAGCTCGATGTTCCCTGTGCGGCAAACAGATCAGTACTAAAAGCGGCTAAAACAAGTGCCATTATCCCTGCTACTAAAAACTTTTTCAT
>JAHFAO010000012.1:10561-32644 GCA_023250515.1 Deltaproteobacteria bacterium | reverse complement strand
AATTAGAGTAACAGGGAATTGGGTCTACCTCCAGTGCGTTGGAGAACAAGAGTAGGAGCTTAACGGACAAAGAGAGGGCTATATGAAAGCAAGGAAGAAGGTTTTCAGCGAAGGGATCCTCATCGCAGAATCGACTTTCCCAAGACTCACAATATGGACTGGCTTTGACAAAAGGTCTATTGGCTTTGCTGTGAACTCTCTCAAGATAAAGGGCTTTTATCACCCGATTGGTAAAAGTCAAGAATTCATCCAACAGGGGAGACGGAGGATCGCGCTTGAATCACTGAATGAAGCTTTTTCGGGTAGGCAAAATGGGAATAAGTCCAAATAGATGGACCAAGAGAGGGCGGGAGAGGCTTGATACCTGACACCCCTTCTTGCCTACAAGAATGACCCTCAAGGGAGCTTGTTAATTAACCGGGGGAGGACGTTTTTCTTACCTCGCGTGTGTGGCTACCAAGAATCGAATTAGCGATAAAAGGGACAGACTGTGCGAGAGGCCGGCCGAGCTTCTTCTAGTCAGCCAACTTTTCGGGCAGGGATTGAGAAGCGAGCCGGGTCGTAACCCAGGACGGGCGAGAGCCAGCGTTCCACTTCAGAGATAGCCATACTTTTACGGGCCGCGTACGATTCTGCTTGGTCTCTTCCAATAGCACTAACGGCAAAGTAGCGGGATTCTTTGTGGGCAAAATAGAGCCCACAGACCGAGGCCGCAGGTAGCATGGCGAAGTTCTCCGTAAGAGTAATACCGGTCGCTTTTTGAACTCCGAGCAGGTCAAAGAGAATTTGTTTTTCCGTATGGTCAGGACAGGCCGGATAGCCCGGGGCCGGACGGATACCCCGGTATAACTCCGCAATCAGCTCCTCGTTGGTCAAGTTCTCGTCTTTGCCGTAGCCCCATTCACCCCGTACCCGCTTGTGCAGACACTCTGTGAAGGCCTCGGCCAGCCGGTCCGCCAGGGCCTTTGCCATGATCGAGTTGTACTGATCGTGGTCTTTCTCGTAGCGCTGCGCCAACTCCTGCGCCCCATGACCTGCAGTCACGGCAAAGGCACCGATGTAGTCAACCAGGCCGCTATCGCGTGGCGCGATGAAATCGGCAAGGGCAAGCTGTGGCTTCCCGCGCTGGCTCTCCTTCTGCTGACGGAGCGTATGGAAGCGGGCCAGCTCCTCGGTTCTTGTCACGTCGGTGTAGAGGACGATGTCGTCATCCACACTGTTGGCGGCATAAAAGCTATACACTGCGTGTGCGACCAAAAGCTTTTTCTCGACGATCTCCTTTAAAAGCTCCTGCGCGTTAGCGAACAACTCCCTGGCTGCCGGGCCTCTGACGGGGTCATCGAGCAGCTCAGGGTAGCGGCCCCTCATCTCCCACGTGTGGAAGAAGGGCGACCAGTCGACATAGGGAACCAGCTCCGAGAGAGGAAAGTCCGAGAGCAACCTGCAGCCAGTAAATTCGGGAACGCACACATCGGATTCGTCCCAGTCGATGTGCATCTTCTTCCGCACCGCTTCTTCGTATGTCAATAATTCCGCCGCCGTTCTACTTTCGTACTGCTGGCGCATTTCTTTCTGGTCGGCCCTGTTTTTCTCATCCAGGGCCTTGCGAGTGTCGGGGCTGATTAGGCTTCCCACCACGGGAACCGCTCTTGAGGCGTCGATGACATGGATGGTCTCGTGCCGGTAGACCGGGGCGATCTTCACGGCTGTATGCCGCTTACTGGTGGTGGCTCCACCGATTAGGAGCGGCAAAGTGATGCCTCGCCGGTCCATTTCTTTAGCCACATGGACCATCTCGTCCAGCGAGGGCGTGATCAGTCCGCTAAGGCCGATAATGTCCGCCTGTTCATTTACGGCGGTTTCAATGATCTTGTCCGCCGGGACCATGACGCCGAGATCGATCACCTCATAGTTGTTGCATCCGAGCACTACGCCGACGATGTTCTTGCCGATATCGTGCACGTCACCCTTGACGGTGGCGAACACAAGCTTCGCACGGTGCCTGCTCCGCTCGGCTGTCTTTTTTTCCGCCTCCATGAGGGGTGTGAGATAAGCCACTGCCTTCTTCATCACGCGCGCGCTCTTGACCACCTGAGGGAGAAACATCTTGCCCTCGCCGAAAAGGTCGCCGACCACGTTCATCCCATCCATGAGGGGACCTTCGATGATATGCAGCGGTCGATCATATTTTCTGAGGGCCTCCTCTAAGTCTTGCTCGATGTAATCGACGATCCCCTTGATGAGCGCATGGGAAAGCCGATGTTCCACGCCCTCCTCGCGCCAGGCCTCTTCTTCCTCTGATACCTTGCCAGTTCCCTTGACCTGTTGAGCAAACTCCAAGAGGCGCTCGGTAGCATCTGGTCTCCGGTTGAAAAGGACATCTTCAACACACTCTAGGAGATCCTTCGGAATCCCGTCGTACACGGCGAGCTGGCCTGCGTTGACTATGCCCATATCCATGCCAGCCTGGATCGCGTGGTAGAGAAAGGCGGCGTGCATAGCCTCACGGACCACGTCGTTGCCGCGAAAAGAAAACGAGATATTGCTCACGCCGCCAGAGATATGGCAACGGGGAAAGAGTTTCTTGATCTGCCTTGCCGCCTCGATGAAGTTGATGGCATAATCATTGTGTTCCTCGATGCCGGTAGCCACGATGAGAATGTTGGTATCAAAGATAATATCGCTCTCGTCGAATCCGATCTCTTCCGTAAGGATCTTGTGCGCCCGCTTGCAGATCCGCACCCGCTGTTCCACAGTCGTGGCTTGTTTTTCCTCGTCGAAGGCCATGACGACCACCGCCGCCCCATAACGTTTGACGAGTCGCCCCCGGCGCTTGAACTCCTCTTCGCCCTCCTTGAGAGAAAGGGAGTTGACAACGGCTTTGCCCTGGGCACACTTGAGTCCGGCCTCGATAACGTCGAAATTAGAGCTGTCGATCATGACAGGGACGCGGGCGATGTCCGGCTCGGCAGCGATATAGTTCAGAAACACGGTCATGGCTTTCGCCGAATCCAGCATTCCCTCATCCATGTTCACGTCAATGAGGTTGGCGCCCCCCTCTACTTGTTCCCTGGCGATAGCGAGGGCCTCTTCGTATTTCTCCTCACGTATGAGCCTGGCGAATTTCCGGGAGCCGGCCACATTAGTGCGCTCACCGACCATAATAAAGTTGGAATCGGGACGGATCGTAAGCCTCTCAAGACCGCTCAGGTGAGTAAAGCGGTCCCGCTCGGGAGGAATACGGGGTCGACTCTCACGTACCGCTTCGGCGATGGCCGCAATGTGTTCAGGTGTCGTCCCGCAACAACCCCCAACTAAATTAAGCCACCCTTCCCTAGCCCAATCCCCCAGGGCCTTTGCCAGCTCATCTGGCCCCATATCATACCCACCGAATTCATTAGGCAACCCGGCGTTGGGGTAAGAGAAGACCGGGAGGGGAGAGAGCCGGGCCAGCTCGGCTACATAGGGACTCATTTGATGAGGTCCAAAGGCACAGTTGATGCCCACCGCCGTCAGCTCCGCGTTGGAGATCGAGGTGAGAAAAGCCTCCAGGGTCTGGCCGGAAAGGGTTCGGCCGCTGCGGTCGGTGATCGTCACAGACACAAGGACCGGCAAGAGAATTCCACGCTCTCCGAATAGCTTTGCGATAGCAAAGAGGCAAGCTTTCAGGTTCAAGGTATCGAAGGTCGTCTCGGGCAACAGCAGGTCCACACCCCCATCGACTAGGCCGCGAGCTTGATCATAATAGGCCTGAACAAGCTCGTCGAAGGTCACGGCGCGGTAGGCCGGATTGTTGACGTCGGGCGAGAGGGAAGCAGTCCTGTTCGTAGGGCCGATGGAGCCCGCGACGAAGCGAGGCTTGACGGGAGTTTTCTTATTCACGCTTTCCACAGCGCGACGTGCGACCTTGGCCGCAGCCAGGTTTATGGCGTAGACCTCGCCCTCGAGCCCGTAGTCGGAAAGGGAGACAGCGTTGGCGTTAAAGGTGTTGGTTTCAACGATATCAGCCCCCGCTTCTAGATAGTCCCGATGAATCTTTTCGATCGCATCGGGTTGCGTCATCGAGAGCAGGTCGTTACATCCCTTAAGCGGACGGCTATGATTGATAAAGCGCTCTCCGCGGAACGCTTTTTCGTCGAGCTTAAGGGATTGGATCATCGTCCCCATAGCACCGTCGAAGAGGAGAATACTCTCTGCCATCCGTTGGCGGAATGTTTTTTCAGTCTCTTTCATTCTCATGCTTTCCGGCCGCGGCCAGCAGTGTGACGAGTCGGCAAACGAGCCCGCGCGACAAATATTTCCACTGGATGAGTTCCATTCCTTTCCATTTTTTCCCCGGCATAGGCGCCGGTAAGTTGATACTCCACCTGGGCGGCACCCCCTGCCCGAAGCCATTTTTCAACCGAGGATCTCTCAAAACCGAGCCACCGATGTGCCATCTGTTCCCTCATCCAATCCTGCCCGTGTGGAACCAAGTCCAAAAGGACAATGGATCCCCCGGCGCGTGTGATGCGGCACATCTCCGCAATGGCTCGGGCAGGCTCCTCAAGAAAGTGGAGCACCATCACACAAAATACTGCGTCGACGCTTTGGGCTTCCATCGGCAGATCCTCTACATCACCGACACGGAACTCGACGTTCCGTATCTCTCTCTCCTTGGCCACACGGCTCGCGCGCCGAATCATCGCTCGTGAGAGGTCGACGGCGACGACCCTCTTCGCGAAGCGAGCGAGTTCGAAGGTTAGGCTTCCCGTGCCGCAGCCCACATCTGCCAGCACTAGGTTCGAAGGCAACAGCTTCTCGATGGCTAACGAGGTAACCCGATCATCAAAATAACTTTTACGGATTCGCTCCCAGTCTCCCGCTATCGACTCGAAGTAGTTCCGCGAGCGGTTGATGCGCCGGCGGCGGCATTCGCGCAGTCGCGCTTGGTCCTCTTTCGCGCCCGGCAACTCGGAAAATCGGGCCGCTAACGAGTTAAAAATCACCCTGACCTGTTCGGGCATATCCTGGCGCAAGGAAAAATAGACGCTCGTGCCGTCCTTTCGATCCCGAACGAACCCGGCTTCTCGAAGAATCGCTAGATTACGTGAGACCGAGGACTGGACCGAATCGACGATCTCCTGCACCTCCCCCACCGTCAACTCTTCCTCAGCCACGGCCGCCAGAACCCGAAGACGCGTAGGATCGGCAACTGCCTTGAGAGTGCGAACAATCTCCATGTGATTATCTAAATATATAGATATTTCGATAAAAAGTCAAATCCCCCTCTAACTAGAAAAATTAACGTTTATCAGGGCGACCGTGAAGCAAGCCAACCTGTGGAGATTGAATGAAATTTAGAGGGTCATCCGTTGGAAAGGACTTCGCGTCGGAGGGTCAGGGATCAGATAAAACCTTGTAGACGTGGCGCCAAGATGGCTTAGATTGCTGAGATCTCATACTTCTCATGGGGCAAATCGTGGTCCACCTTCACGATAACCTTCTGGTTGATCTCCCGCTCCAAATAATCCAGGCTATGGGTTTCCTCGTCATAGAGGAAGTTGGCGATCTCGGGGTGAAGCCGCACCATGATCCTCTTTCCATCCCCCAGGTGTATTTTTTCTTTCTTAATGGCCCTTAGGATCTCAAAGGCGATGGTCGTGTGCGACTTGATCCGGCCTCGACCCTCACAGTAGGGACAGGCACTCAGAAGCATATTTTCCACGCTCTCTCGAGTACGCTGGCGAGTCATCTCCACCAAGCCTAACTCAGATATCTTCAGGATGTTGGTGCGAGCCTTGTCCCTTTTGATCGCTTCTTTCATGGCCTCATAGACCTTTTTGCGGTTGGCTTCTTTCTCCATGTCGATAAAGTCAATAATGATGATGCCACCGATGTTCCTGAGACGGAGTTGGTGCACTATTTCCTGAGCCGCCTCCAGGTTGGTCTTGAGAATCGTTTCTTCCTGATTTCTTTTTCCCACAAAACGGCCCGTGTTGACGTCGATGGCGGTCAGCGCCTCAGTCCGCTCTATGGTGATGTAGCCTCCGGAGTGAAGCCATACTTTGCGCTCTAATGCCTTTACGATTTTTTCCTCCACTCCATAGTGGTCCATGATCGGCTCTGCCTGCGTGTACAGGGTTATCTTGGACTTCAAGCGGGGCATAAACTGACCCACAAAATCAAGGATATGGCGGTATTCCTTGATATGGTCGATAAAGACTTGGTGCGTGTCTCTGGTAAAGAAATCACGTACCGTGCGGGCAATGAGATCAAGATCCTGGTGAATAAGAAAGGGGGCTGCCGAGTCAGCCTCTTTTTGAATCCTTTGCCACAGTTTGGTCAAGAATCCAAGATCTCTCTGAATCTCTCTTTTGCTTAGTCCCTCACAGGCTGTCCGCAGGATAAAACCCCCTTTATCTGTAAGGAGAGAGAGGGCAATTTCTTTCAGGCGTTTTCGTTCCTTGTCATCATCAATGCGACGAGAGATCCCGATATGGTGCGTCGTAGGCATGAAAACCAGGTAACGACCCGGTAGGGATATGTGAGAAGTAATGCGTGCGCCCTTCATCCCTAAGGGATCCTTTGCGACCTGGACCAAAATCTCTCGCCCTCGGAAAAGCTGCCGCTCTATTGGAAGACGGCGGTGGGATGAGGGTTTGGCACCTTCGAAGACGATCTCCTCATCAGAACCGGTCAGAAGAGGAGATACATCCTCAGGCCCCGTGGAAAAATCAGAGACATGAAGGAAAGCGGCTTTATCCAGACCAATGTCTACAAAGGCCGCCTGCATTCCCGGAAGCACGCGGGCTACTTTACCCTTGTAAATGTTCCCCACAATACCTCTATCTTGTCTCCTTTCGATCAGGAATTCAGCTAAGGAGCCATCTTCCATAATCGCAATACGGCTCTCCTGTGGAGTACAGTTGATGAAGATATCTTGTTTCATGGGTTGTGTTTTGGCTCGGAATATCTTTCCCGGGGGGTAATTGAGGCGGGATCTCTCCTCAACATTGGAGATCCATCTGAGTCTCAAAAGGAAATGGACGCAAATTACCTTATAGTCCAAAGCTTCCAGAATATCAAGAGATTAGGGGATGTTGGCTACGCTCTTGTTGACTTTCTGCCCCTACACCGATATCTTAGGATTTGTTCTGACAGTATAAATATAAAAAAGTTTTAATTCGATAAACAATCTATGAGCTACTCTATATCAATACCGACTTATTCTATTCTGAATACTAAGGTACTGATCCTAAATCGCTCCTACCTTCCGATCCATGTTACCTCAGTGCGCCGTGCCTTTGCCCTTCTTTATCAAGGGATTGCCCGAGTGGTCAATGAACAGTATCAAACCTTTGACTTTGATAGCTGGAGTGATCTTTCTGTTTCTATGCGCGATGAATCTATTGGATTGGTCAATCGGGTGATACGCGTGCCCAGAGTCATACTTCTGGTCGGATATGACCGAGTCCCAAAACGACAAGTTCGGTTCAGCCGCTATAACATTTACGCTAGAGATAAATGTATCTGTCAATACTGCGGCAGAAAGCTCCCCCGCCACGAGCTCAATCTTGACCATATCATTCCCCGCTCCCTCGGAGGAACTTCCACATGGGAGAACGTCGTCTGCTCATGCCAGGAGTGCAACCGGCGCAAAGGAGGTAAGATTCCTCAGGGGGCTGGGATGACCCTGTTACGAAAACCCTATAAACCTAAATGGACCCCATTTATGCAGGAGACTTTCAACTTGTCCCGCTACCGTGAATGGCTCCCCTTCCTCAATACGGTTGATGTTTCTTACTGGAATACCGAGCTTTTAGAAAGGTAGTTTTATTTGGTTATCAAAACGCAATATATTGTGGTGTAGGTTCTGAACCTATCCCTTATATTGTCGTTTTTTCTTGACACCCATCATTGCTTGTGAAATAGTGTCAATTAATTCACCCTCTTACCAGTGCTCTTAGGTTCCGCCGGTTAGCAAATTAGACCATGCATCTCAAAGGCCTTGAAATGATTGGGTTTAAGTCCTTTACCCAGAGGACAGCCCTTCAGTTCACTTCAGGGGTAACGGCTATTGTCGGTCCAAATGGCTGTGGCAAGTCTAACATCGTCGATGCCCTACGATGGGTTATGGGGGAGCAAAGCGCTCGCCACCTCCGCGGCCATCTCATGGAGGATGTCATCTTCAATGGAAGTGAAAGCCTCTCTCCAACAGGGATGGCGGAGGTTTCCTTGGTTTTCGACAATGAGGATGGAAGGGCTCCGGTGGAGTACAATAGCTTCAGTGAAATCATGGTTACGCGGAGGCTCTTCCGCTCAGGAGAGTCAGAATACGCTATCAACAAGATCCCTTGTCGTCTCAAAGATATCATCGAGCTCTTCCTTGGGACAGGTGTGGGGAACAAGGCCTACTCCGTTGTGGAGCAAGGACGCGTGGATGAGATGGTTAACGCCAAACCCGAGGAACGTAGGTCACTCATTGAGGAGGCCGCTGGCACGAGCAAATACAAGAGCCGCAAACAAGCGGCAGAGCGAAAGCTGGAGAGGACCCACCAAAATCTGCTTCGGGTGAGTGACATTGTTCGGGAAATCGAGCGCCAGATTCGCAGCATGGAGCTACAGGCAAAGAAGGCGGAGCGATACAACTCACTTAAGAAGGAGCTTAAAGAAAAAGAGCTGATCTGGGCAGAGATCCAACGAAAGCGTCTTGACGAAAGTATCTCCATCCAAGAGGCAAAATTAAAAGCCACGGAGGACCACTTAGTCCAACTCCTGGCCTCACTTCATTCCAAAGAGGCCGAGAGCGAAGGTATCCGGTTGTCGCTTTTAGAGGCAGAAAAAGGGATCAGCTTACAACAAGAGAGCGTCTATCAGCGCAAAGTCCAGATACAAGTGGAAAAGCAGACCATTGACTTTTACAAGAAGGACCAGGCTGAGCTCCGGGAGGTAGAGGAGAAAATTCAGGCCGAGCTTCGCCAGTTGGAGGAGAAACTCCGCACCCTGACTCTGGAAATAGAGGAGCTTAAAAAGGCCAAGGAGAATTTCGTTCAGCTCTCTCTCTTTGAGGAGACTTATCTGCGGGATAAGGAAAAGGAGTTGGAAGAAACTAAGTCCCAAATTCAGAATCTTCAGTCAGAGCTAGAGCGGGAAAAGGCAATCCTGATCGACGCAATAAATCAAGTGTCTCACTTGAAGAACGACCTGCTCGCTAAGGAAAAACAGCGCGAGGAGATTAAGAGAAAATTATCCAGGAACCAGAAGGAGCAATGTGACACCGCACTATCCCTAGAGTCCTCTAGGGAGAAACAACAGGAAAAGAAAACGGCCTCGGAGTGCTCTCTGGAACGGGCAAGAGAGATAGAAAGGGAAACGACTGAGGCTACAGATTGGATCAAGGAATGGAGCAAGGTCAAGGAGGAACAGGAAAGGAAGATAGAGGTTTTAAAGGAACGGTTGCAGGAGAATCGCTCCCGACTTGTCTCGTTAGAGGCCTTGCAGAAGAACTACGAAGGATACCAGGAGGGGGTTCGAGCCATTATGTTAAAGCGGCGGAAAGAGGCCGCGTTTGATGGGGTTTATGGCCTAGTGGCGGACGTGATTGAAGCGCCGGAGGCTTTCGAGAAGGCCCTGACGGCCGTGTTGGGAGACCGTCTCCAGTATGTCATCGTGCGGGGGCACCAAGAGGGGGTTGAGGCCATTGAGTATCTGAAGCGTGAATCTTCCGGCCGCGGGAGCTTCGTCCCCCGCCTTTTATCCCCAAGAGAGCGGAGGCCTCTCCCCCTTAAAGAGCCTGAGGTCGTAGTCCCCTTACTCGAAATGGTTTCTGTCAAAGACGGTTATAGAGAGATTGCCGAATACCTTTTGGCGGATGTGGTGGTGGTTCGTGACTTGAGATCAGGGTTAGAACTCTGGACCCGTAACGGATTTGTCAGCACTTTAGTAACCCCTGAAGGAGAAGTCATAGATCCCATGGGTGTTGTGACAGGAGGAAGCGCGGATAGCCTCGAGGGAAACCTACTTTCCCAAAAACGCCGCATAAAAGAGCTGGAAGCTCTATTGTCAGAGCTGGAGAGACCGCTTCAAAGCGAGGAGAAGGACCTGCGGGCCCTAAGGGAAGAGATGGACCGAACTGAGACAAAAAGGTCCGCGCTAATAGAGGAAGGTCACCATCAGGCCTTGGAGCGGCTCCGATTGGAGCATGATTTTCTTCAAGCCGACCAAGAGGTCAGCCGCTTAGAGGAAACTCTCCGGATGCTGGCGCAAGAGCAAATGGACTTGTCAACTAACCTACGGTCTCTAGGAGAAGAAACAGAACATTGCCAAAGTCGGATAGAAAGCTCTCTCCAGGAGAGAACAGAGAGAGAGAAGGCCTTGGCAGAGAAGCAGGAGATATTATCTCAGTTGGAGAAAGATTTGGAACGCCTCGAAACAGGGGCTACCGAATCACGTATCCGGAGCGCGGCGTTAGGCGAAAGGAAAGAAAATACCCAACAAAATCTGGAAAACCGGATCAAGCTCCAAAGGGAACTTTCCGAGCAGGTCAAGTCCCGTGAATCTGAGATCCTTGAGATGAACCAGAAAAGACAACAGTTAGAGGAGGGGATCTGCCTCGCCGACAAGTCGCTGGATGAAGGGATGAAGGCCCTACAGACGTTGGAAGAGAGATTAGAAAAGGAACGTCAAGAGTACAGGGACATTTCGCGTCACCTGACTGAGGCTGAAGAGGCTATCAAGGAGCTTCGTCCTCTAGGGGAGGCATCCCAGGAAGAGAAAAACGGGCTGCAGCTCCAACTCTCAGAAAAGAGACTCAACTTGCTGCACCTCTGTGATAGCATCCGAGAGAAATACGGCCAGGATCTTATGGAGATGCGTGCGGAAGGACCAGACGGCGGAGTTTCCGAGGAGGATCTGCTAGCGGAAATCGAGGAGCAACGAAGTCGGTTGGAGCGGATGGGTGAGGTGAATCTGGCCGCCATCGGGGAATTTGAGGAGCTCAATAGTCGCTACCAGTTTTTGAGCCAGCAAAAGCAAGATTTGGAGAAATCCATGTCCGATCTCCAGCGAACCATCATTAAGCTCAATCGGGTTTGCCGCCTCCGCTTTAAAGAGAGCTTCGAGCAGATCAATCAGAGGTTCGAGGAGATCTTTCCCCGCCTCTTTCGGGGAGGAAAGGCACGATTGGTTTTGACAGATGAGAACGATTATCTGGAGACCGGAGTCGATATTGTGGCTCAACCGCCGGGAAAAAAGCTGCAATCCATCACTCTCCTCTCCGGAGGAGAGAAGGCCCTGACGGCCGTGAGCCTTCTTTTCGCCATCTTCTTGACCAAGCCCAGTCCGTTCTGCTTTCTTGACGAGGTAGATGCCCCTTTGGATGACGCCAATATTGACCGTTTCAACGAGATGATCAAGGAGATGAGCCAATCCTCCCAATTCATTCTCATCACCCACAACAAAAGGACGATGCAGCCTGCCGAGGTCCTCTACGGGATCACTATGGCAGAGCCAGGGGTGTCCAAGGTCGTCTCGGTCAAGATGAGCTGATTTCGTATATTCGTTATTCGTATATTCGTTAAACGGTTTGAGTCCACTATTAACGAGTAACCAATAACGAATAACAAATCTATCCGCTCCGTTAACCTTCATTGCCACCCTATTTCCGTAATGATAAGAAAGAATTCCGGAGGGGACTACGCTGATGGAAGGTGGCTCGTTTCTTCAACGCTTGAGGAAAGGCCTTGCCAAGACCCGAGAAGGCTGGGTACAGAAGCTAGAGGGTATCTTTCAGAGCCGACAATGGGATGAAGAAGCGCTCGCGGCTATGGAGGAGATTTTGCTCTCTGCCGACGTTGGAGTTAAGGCAACCCAGAAGCTCATAGACGCCATACGCCGACAGTCTCCAAAAGGAGAGCAAGACACGAAACAGGATCTCTCCCTTTGTCTACAGCAGGAAATCATCAGCATGCTCAAAGGAACGGAGAGAGGCACCATGGCTCCTTCTCTCTCGGAGTCTCCCTGGGTCATTCTGTTCTTGGGCGTTAACGGGGTTGGAAAAACCACCACGATTGGAAAGGTAGCCGCTAAACATCGGCAGTTGGGGAAAAAAGTTCTGCTCGTGGCCGCAGACACATTCCGTGCTGCCGCAATGGAGCAGTTGGAAGTCTGGGGTCAGAGGGTTGGAGCAGAGATTGTGAAACATCAGGCCGGTGCAGATCCCGCTGCAGTTGTCTTTGACGGTCTCCACGCGGGAAAAAAGCGCAAGGCGGATGTCGTCTTGATCGATACCGCAGGCAGGCTTCACACGAAGATCCATTTGGTTGAAGAACTCAAGAAAATCCGAAGGGTCATCGCCAGAGAACAGGTTGGAGCCCCCCATGAAACCCTTTTGGTTTTGGATGCTACAACAGGCCAGAATGCCTTCCAGCAGGCACGGGTTTTCAAAGAATCACTTGACATCACAGGTATTGTCCTAAACAAGTTAGACGGCACTGCCAAGGGGGGAGTCATAGTTGGCATCCAGGAGGAACTGGGGATACCGGTCCAGTATATCGGGGTTGGGGAAGAAGTAGATGATCTGCAGCCCTTCGATCCAACCCGTTTCGTCCAGGCCCTTTTCGACAATAGCCTAGAGTAAAACGCCTCCGAATACACCATAGAGGGGTTTATGTGCCCTTGACTTCGGGCAATAGAGAGTCTAGCTTGAGAAATACGGTTAAGTCCCAAGAGGAGGCTTTGATGGCGACGGAAGCGACTGAAATCACACAAGAATCTGGTCAGGAGCCAGAGTTGAAGCTGACTGATAGCGCCATCCAACAAGTTAAGACAATTTTGGCGCGCGAGAAGCTAGAAGGCTATGGACTCAGGGTCGCAGTGGTTGGCGGCGGCTGCTCCGGCTTTTCCTATGGGCTAGACTTTGAGAAAGAAGAGAAGCCTGGCGACACAGTTCTGGAGATGGACAGACTCAGGGTCTACATGGATGAGCAGAGCAGAAAATATTTGAAGGGGACTGTAATCGACTATGTGAGCGGGTTGCACGGGGCCGGATTCAAGTTCATCAATCCCAACGCCACCGGCACCTGCGGTTGTGGAACTTCATTTTCTGCTTAAAAACTATCTGTCAAATTGCTCCTCCATCTTTCGCCTATTATTGGTCTCGGGCAGCTCAATGAGCTGCCTTTTTTTGTTCTGACTTCAATTGACACTCCTCCCATATATTGGTAACGAGAGAAGGAAATTTTTCTGGAGGAACTTTTGAAGGCTGTCCGTATCCATGACCACGGGGGAATAGACACACTCCGCTATGAGGAGGCAGAGCAACTGAAGCTGACCTCGCCTACGGAGGCAATCGTCCAGCTCAAGGCAGCAGCCCTAAACCATATCGACATATGGGTTCGCCGAGGACTGACTGGAATAGAGATCCCCCTACCCCACATTTTGGGTGCCGATGGCGCCGGCATCGTGGTTGAGGTCGGCAAGGAGGTAAGGAACGTTAAAAATGGGGACGCCGTTTGCCTTCTCCCACTGAGCGGTTGCGGCCGGTGCGAGTTCTGTATCACGGATAGAGATTTTATGTGCGTCCACCTGCGAGTTCTGGGAGAGAGAATGAAGGGCACCTACGCTGAGTACGTGGCGCTTCCGTCACAGAACTGTTTCCCTATTCCTCCACAACTCTCCTTTGAGGAGGCGGCAGCCTTCCCCTTGGTCTTTCTAACGGTATGGAGGATGCTGATTACCAACGCAGAGCTCAAGCCAGGTGAACATGTCCTGATCTTAGGGATCGGAGGAGGGGTGGCTACTGCCTCCCTCCAAGTGGCCAAGCAAATCGGGGCGCATGTTTTTGTCACCTCCAGCAGTGACGAGAAATTGGAGATGGCCAAAAACTGGGGGGCGGACCACGGGATTAACTATCGGAGAAGTGACTTCGCGAAGGAGGTCAGGGCCTTAACTGGAAAGCGGGGTGTAGATGTGGTGGTCGATTGCGTCGGTGGAGACAGTTGGGTGAAGAGCCTGGCGGCCTTAGCCAAAGGAGGCCGCTTGGTTACTTGCGGCGCGACCGCAGGAGCTAATCCTCAGACCGATATCCAGCGGATCTTTTGGAACCACTTGAAGGTTTTTGGCTCGACTATGGGTAGTCGAGAAGAGTTCCGTCAACTCCTAAGCTTCATGGGAATCTCTAGGATTAGGCCGATCATCGATCAGCTCTTTCCGCTGAAAGAGGCGGCTGGTGCCCAACGTCGCCTCGAGGAGGGTAAACAGTTCGGCAAGATCGTCTTACAAATTGCAGATTGACAATGTATAGAACTAAATTATTAACCGGAAGAGGAGGCATTGTGCCGGACCAAGGAACGAGCATAACGAGCCGCGAGCCGACTGAGGCGTACTTGATGTAGTACGCCGCAGGGAGAGCGATGGGCGATAAACGAAGTTAGGCGAAGTTCATTGGCCGGCACTAGGATATGCGGGTGATCGGCGGAAGGGCGAAACGGCGCCGCCTCAAAGTACCCAAGGGTCGAGCCCTTCGTCCCACCGCCGATCGGGTCAAGGAGGCGCTTTTTAATATCCTTCCCCATGACCTTTCCGGACTTAAGGTTCTGGATTTGTTCGCAGGTACAGGTAACCTTTCCGTAGAGGCGCTAAGTCGGGGGGCAGCAGAGGCCGTGCTAGTCGACGCCTCACGCGAGGCAGCAAGAGCGATACGTGAGAACCTCCAGACTTTGGATTTTTCGGAAAAGTCGCAGATATGGATAATACCGGTTCTCCGATCCCTACGTCTTCTGTCTCGGAGAGGAGAAACTTTTGATCTTGTTTTCCTTGATCCGCCCTACGAAAAAGATTGGGTACGAAAGACCCTTAAGGCTATTGCTCTGCAAGGGTTACTGCGAGAGGGAGGGACTTTGGTCGTGGAACATGGTGTCAGAGAAAGGGTGGAGGTGGATTACGGCCCTCTCACTCTCAAGGACCAACGTCGATACGGAACTACCCTGCTCTCTTTTTTCGGTTATAACCAGAATCCGGCTTCCAAACACGAAGCGCTAAAATAGTATGGCACGAACCAAGATAGCGGTCTATCCCGGCTCCTTTGATCCCATCACTAACGGGCACATTGATCTCGTCAAACGGACGCTGCGCGTCTTTGACCGGGTCATTGTGGCGATTGCCACGAATCCGGACAAAGATAATTCCCTCTTCAGCGTAGAAGAGCGTCTGCAGATGATCCGCGAGGTGTTCAAAAGACTTGGACGTCGCGTTCAGGCAGACAGTTTTGAGGGATTACTGGTAGATTACGCCGAGAGAATTGGAGCCGAGGTCGTCATCCGAGGACTGAGGGCGATCTCTGATTTCGAATATGAGTTCCAGATGGCAATGATGAATCGTGGACTCAATTCAAACCTCGAGACCCTTTTCATGATGACCGGCGAATCATACTTCTACATCAGCTCGCGCCTTGTTAAGGAGGTCGTGAGCCTGGGAGGCAATGTGTCCCGCTTAGTCCCGGCGAATGTCCTGAAAAAGCTCAAAGAGAAGTTCAAGGATTGAAGTTTCACTGTCCATGAAAGTCAGCGAGAGAACAAAAGTCATCAAGCCAGCCGTGACTCTAGCAATTGCCGCAAAAGCCCAGAAGCTTCGGGAACAGGGGGTGGATCTGGTCAATTTTTCCGCTGGTGAGCCTGATTTTGATACCCCCGAGCATATCAAGGAAGCAGCCATTCAAGCTCTCAGGAAAGGGATGACCAAGTATACTGACGTGAGGGGCATAGAGCCTTTACGCGAGGCTATTGTGGAAAAGTATCAGCATGATTACGGACTCAGTTATACCAAGGAAGAGGTCTTGGTCAGTTGTGGTGGGAAACACGCCCTCTACAATGTTTTCCAGGCAATTCTGGATCAGGGGGATGAGGTTATCATTCCGAGCCCCTATTGGGTCAGCTACCAGGATATGGTCCTTTTATGCGACGCGGTTCCAAGGATCCTCCCAACTAAGGAGGAAAACGGTTTTCGAATTACCCCAGCGGAATTACAGGCGGCTCTGACCCCCCGGACCCGTGCCTTCATCCTGAACAGTCCAAGTAACCCAACCGGTGCAGCTTATGATCGGGAGGACCTTGCAGCCCTCTCTCGGGTCTTGGAGCCCCACGAGTGTCTCATTTTCTCCGACGACATCTACGAAAAGATCGTCTATGATGAATTTTCTTTTTATAGCATTGTGACCATAAACCCAAAACTGAGGGAGCGCACGATCATTTTTAACTCCGTCTCCAAGACCTACGCCATGACCGGCTGGCGCATCGGTTATGCGATCGGCCTGGCCCCGGTGATCTCGGCCGCAGCCAAGATCCAGAGCCAAAGCACCTCTAATCCTACCTCCATCGCTCAGGCAGCGGCCCTTGAGGCCTTGCGCGGTCCACAGGATAAAGTGGCGGAGATGGTGCGTGAGTTTCAAAAGAGAAGAGATGCGATCGTCAAAAATCTGAACGCCATGGAAGGGATACGGTGCTTTAATCCCCAAGGGGCCTTCTATGTTTTTCCCAACATCCGTCCATTGCTAGGAAAAAAAGCTAAAGGGAAAAAGATTGAGTCTGCTTGTGACCTGGCCGAATTTCTCTTAGAGGAGGCTCAGGTTGCTGCGGTTCCTGGCGAGGATTTTGGCTCAGCCGAGAATATTCGCTTTACTTACGCAACCTCTTTGAAAGAAGTGGAGAAGGGTTGCGAACGGATAGAGGCGGCCATCAAGAAGCTGGAGTAAACACTAACTCACTATACTCGGTCTCTGCCCGGTTTTCTTGTAATGAAAATAGTCCCTCAGGATCTGAGAATGATCAAAGACAATTGGAGAAGGGAGATTGCCTTCAGTAAAGGTTTGGGCCTTCTTAGCATCATCGGCTCCCCTGGGTATTCCCGCTGCGCTGGCAATGAAAACGGTGGAGACCGTATGATGACGGGGATCGCGCCTCGGATCTGAATAGGTGTAAAACTGCTCCACGAGTTGGACATCCATTGAGGTTTCCTCTTTTGCCTCTCTCACAGATGCCTTCTCAAGGCTCTCCCCGTAATCCACGAATCCCCCCGGCAATGCCCATCCGTGGGGTGGATTTTTTCTCTCGATCAAGACGATCCCACGCTCACCTACCTCGATAATGATGTCGACTGTCACCAAAGGAGTTTTCATCTCTCGTTTCATCAGCTCACAAACTTTTTAAGCTCTGTCACAAATCTCTGTCCCTGTCTGATTAGCTTGACTCTGTTCAAAGCCCAATGTAAAAGAGACAGATCACAGACTTATCGCGGGGTGGAGCAGTCTGGTAGCTCGCAAGGCTCATAACCTTGAGGTCCCGGGTTCAAATCCCGGCCCCGCAACCAAAACTTAAAGGGGGCCGGAAATGGCCCCTTTATTTTTAACCGATAACTGGTTAGCCCCCCCTCTTTTCGATAAGTGTCAAGGAACGTTACATCTTCACAAGTGTACGAGTCAACGCTCACGATACTTTATCTTTCCAGCTTCGTATCCGGCAGTCCTCCTCTCTGCCGACAGCTTTGGGAATTACGGTAAATATTTGCTGCTTCCCTTTCTAACTTTGCCCCTTGGTTTAGCCAATTATTTCTTGTAGGATAATTTTGTAGTCTGTTTTCGTGATATGTGCACGCAATCAGAATGCTGGACATGGATAGCAATTTTGACACAGAGAAGCCGTATGTACTTTAAAACATTTCTGGCGGTAGCTTCTATTTCCTTACTCTTTCCTGCTTACCTTGCCGCTGGACCCGTCTCCTTGCCTCTTACCGAAAAGCAGCTGGAAGCCCTGGGCAAGCGGGTGGGCAAAACCTACTGGGTAGTCGCTGAGGAAAACAAAAAACCTGTCTTCCTTTCTTCCCCCTCGCCTTCCGCCCCTTCTTTCCTCGCTGGCGCCAAGGAATCTTTCGAGATTACTGAAACAGTCGGGACATCCACGCAAAGACCCTACTATAAGGTGAGATTTGCCTCTGGCAAGGAAGGATACATCAGCGTCGATTCCTTTTTGGAGGAGCTTAACTTCACTATCGCCACCCAAGACCCGGACAGAGATCAAAAGAAAAAGTCAGCAAAAGAAGTCAACGAGGAAAAAAAGCGCGAGGCAAGAATACGGGCGCAGCCTTGGCCGGAGCATGTGAAGGAGGCTGTACTTAAAAGGAAGGCTGTACTGGGAATGACTATGAGCGAGACCAAGATGGCCTTGGGCAAACCGACGAGAGTGGTTAAGTTAAAACCCGCCAACCCACTGATCGGTGGGCAGGAGCAGTGGATCTACGACAGCGGTCCTGTCTTGACCTTTACCAACGGGATGATCACCCGAATTCAGACTATAGAGGCTAGGGCCGAATAAAGTCTCTTTTCGTCCGTCTAAATATATATGGTGCAAACAGGAAAGCTAGGATTTCTCTTTTGGACGCTTTTTTTCCTCTCCCCTATTCCCCTGAGGGCAGAGCTATTCCAATGGACCGATACCAGAGGGGTTGTTCATTTTACTGACAACTTGCTTTCAGTCCCCGAGCCTTTGAGGGGATCCCCTCTTCTCACCATTCGCAGGGACTTGGACATAAAAAGCGAATCTTCCGAAACCTCGACCCTATCCGAGGTTGCGAGGCAGGATCCTGTCTTGGAAGCAAAGACTCCCGAGGCGGTTAGCCCCATAGAACCGGAAGCAACTAAGGTTGATCAGCCAATCATTCACTATAACCCCCAGTATTTTCATATCGTGGTGGTCCATTCTATAGTCCGCCACCCCAAGAAAAGACCCTGTCTCATCCCTGAAGGTTGCAGAACGGTTTTTCGGCCGAACTTCGAAGACCGCAGATACATCCATCCCAGCGTCTTCAACGGCGGATCACGCCAGTACATCCACCCTTAATATCTCCTCGTTGCCCAGCCGCAGGAACTATTTTTCCGGTTAATCAAAAATTCGCGGAAAAAGATTTACACACTTGCCCTCCTATGCAGGTAGGGACTGATCGAAGGCCAGATCAGCAATAGGAAGGAGGCGATAACCAGGACCGCGCTGATGGGACTGGCAAAGAAGATCATCGCAGAGCCCTGTGACATGATCAGGCTTTGGCGCAGGGCAGTTTCTGCCATGTCTCCCAAAACCAGGGCAAGAACCATTGGGGCGATAGGGTAATCGAGTTTCTTGAAGACATAACCCACGACCCCGAAGAGCATCATGTACCAGATGTCCGTGGTGCTGTTGTTTACCGCAAAGGAGCCGATGGCGCAGACAAAGACGATGGAGGGAAAGAGAATGGCGAAGGGAAGTCTTAGAATCGCGGCAAAGAAAGGGACAAAGAGCAAGACAATCAAGACGCCGATCACGTTTCCCGTATACATGCTGGCGATCAGGCCCCAGACAAATTCAGGCCTCTCCTTAAAGAGCATCGGTCCCGGCTGCAGGCCCCAGATCATAAGCCCTCCCAACATCACCGCCGCCGTAGGCGAGCCAGGGATGCCGAGCGTGATCATAGGTAGGAGGGCGGAGACGCCGGCGGCGTGGGCTGCAGTCTCGGGGGCAATCACACCCTCAATTGCCCCGTTGCCGAACTTCTCGGGATTTTTGGAAAGCTTTTTGGCAAAACCATAACTCATGAATGAGGCCGGGGTAGCCCCGCCGGGCTTGATGCCCATCCAGGAGCCGATAAGGGCCCCACGGATAAAAGTTCTCCAGTACGGGAGTAGTTCTCTCAGGGTTTTTGTGACGGTGCGCCAATCAACTCTTACCTGAACGCCTTTTAACTCAAGCCCTTCCTCAACTGTTAGGAGAATTTCCCCAATGCCGAAAAGACCGATCACCGCCACAACAAAGTTGAATCCCCGCATCAGCTCTATTGTTCCGAAGGTGAGCCGCAACTGTCCACTGACAATGTCTAAACCCACAGCGGCCATGATGAAGCCGATAAAAATGGAAGCCAGCGTCTTGGGTACAGACCCTCCTCCTAATCCGACAAAGGCACTGAACGTGAGCATTTGAATTCCTAAAAACTCGGGCGGTCCGAACTTAAGCGAGAACTCGGCTATAAGCGGGGCAAAAAAAGTTACCAGGATGATCGCGAATGCAGCGCCAAAAAAAGAGGAAATAAAAGCGGCCGTCAGAGCCTCTCCCCCTCTACCCTGTTTTGCCATAGGGTGACCGTCAAATGTAGTGGCCACCGACCATGGCTCTCCGGGTATGTTAAATAGGATGGAGGTAATGGCCCCGCCGAACAGGGCGCCCCAATAGATACAGGAAAGCAGAATGATGGCCGAGGTCGGCGGCATGACGAAGGTAATCGGAAGCAGGATCGCCACGCCGTTGGCTCCCCCGAGCCCGGGAAGGACACCGATGATGGTTCCCAGGATAATCCCAATCGTCGCTATGAAGAGATTATAGGGCGAAAGGGCGATCTGAAATCCCATGAGAAGGTTGCCCAGAGCTTCCATCCCTCTCCCCTCAGTAGAGTCCGCTGATCACGGTCCAATATCCCTTTGGCATTGGGATAAGAAACCATTTGTCAAAGATAAAATAGCTTGCGACGGGTAAAAGGATGCTAACCAGAAGGATAGTGATCCAGCGGTGCCTGCCGATCCAGCGCATGTAGAGGGCAAGGTAAATAGCCGCGGCCGGATAGAGTCCTATAGCCTCGGTGAGCGCCACCATCCCAAAGGCCGGAACAGCCACTTTGACGACTGGCACCCATCCCCCCTCACGGACGAAGGGCTGGTCGCCGTAAGAGGAGGCTTGGACAAATGCTTTAAGGACGGTAACCCCACTGCAGATCACGAGGCCCACGGCAAGCCAGAAGGGAAAGAAGCCCCCTTCGGGACCATTGAGTCCCCACCCGATCTTGAGCTTCAGAGACTCCCACAGCACAAGCCCGCCCAGGAGCAAAAGCGCGAGGCCGCACGCAATGTCTGCCTTCCGCATCCGCGCTATCTTCGCCTTGGTGTCACTCGCTCAGACTACTTCTTAATGAGCCCGCCTTTGGTCATGAGCTCCTTGTGGAGGTTTTCTGTTGGCTCAAGCCAATTGATGTAGGCAGAGCCCGTAAGGAAGGCCCGCTTGAGTCCCCCGTCATCAGTAAACTTTTTCCATTCTGGAGTCTCGGTGACCTTTTTAAACAGATTGACGTACCACTCCTGCGCGTCTTTGGGAATACCTGGAGCGGCAAAGATCCCGCGGAGCATCAGGTAATGGATGTCTAGACCCAGGGCTTCTTTGACCGTGGGGATGGTTTTCCAATCCGGCAGATCTAGACGCTCAGTATCGAAGATGGCTAGGGGCCTCACCCTCCCGGCCTTCCAGTGGCCTACTGCCTCATTGGGATTGTTTACTGTGGAATCGACGTGCTTTCCAACCAGATTGACGGCTACGTCGCCCCCACCCTTGAAAGGCACGTAGATGAATTTCACTCCCAAGGCCTGCTCCAGTTGCACTGTAATGATCTGATCTTCCTGCGCGGTCCCTGTCCCGCCCATTTTGAAAGTGCCGGGCGATTTTTTAACTGCATCGAGGTACTCTTTCGCTGTTTTGTAGGGTGTCTCGGTGTTCACCCAAAGAACGAATTCGTCCAAAGCAAGCCGGCCAATGGGTGTAAGGTCCTTCCAATTAAAGGGGACGCCGGTTGCAAGAGGTGTAGTGAAAAGATTGGAGAGGGTAATGATGATAAGATGGGCCTCGCCCTTTTTACCTTTGACATAGGTGAAACCCTCAGCTCCTGCTCCCCCAGACTTGTTGACGGCAACGAAAGGTTGCGGGGAGAGGTTGTGCTTGCTGATCAGGGGAGAGATAAACCGGGCCATAACATCGGCCCCGCCTCCAGTCCCCGCAGGGATGACAAACTCAACGGGCTTGCTCGGCTCCCAAGCCTGGACGCTCGCCAAGGGGATTAGGATAGCCAAAGCTAAGAATAATAAATATGTGGTAACCTTCGTTTTCATATATGTCCCTCCTTTATTAGGATTATATACATAACCTATTCCAAATAATTCGACAACCACAGTGGTAACTTTATTCAAAAGTACTGGAAATGAGCTCTGCGCCGGTATTTGCGAAAAATTGAGATAAGGGCAAGACCGGCTACAAAGCCGCCGATGTG
>JAHFAO010000012.1:0-10461 GCA_023250515.1 Deltaproteobacteria bacterium | reverse complement strand
ATTCCAAATAATTCGACAACCACAGTGGTAACTTTATTCAAAAGTACTGGAAATGAGCTCTGCGCCGGTATTTGCGAAAAATTGAGATAAGGGCAAGACCGGCTACAAAGCCGCCGATGTGAGCAGCATAGGCTACCCCTCCGGCCATTGGATCCCTAGGATCTAAGGCCTGGTGGAGCAGTTGCAACCCGATCCAGAAGAAGAGCAGGACCCAGGCGGGAAGGTAAACGATCCGAAAGAATGGTCCTAGAGGAACGAAAGTCAGGATTCGTGCATGGGGGAAAAGCACGAGGTAGGCGCCGAGCACCCCTGAAACTGCCCCTGAAGCGCCAATCGTTGGAACCGTCGAAGTAGGATTAAAAGCGAGATGGGTTAGAGCAGCTGTTAATCCTACTACCAAATAGAAAACGATAAAGCGCAGGTGCCCCATGCTGTCTTCGATGTTATTGCCGAAGATCCATAAGTAGAGCATGTTGCCTATCACGTGCATCCAACCGCCATGTAAAAACATCGAGCTAAAGACTGTAAAATATCCGCCGGTCCCCGGGATATGGGCTTTCAATATTGATGCCGGTACCATCCCCATCTGATAGATGAAGCTATCCAAAGCCGTTGGCCCATAGGATAGGAGAGATAATTCGTAAAAGAAGACTGTAGCATTAATGATGATTAGGGTGACGGTAACGATCGGCGATAGGACCGTAGGGTTATCGTCGCGGAGTGGAATCAAACGTGGACTCCCGCTGTGGGGCTCCCCAGAAGGGAATAGACCACCAAGAGGATAAGCGCCTGAATTAGCCAGCCGATCACACAAACGCCCAAGGCCCGGAGCGTCCCGCTGTAATCGAGCGCCTGTTTTACTGCTATCACCATCGCTACTAGCATCCAGATTTGGGCTACGAGAAAGACAAGCCCCGTCACCCCCGGGATCAACCCTAGAATGCGAATTAAGCCCGGGGAGCTGGAAAATCCTGTGGTTCGGAGAAGCTGTCCCACATCCGCCTGGGTTTGGGGTTCTGGCAGGAATTTCGTGCCGATTATGTATGTGAGATAGGCCCATACATACCAGCCTATGAGCGCGCCGACAGCTCCTATGATGATCCCTCCAGCGCCTCCGTGGTGAAAGGAGCCGATGCCGGCGGCCACACTGGAGAGTACCACAACGGCTGTGGCCTGGCCCATGGCCTCCTTGTCAGCCTCGACCTCTTCGTACAGGGTCACATCGAGCTTCGCTGCTCTAATGATGCGATCTTTCAGATCAGCCATAAGCAGTCCGTTGAAAAAGGCCCATCTGCTTCGTTGCGCTCGACCGTCTCGCTCCAACGTACTTTTTAAGTACGCCTGCACTCGCCGGTTTCTCGCGCGCCTTGCATCTGGGACCTTTTTGACCGGCCTGGCTTCATAACACGCTGTAATCAGCCGCTTCTATAGCTCCAGAAGTGTTATGTCAAGGAGGAAAACAAACCTTCTTTCTATAGTTTTTTCAGTCTCTCTCTTCTCTTTCTTTCTGTTTTCGATAGTCTTCTCGGGTTGCCTCTCTTCGCTTCATCCCTTAGCTCCTCTAACCCTTCATCTTCTTCGATTGAAATCTCTCTGTCGAGATTTCTAAGTTTGGCGTTGAACTCTCCCGCATAAATGGCTACTGCACCGCTTCCCTCTGCGGCGCTACGTACTTCTCGATCCGAAGTTACCACCACGCATCCGCTACCCATTTCCCGGGCCAGCCTTTCGATTACAGCATCCGCCTTCTCTCCTTGTCGAGAGAATATCACTGTAATTCCTCCAGATCTTTCTTCCACCTCATGAACCCATCCTGAACGCCAGCCGTCGAAGACCACAGTAACTGGGAAGCCTTTCCTCTCCTGGTATTGCTTGAGCTGCTGGATAAGCTGATTTCTCTTGCCCTCGAGGTTACCCCTTAACCCTTTTTCGCTGCCGATGAGATTATAGCCGTCTATAATAATGTGAATTGCCATCTTATCCTCTATTCGCTAGTAGATTATATAAGATTAAGCGCAATAAAATTAGTTGTCAAAAAAGCAAAAAATGTGTAAAAGAGTGCAATTTTAACTGAGAGGGATTTGGAAAATTGGCCCTAAATATAAAAAAGGCTAAAAGAATCAATGAGTTACCACCTTATCTCTTCGCTGAGATCGACCGCCGAAAGAGAGCGGCATTGACCCGAGGGGTCGACCTCATTGACCTCGGTGTTGGGGATCCAGATATCCCGACCCCGTCTAAGATTGTCGAGAAGCTCATGGAGGTAGCCAGCAAGCCAATCAACCACCGCTACCCCAATAGCGCTGGACTTCTTGAGTTTCGTCAGACAGTAGCAGACTGGTATCAACGGCGCTTTGGCGTAAAGCTCGATCCGATAAATGAGGTGGTCTCTCTTATTGGCTCCAAAGAGGGAATCGCCAACATGGCGGTAGCATTTGTTGATCCCGGAGAGCTTGTTCTGGTAGCAAGCCCATGCTACCCGGTCTACCATATCGGGACCTTATTTAATGGCGGAAGGAATTATTTTCTCCCCCTTAAAAAGGAAAATCATTTCCTCCCTGATCTGGATGCCATTCCTGTGGAGGTGGCGCGGCAGGCCAAGATGCTCTGGATTAACTACCCCAATAACCCGACAGCTGCCGTAGCGGAAGAGGACTTTTTTATTAGGGTAGTGGATTTTGCCCACCGCCATAACATCATCGTCTGCCATGATGCGGCCTACACGGAGATGGGCTTTGACGGCTATCGTCCCATGAGTCTTCTTCAGGTCGAAGGGGCCAGAGAGGTTGGAATAGAGTTCCACTCGCTCTCCAAGACCTTCAACATGACTGGATGGCGCATCGGGATGGCCGTGGGCAATAAGGAACTGGTGAGTGGTTTAGCGCAGGTCAAGTCCAATGTGGACTCCGGTATCTTCCAGGCAGTCCAGGAGGCGGGGATTGAAGCCTTGCGCCTCGGTGACGAGGTCGTAGAACCGTCCAGGAAGGTCTATCAAGAAAGACGAGACATCTTGGTATCCGGACTTCGAGCAACTGGCTTTGAGTGTGAAAAACCGCGCGCGACCTTTTATGTCTGGGTCTTCGTCCCCAAGGGACTCACCTCGGCAGAGCTCACCACCAAGCTCCTCGACGAGGCCGGAGTCGTCACGACCCCGGGGAATGGTTTTGGCGAGGCGGGAGAGGGCTACGTGCGTTTTACTTTGTGCGTGGATAAAGAGCGCTTAAGGGAGGTAACGGACAGAATCCGGCAGGTAAGACTTTAGCATTCATCCTGGAGGATTCATCCTGAAGAATTGTGCCCAATCAGGTCTATATAGGGATCGGCTCGAACCAGGGAAAGAAGAAAGAAAATTATCTAGAGGCCCTGGCAAGAATTGCCAAGATTCCTGATACCAGAATCATCAAGGAATCCTCGCTCTATGAGAGTGAGCCTTTGGGTGAATCTAAGGAATGGTATGTCAACGGAGTCATTGAGATTGAAACGGAGTTAAAGCCTGATCTTCTCCTCAAGAAATGCAGAAATATCGAGCGAGCGATGGGGCGAAAAAAGGTCCGCAAGCGCTGGGGAGCGCGTATTATCGACCTCGACATTCTTCTATTTGATACCCTGATCCTGGGAAAGAGAAGCCTCAAGATTCCCCATCCGGAAATGCACAAGCGCAAGTTTGTGCTGATCCCGCTCAGCGAGATCGCCCCCCAAGTTATTCACCCGCTATTAGGAGTGACCATTTCGGAGCTTCTGGTGAGCGTTAAGAATGACAAGAGAGTTAGTCTCATGAGGTCTTGAGAATTGCTTTTAAGATTGCTGCTATTTTTTGTCCTCGCTTGCCTCTTTCTTCTCCTCCTCAATCTCCTTCTCTCTTGGCGCAAGCGACAGCACAGCCTTCGCTCCCATGATCACTGGACACAACCGAAAGAGATGGTTTTAGATCCCCAGTGTCAGAGCTATCTGCCCAAAAGCGAGGCCATCTTACGCGGCGAGCATTACTTCTGTAGCGAGGAGTGCGTAAGACTCTACCTCTCTCGTTAACTCATCAAGGACTTAAACATGGCAGAGACTAAAACCGAACGGTTGCGCGTACTAGTGCTGGATGACTACGAGGGGCTTGCCACTCAAGTCCCTGCAATCGAAAAACTGCAGGCGAAGGCCGATGGGGCTGTGATGAGGAATCGGCTCGTGACCGACGAGGAGCTAGGCCGCGCGCTGAAAGGTATCCACGCCATTCTGCTCATGAGGGAACGGACCCGTTTCGGTGAGAAGCAGTTATCTCTCGCCCCTGATCTGAAGCTGATATCGCAAACCGGCCGAGGTATTGCCCATCTTGACCTTCCGGCTGCAACCCGCCGAGGCATCGCTGTTTCGGTCACCCCCAACGATTCAGGCATCTCTACGGTGGAATTAACCTTTGGGCTGATCTTTGCTCTGCTAAGACAGATCCCTCAGATTGACCGGAGAATGCGTCAGGAAGCCTGGCCTGCTATCCCCGGTCAGCTCCTGGAGGGAAAAACGATTGGTATTGTCGGACTTGGGAGAATCGGAAAGCAGGTTGCCAGCATCGCTAGGGCTTTCAACACCCGGGTCCTCGCTACAGCAAAGACTCTGACCGACGACCGGGCGCGCGAGGTCGGCGCGGAGCGAGTCTCCCTCGAAGGCATACTCCGAGAGTCTGATATCGTCACTCTTCATTTTCCCTTAAACCAAGACACCCGAGGCCTTATCGGGGAGAAAGAGATATCGCTGATGAAGGCAGGCGCGCTATTGATCAACACCTCAAGAGGACCCATTGTCTCGGAGTCTGCGCTGCTCCATGCCCTTGAGAAGGGCAAGCTTGGAGGAGCCGGTCTCGATGTCTACGATGAAGAGCCCTTGCCGATCAATCACCCTCTGCGTCGCTTGAGCAACGTAGTTCTTCTCTCTCATAGAGGCTACGCAACAGTGGAGATCCTCCGTGAGCGTTTTGAACTTGCCATGGATAACATCTTGAGCTTTCTCGATGGAAAGCCGACTAACCTGCTCAACCCTGAAGTCCCAGCCCAAGGAAGAAAATAACTCCTACCTTACAATCCTGTCAAACTCACGATTTTGCTCATACCCCTTGTACAGATGTACAGAAATGGGCTGTAGATTATCACTTATAATCTACAAATACCTTAGATTATAACTACTTACACATTTAGGGGCATCTTAACCCAAAAATGGCACAATTTTGGCTTAAGACGTCTATTGGCGATGTCCGAGAAGTTATGAAATCCAACAACAATCTCTTGTAGTGAAGCGACAGCTCCGCGCTCCCAAAGCTCAAGCTTCGACTGAGTGAGTATTAGACGGATAGCTCAGACGAATGATTAGAATAGGAGATTAAAAATGGAGAATTTGATAATTGTTGCATCTGTAGTCGCCGGTGTAGCATTCGGTGTGCTGATTGCCCTCCTTATCGGGGCAGAACGCGAACTAAAAAACAAGAACCGCCGCCTCATGGAGATGGAGTCTGGATCAGGTAGCGGTTCGGAAACAAAATCGTCGGAGCAAGACGGAGCCCGACTTCAGGAGATGGAACAGCAGGGCGTCGAACTCAGCGAGAAAAGCACTCAACTCCAAACAGAACTCGCGAAACTGAAAAAAGAAATCGAAGCAAACCAAGAAAAACCACGCCAACTCGAAAACCTACAAGCGCAACTCACAGAAACCGAACGGCGGAGCGCTGAGCTCAGCGACAAAAAGACCCAACTCCAAACAGAACTCGCGAAACTGAAAAAAGAAATCGAAGCAAACCAAGAAAAACCACGCCAACTCGAAAACCTACAGGCGCAACTCACAGAAATCGAACGCCAGAGGGCCGAACTCAGAGAGAAGAGCGCTCAAGAACCGGTGATCCTCGAACAATCTCTGATTGAGTTTACTCCAGAGACCAAAGCAGACGGGGAAGCCACCTCAACTCCAACAACTCAAACC
This sequence comes from Deltaproteobacteria bacterium, assembly GCA_023250515.1. Classification (GTDB taxonomy): domain Bacteria; phylum Desulfobacterota; class Binatia; order UBA9968; family UBA9968; genus JAHFAO01. The sequence continues at coordinate 4,509 of JAHFAO010000012.1, read as the reverse complement.
TCAGGCATGGCCGAGGTTACCGAGCCGGCGCATGTAGGTGGCGGTGAGGAGGCAGAAGGGCGAAAAAGGGCCTACAAGATTTCTTTCAGTATCCTTACATTTGCTTTGGCAGGGGCTGTATCCACATTGGGCTGCGCCGTTAGTCCCGTTGGCACTGACGTGGGGACCCAACCTGAGCCCGTCACCGCAGTCACGGCTGAAACCCTAGAGCGAACACTGCAGCAACAACAGCGAGAGATCGACCAAAACCAGGCCGAGCTGGAACGCCAACGTCGGGAAATTGAGAGGCTTAGGGTTCGACTAAGGCAGTATTAGGCAGGCGGCTTAGCTGAACAATTACGATTAGGGGGAAGGAATGGAGAATCTGTTAATTTGGGGGTCTCTTATCGCGGGTACAGGGTTGCTTTTGTTCTTCCTTATTGCGGCAGAGCGCGAACTAAAAAAGAAGAACCGGCGCCTTGAGGAGCTCGAATCCGAATTAAGTAATGCCTCGCAAACAAAAAACACGGCCGACCAGGAGGAAAAACAGGAAGAACGATTCCCGAAGATGGAACGCCTGGTTACTGAGCTCAGAGAGGAAAATATCCAACTCCAAGGAGAGATTAATGAGCTGAAAAACGAGTTAGGATCGACCCAAGAAAAAGCGCAGCAGTTAGAAAGCATACAGGAGAGCCTCGCAGAGGGCGGGGAGCTAGGAGAAGGAAAAAACCAAGAAGCTGAAATCCTGAGACAACCTGTGATTGAGCTGACTCCAGAGGCAAAAGTAGAGGGGGAACCCACCAATGAGAAGGTGGCAGAACATTATATTTCTCAACCGCAAGACCAAATCGGCTCAAGTCCGGCAACGTTAGCAATGGCCACGGCACCAGGGCCTGGACATGCAGTGAGGAATGAGCGTACCTGGAGGGGAAAAGTAGCCTACAAGATTTCTTTCGCTGCTATCCTTGTTTTTGCTTTAGCATGGATAGCGGCAGCTGGCTTATGGCGTGGCGGTCCGAGGGAGGAAGGAACTGAGACTGCAAACCAGCTTAGGATAAAACTCCAAACAGACGTCCCCGCGAAAGGAGAGTCAGAAACTCCCAGTCCAGCGAAGCCCGCGAACCAAGTGATGTCACCTGTCACATCAGGAGCACAATCAAGTTCCAAGAAAAAGACGCAAGTTGCTAGAAATGCCGTCCGAGTAGTGTGGGGAGAATACGAGGTTCTTCAACCGACACCTGTCTATAGTGAGCCCAGGGAAGAATCGCAGACAGTCGCTAACATAAACGCAGGGGCGAAGGTCAACGTAGTTGATGTCAAGGGGGATTGGTTAGAGGTCCGATCTAAACATGGTCGCCCACCCGGCTTCATCAAAAAAGGTTCTGCCGTGCCAACAGGCAGTCGTTAGCTTACACGTTTCTCTCATTTCCCTAGCGGTTCTGCGCCGCTTATCCTTCAGGACAAACCTTTCCAGCTCATCATAAGGCGGTGCTCCTAAAGGCCCGTATCCGTCGATCATATAAGTAGGCACCCCTCCGGTGACTAATCTCCACTAGCTGGGATCGAAAATGCCAACAGGGCGATGGTAACTGCGAGCAGTGCCATGGCGCTCAGCCCTAAAGACCAATGGACCCCAATGAGGCCGCCTAGGACCCCCACAGTCACCCCGCTGAAGGCACGAAGCCCACTGCTAGACATGTGGAAAAGGCCGATCAGCCGTCCGCGCAGGTTCGGCGGCGCCTCGAGCTGTACCAGAGTCTGAGCCATAGAGAAAAAGGTGAGGTTGCAGATCCCGGCCAGAAAGAGCAAGACAACGGCCAGCAGATAGTTTGAAGCCGCAGCGAAGCCGCCGATAGCTAAACACCAGAGTATGGTGTAGATGATGGCCGTGCGCACCCGTGGTTGGAGAAACCCCCTTCCCTCCAGCATCAGTCCCCCAACAACAGCGCCGGCTGCATTCGCAGCCAGTAACGCGCTGTAGCCGAAGCCCTCCTTGTCCGTGCCGAGATCATCAGCGTACTCAGGCATCTGCGCTTGAAAGGCGCTGCCCACGAGGAGGGATGAGGAGCCAGCCAGTAATACCATCGAGAGAATCTTACGATTCCCCGAAACCTCGCGCAAAAGTTCAAGCGCATCCTTCAACCCCAGTCCTTGCCCCCTTCTCCCCGCCCCAGCTCTCTGGCTGTGTCCGGTATAAGGAACCTTCAGCAGCCACAGGGTCAACGGCAGGTAAATTAAGACGTTCACGAAAAGACCGACAGGGGGACCAAGCAGCAGCATCAGACCCCCACCTACCGCGGGTCCGAGAAGAACCCCTAATTGGCGCCCCGTTGCGTTGAGTCTGACTGCGCTCTGGAGGTGCTCGGAGCCTACGATGTCGTGGATAAGGAGCTGGCTGCCTGGTCCCCATAGGACCCCGGCCATTCCATGGACTATGAGCAAAACGACAGCGTGCCAGACCTGAATAGTGTTAGTGAGGAACAGCAGCCCCCAGGCAAGTGATACCCCCATGTACATGATTTGCGCGGTCTGGATGACTCTCCGACAGTCAAATCGGTCTGCCAGCGCCCCGAAGTAGACTGAGAACAAGAGAAACGGTGTCCAGTGGCTGAGAACGGCGAATCCCCCCAGGACCGGCGAGCGAAAGGCCTGGAAGATCACCCAGTAACTGATGACGTGTTCAATGTTATCCGCCATCATCGCAAGCATGGTGGTCACGAAATACATTCGGAAGTCGCGATGATGGAGCGCGGCAAAGGCAACCCTCTTCCGGACCACAGTCGCGCTCTCACCCAATGACCGCTGAGCGGACTTCCCACTATTTGCAGCTCTTAAAGTAACCAGCCCGAACTTGCTCTTGAGAACCTGCCAGATCAAAGCCAAAAGTACCTCCGTAACCCTGCTTTGGCTAACTTTTTAAGCGCCAGGTGCCGGAAGACATAACACATTTTGGCGGAGAAGGTATCGAATAACAAGCTCTCATGCAAACATGTGGTCAAGCGAGACGGTCGAGCGCAACTATCGTAACCGCCTGCCTGTGGATAGACAGCCTTGGGCCAGTAGAATAGTATCGCTCACTGGAGTATATAGCTCTTCGGAGGGTTCGACATGCGAAAGAATATATTCCAATGGCTCGGCAGAGAGTTCGTCGCGCTTTCCTGCGAGGGGAAGGCAGGGTTGACGCCAACTGAAGAAGCGCAGGAAATTTTTAGCCGTTTCGATGAGGAGCTGCGGGCAATGGGCCTCTCCCTAGAGAACACCGTCCGCACTCGACTCTGGGGAAGAGACAGGGAAAGTAGAAACTTGGGAAGCAACGAGAGGGTTAAGGTCCTCTCCGGAAAGGCAAGGTCGGCAAGTTCTAGCTACATCGCTCCTCGCCACTTTGATTCAGGCGCCTGCGTTGCGCTGGACCTGCTCGCCATGAGTCCCTCGCGGCGAGGCGACGAGAAGACGCTTAAAGAATACGACCCGCCCATCGTTCCCCTCCGGTATCTCATCTACGACTCCGTTGTTTTTCTTTCCGGAGTCACGGCCGTCCTCCCAACCCTCGGTGATCAGTTGGCTGATATCCTCCCCCGCATCTCAGGTTCTCTCAATGACGCCGGGAGCTCCTGGAATAAAGCGGTCAAGGTCTCCTTCTTCCTCCACCGGAGCCAGAAGCTAGAAAATCTAAAAGGGCTTTTCGGAAAGACGGTCACGGCTCAATCTCCTCAGATGGAATACGCCTTCGTGGATGGCTATTCTGCTGAGGGAAAACTTATCGAGATCGAGGTCACCGCTAATGCCGTATAGTCCTACTAACGGAATCAGAATCTATTATGAGGTCTCTGGAGAAGGATTTCCCTTTGTTCTCGTTCATGCCAATCCCTTTGATCACAATCTCTGGATGTACCAGATCAACCATTTTTCAACCTACTTCAGGATCATCGCCATAGACATCCGGGGTTATGGACGGTCAGATAAGCCCACGACCGAATTTAGCCTTAATGACATGGGAGACGATGTCCTGGGAGTTTGTCAGGCTGAAGGTGTAAAGGAAGCCCTTCTTGGAGGTGTGAGCATCGGATCGGGAATCGCCCTTCTCCTTGGCCTGAATCACCCGGAGATGTTTAAAGCCTTAATCCTGGTGGGTGGAAATAGCGGCGGTGGCGGTCGCATCGATGACCGGATCCATGGATACACGAAAATCGGTATCGAGAAATACCATAGGCAACATCTAGAAGAGCTGGTCAGCCCCGAGTTTCCGAAAACAAAACTCGGAAGGTACCTGCTTCATACGTTCGTCGAAAGGGATCCCTGGCTCTCAGGCGAATCGATCGCGCAAATATTCCGAGCACGCGGTGGAAATGACATGACACCGCGCCTTGCATCATTAGCGATCCCTACCTTGGTCATCAACGGAGAATACGACAATTCTTTGCCTGCCGGGCAGAGGACAGCCGCGCTCATACCCGGAGCGATTCATAAAATACTTCCGAACACCGGCCATGCCTGCTGCATCGAGGATCCCGCAGGTTTTGATGCGCTCGT
>JAHFAO010000256.1 GCA_023250515.1 Deltaproteobacteria bacterium | reverse complement strand
TGGTGGCCGCGCAGGTCGGTTCACCCGGAACACCGAAAAGGATAGAGGTAATGTCTCCGGTCGTGTTGGTCACAGCCGACATGCCTAGAAGGAAAGCAAAGGCTTCGACTGCGGACATCTTGAAGATGAAGGGAAGCATTAGGGCCAAGGTCGTGGGACCGCCAAGTCCAGGGAGAATCCCGACCCAGAAACCCACGGCGATGCCGATAAGCATGAGGCTGAAAGTTGTCGGGCTAAGGACCTGGTAAAAACCTGCGACAAAGGCATTGAGCATTTCAAGCATGATCGTTCCTTATTTTACACTGTGACCCCGCTTTCACTATTTTGCCGTGAGGGCCCCCTTGAGTTTAGCTAATAAGGCGGGTTCCAACTTGAAGAGCCCTGCAATGATCCCGTCCATCTCTTCGCCAGTTACCGGTTCGACATCCAGCTTTGACTTCTTCGCCTCCTCCAGGAACTCTTTGTCTGCCAGAGTATCCATGAAGGCCTTCCGCAGTAGCTGCACGCGCTCCTTGGGTGTGCCTGGAGGCAAAGCATAGGGACGGGTAATGGCTCCGGGATCGTGGACGCCAACTCGGATCAGCTTTCGTGCCTCATCTGTCTTGGCAAAGTTGATCGCGAGTGGGATATTACGAAGCTCGGGATGCGCTTTGGGTATTGCCTGCAATACAACATTTACGTCGCGCGCTTCCAATCCGCTCTTCCAGGTAACTTTGATCGACTCCCACGCCCAACAGCCACCAGCAATTTCACCGCTGTCCGCAGCGAGACGAATGTCAGCGGTTCCCTTATAACCCGCAACCACATGAATAGGGAGCCCGATACTTGCGCTTAGGACCTTAGGAACATCGTCGGTCGTAGAGCCTGGAGCGGTTCCGCCTAGTTTGACGGGTGTCTTAGAGGCCATCCATTTCTCTACACTGGCAATGCCGCTCTCTTTCCTTAAGGCGCAGACGACGTTGTCCTTCACGGGGACGCCGATCCATCCGAACTTGGGTGCATCAAACTCAATTCCAGCGCCTCCTAAGACTTGCTGCATAATCAGTCCGCCGATGAAGTTGCCAATAGTCAGCCCATCGGGCTTCGCCACCTTGTAGACATGGTTAGCTGCGATGAGACTCCCCGCCCCGGTCATGTTCTCGACAAGGAAGGCGGGGTTGCCGGGGATGTGCCTGCCCATATGCCGAGCAATGGCCCGGGAGTAGGTATCGAAGCCACCCCCAGCCGCAAAGCCCACGATGATGCGGATGGTTTTCCCCTTATAAAAATCGTGCGTAGTTGCATGGACAACACCTGCAATCAGGGCAAGTCCAAGGATTGCCACAAACAAACAGCAAAGCCTCCTACGCATAACATTGTCCTCCTTTCATTCTTGTTTGGATGATCTTTTACTCCAAGCCCTATTTAAGAATTTCCTTCAGTTTTGCTGCCAGCGCAGGCTCTAGCTTGAAGATTTCCCTAACGCTCCGTTCCAACTCTTCGCCGGTTCCTGGATTGATATCAAGCTTGGCCTTATTGGCTTCCGCCAGAAACTCCGGGTCCTTCATGGTATCCTGGAAGGCCTTACGCAGGATCTGCGCTCGCTCTTTGGGTGTGCCTGGGGGCAAAACATACGGACGGGCCGTAGGTCCATAGCTATGAACACCCGCCTGGATTAGCTTTCGCGCCTCCTCAGTCTTGGCAAAGTTGATAGACAAGGGAGCCTTAGGGAGATCAGGATGCGCTTTGGGAGTGGCCTGGAGAACAATAATAACCTCCCCCGACTCCAACTCCTTACGCCAAGTCGCTTTGAACGACTCCCAGGAATTGCAAACTCCGGCAACCTCCCCGCTATGGAAGGCTAGCCGAATCGGGGCAGTCCCTTTGTAGCCTGAGACAAGCTGGAGTGGGAGGGCTAGAGTGGCTTCGAGGATCTTAGGAATATCATAGGTACCATCGCCAGGCGCAATTCCGCCAAGTTTGACCGGTATCTTAGAGGCGAACCATTGCTCCATGCTTGTGATGCCGCCCGCCTTAGCTAAGCCAATGACCATATTGTCCTGCGCCGGGACCCCGATGTACTCAAACTTCAGAGCGTCAAACTCAATCCCCGGGTTTCCCAAGAGTTGTTGCATAAACTGGGCACCAATGAAATGGCCAATTGTAAGGCCATCGGGCTTTGCCACCTTGTAAACATGATTAGCTGAGATCAGGCTTCCGGCCCCAGGCATGTTGTCTACGACAATCGTGGGGTTACCGGGAATGTGCTTGCTGATATGTCGGGCTATGAGCCGAGTATAGGTATCGTAGCCTCCCCCCGGCGAAGTGCCCACAATGATGCGCATAGTCTTGCCCTTATAAAAGTCGTGCGTGGTCGCATAGGCAGCACCGCTGCCGAGGGCAAGTCCTGTAATTGCCAGGATCGCCAAGTAAATTTTTCTGCGCATTGTAGTCCCCCTTATTTCTATTTAAGGATCTCTTTTAGTTTCGCTACCAGTCCAGGCTCCAGCTTAAAAAGCCCGGCAATGGTCTGTTCCAGCTCCTCGCCGGTCACCGGATCAATGTCCAGCTTTGTTTTTCTGGCTTCGGCTAAAAACTCGGCATCCTTGAGCGTCTCCATAAAGGCCCTACGCAGGATCTGTACTCGCTCTTTAGGCGTGGCTGGAGGCAGGGCGTAGATTCGGTTCATGTCGGCCGGGTCATTGATCCCTGCCTTGATCAACTGGCGTGCCTCTTCGCTCTTCGCGTAGTGGACGGCCAGAGGGATGTGCGGAAGTTCTGGATGGGCTGTGGGCCGGGTCTGCAATACCACCACGGCATCGCCCGATTCTATGGCCTTGGCCCAGGTCGCTTTAACCGATTCCCAGCCCCAGCCACAGGCCCCAGACACTTCCCCGCTTTCGGCGGCCAGCCGAATCTGGGAAGTGCCCTTGTAGCCCGAGACGAGATGGATGGGAAGACCCAGGGCAACCTTTAAGACCCTGGCGCCGTCATCGAGGCCTGTCCCAGGGGCGACTCCGCCCAGTTTGACAGGAGTCTTGGAGGCCATCCATTTCTCCATGCTGGTTATTCCGCTTGCCTTGGTAAGGGTGCAGGTCCGGCTGTCCTTTAGCGGCGTGCCAAGGTACTCAAACTTAAGCGCGTCAAACTCAGCCCCGGGGCGTCCGAGGATCTGGTCCATCAGGATGCCGCCTATGAAGTTGGCAATGGCTAGGCCATCCGGCTTTGCCACCTTATAGACATGGTTGGCGGCGATCCTGCTTCCGGCCCCGTCCATGTTTTCCACAATAACGGTGGGACTGCCTGGGATGTGTCTAGCTATGTGGCGAGCAATGGCTCGAGAATAGGTATCGAATCCACCTCCCGGTGCGAAGCCCACAATAATGCGCATGGTTTTGCCTTTATAGAAGTCGTGTGTGGTCGCATGGCCAGGGTTTCCAACCAGCGCTACGCATGCCAGCACCAGACAGGGGACTATCTTATCCATGGTTTTTCCCTCCCAGGTTAAGTCATTTAAGAATTTCCTTCAGTTTTGCTGCCAGCGGCGGGTCAACCCTGGAGAGCCCGGAGACCGTTCTTTCCAGCTCCTCGCCGGCCAGAGGATCGAGATCGAGCTTCGACTTCTCCGCATCCGCCAGAAATGCCGGGTCTTTCATTGTCCCCATGAAGGCTTTGCGC
>JAHFAO010000117.1:8689-10640 GCA_023250515.1 Deltaproteobacteria bacterium | reverse complement strand
AACGAATAACGATTAACGATAATTAGGAGGATTTATGAAGGCGACTCTAAAAAATGACCGAGGGATATCGCTGATAGTGGCCCTGATGAGCATGACGATTCTTCTATCTCTCACTGCCGCGGGTTTACTCTTTAGCGGGATCAATCTTAAAACAGCCAGCGCTCTCAAGACCGGCAGCACTGCGCTGCAGGTTGCCGATGCGGGCATCCAGCACGCGCTGGCCCTAATCCCTCAGGGAGGGGCTTTTTCGTACAACCCGGAATACACTTTTCCTTTTTCTCCTGCCTCTTTGGGCACTGGCTATACTTACACGGTCACGGCCATTAACGATCCAAATAGCACAGGAGGAAATAGCCGGGCGATTCTCACCTCCACGGCCAATGGCCCGAATAGTACAAAAAAAGTCATCACGGCCTATGTCGCTCGAAGCGTCAACTATGCGTTTGGCGCAATAAGCCTTCCGGGTTCTCTTGCGGCCGCTACTGAAACTGCATTCGGTGGTAATTCATTCAGCATCAATGGCAATGATGCTTGTACTCCGGCGGCACCTGCTGTCCCCGGCATAGCGGTGACCGATCCGGCCTTGAAAACTGAGATTACTGACAGCGACTCCTCTAATGGAGGGTTATCGTCAACCCAAATGGATAACGTTAGTGGGTCTGGAGGGTACCCGAGTGTTAGCACGATGGCCCCATTTGAGCAGACCGTTACACAGATAGCCGACCAATTTTTGACCCATCCACATACGGATCTTCCCGGAGGCAACTACAGTAGTAATGATGACTGGGGAACATCGAGTACCCCCAGAATTACGCAAATAAACGGGAATGCTAGAATCCAGGGTACTATTGAGGGTTACGGTGTGCTTATCGTGAACGGGAATCTGGATATACAGGGTAATTTCAGCTTCCATGGCCTAGTCATTGCGCGAGGAAATGTCCAGGTGTCAGTCCAAGGCAGTGCCGTTATCGAGGGTTCCTTGTGGCTTGCCGAGAGCACCACTTACGATACGAATGTCGAACTTGATATTCGGGGTAATGCCAACATCCGTTACAGCAGTTGCGCCCTCGCCTGGGCCAATAGCCAGTATGCGCTGCCCAGAGAGCCCACGCTCACCGCCTGGAAGGAGAACATGTAACTAACCGCACTATTGTGCCGTCATCATCATGGGGAACCGGTCCTGCGCCGGTTCCCCTTCCCTCTTGTGTAGATCCGCACCTGCTAAACTATTTACTTACTTAGAGCTTTCTGCTTGACAGACTGTCATTGCTGAGGGTATTTTCCCGCCATGCTCAGGGCGGGAAAATACCCTCTCTCCTTTTGCCTCCGTGGTTTTACTCTGATAGAGCTACTAGTAGCCCTAGCCATCTTTAGCATCCTGGCAGCGATTGCCATCCCCAACTGGTCCGCTCTTCTTCCCACCTACCGCCTCAAAAGTTCCGCCCGTCAGGTTCAGTCCGAGCTACATAGGATTAAAATGCAGGCAGTGTCCGAGAATATCCGTTTTCAACTTGTCTTCTCAGAGGGTGCCCTTGATTATACAGTCCAGCGCGACGGTAATGCTGTGGCCACCAAACCTCTACCCGAAGGGATCGTGATCGCAGAGACGGGAACAATCTCTTTTTCGCCCCGAGGGACTGCCCGTGCAAACACGGTAAGGCTCCAAAACATTAAGGGCGAGTGCACTCAAGTGGTCGTGAGCCCTACAGGTAGGATACGAATCTGTAATCCGAGTAGATGCAATGAAGACTGTTAGGGTGAGCCGGAAAGGCGTAGCTGTTCCTAGGCAACAGCGGGGCTTTACCTTCATTGAAATCCTGATCTCCATTGGTCTCATCGCGGTAGGTATTTTGGGCTTTTCTCTCAATACGATGGGGGTCATCCGGGGTAATCATATAAGTGGGAATTATACGGTCGCGGCTAACCTGGCGCAGGATAAGCTGGAGCAACT
>JAHFAO010000117.1:0-8589 GCA_023250515.1 Deltaproteobacteria bacterium | reverse complement strand
CTCTTTACCTATTATGACAGCAATCAGGGAGATCTGGGCGACAATCCTCCTCTGGAGAGTATCAAGCGGATCAAGATCACCTTTTCTGTTCAGGTCAGTAACCCCAATCCTAAAATTGGTGGTACCGTTACCTCGACTCTTTCCTCTAGCGTGGAGTTTAGGAATTAGAGGGGAATGAAGCGCTTGAACAAAGCCTTGGCTAACGAGAAGGGAATGGTACTGGTGATCTCCCTTTTGATTTTATCTCTCCTTATAGGGGTAGGCGTGGGAGCGATGGTATCGATGCAGACCGATTTGAAGACCAGCGCTAACCTTAAGACCGGCACCCAGGCCTTTTATCTGGCCGAGGCAGGGATCGAGTGGGGCAAACAACAGGTTAAGAAGGACGCAGCCAATCCCCCCAATCCGGCCGGGGGGACCCAGAAACTATCCCCTGGGGCATTTACGGTTTCTTTCTTGTCTCCAACCAAAAAAACTAACCTCGTTGCTACGGTTATCATCCGTTCGACGGGTAATGTGGGAAGCTCATCACACACTATTCAGGCCTTAGTCACCAAGAGCTATAAGCTTTCCGACGGTGCGGTTGGCATAAGGGGGCGTGAGGCCAATGCACGTTTTATTGGAGATTCCTTCCTGGTGGACGGAAGAGACTATGATCCCGTGACAGGAGCACTGGTGCCGGGGGCTAGCGCCGAGGTCGGCATTTCAGTTTCTAACACGACGCTGGAGGGACAGGTGAAGGGGGCGCTCAGTGGCAAGCAGCAAGGTAACGTTACAGGTCGAGGCGGAGCCATACCCAATGTGGCACAGAGCGATTTCCTATCATCAGACGAGATGTCCCAGCTCGCCAATGATCTCTGTAGTGCGCCAGAAGCGGTCGTGGAAAACGTTCCCTCTGAAGGAACCCTGTCAGTTTCAGGAAACACAACCTGGGGGACCAGGACTTCTCCCCAGCTGCGCTGTATCAATGGGCTGGCAAGTGGAGGTGATACCGTCGGGATTGAAGGCCCTTCTAGCGGCGTTGGGGTCCTGGTGGTAAGAGATTCGGACCTGGTAATCCGCGGAGTCTTTCACTGGGAGGGGTTGATCATCGTGAGTGGAACCAATGTTGGTTTCAGAGTTGACGGGAGAGGGAATAAAGAGATATTCGGCTCGGTTATGATCAACGAGAACGGTTCGGGCCTAGGTCCCGGAACAGAAGAGGTAAAGCTCGAGGGAGCCATAAAGATACGCTATAGCAGCTCTTCCCTGCGCCGGGCAATCGAGACCCTGGAAAGTATTTACGGCTCTCTTCCCTCAACGATTATGCAGAATTACTGGAGAACGGAGAGTCCTTGAGGCAATCGAAGGTCTAATGCGCTTTCCAGTTTGCCAATGTCCTTTGCCCGTACTTGCCATTATAAGTTTTACATTGTTCACCATGGGTGATAAATTACGTATTTATAGGCTTGATCATTGGAAGCGGCACAAGTGAACACGATTGGAGGCAAGATTGAAATCGGGTGTGAAGTGGGGAGAAGGTCTACTTTTCATGTGACGACACCGCTTTCTTGCAGCTAAGGAGGACAGCATGGCCGAAGAGAAGACCATTGTTGTGGTCGACGATAACCCGGATATCGTAAGCATTGTCAGGACTATCTTGGAAGGCAGAGGATACAGCGTGATTTCTGCGTATAGCGGGGAGGAGCTCTTCACCCGGTTGGAAGAGGGAAAGCCGGACCTCATTATTCTCGACATTATGATGCCCAATATGGATGGCCTTCAGGTGTTGACGCGACTTAAGGGTGTCCCCGATACTGCCTCTATTCCGGTGATTTTGCTCACGGCAAAAGTCCAATACGAAGATGTATTGGGAGGATATAAGCTGGGGGCCGACTATTACATCACAAAGCCCTTCACAAGCACCCAGTTGATCAATGGCATCAATCTCCTCTTGGGAGAGGAAAAAGCCTAGACAGACTTCTGACTGTACAAGGTTCAGTGTTCAACGTGGAACTTCGGACCATTGACGATTAAGTAGTTGCAGTTGCCTCCCCTCCTAATATCTTCTCGTCCAGATCTGAATCAATGATCTCTTTGATCTCTTTCGAAGGTGGTGATGGATCAGGTAAGACCACGCAAGTCAAGTTGTTGGAGGGTTATCTTGCTAGCCAGGGGAAAATCTGTTTGTGTACGCGGGAACCTGGTGGAACAACCTTAGGGAGGATGATTCGACAAGCCCTTTTGGAGGTGGGAAGGGAGGAGATCTCTTCCCCGACAGAACTTTTTCTTTATCTAGCAGACCGAGCACAGCATGTCCAAGAAGTTATTCGGCCCGCCCTCAAGAGCGGCAGGCTTGTCTTGTGTGATCGGTTTACCGATTCAACTATGGCCTACCAGGGCTATGGTCGTGGGGTCGATCTCGACATCCTCAGACAGCTTAACCAAGTTGCTAGCTTCGGGATCACTCCAGATCTAACCTTTCTCTTGGATTGTCCAGTTGAAGTTGGTTTAGCCCGCACAGCCCAAAGAGTTGTGGAACAGAGATCTGACAAGAGGCGGCAAGATAGGTTTGAACGGGAGAAGGTAGAATTTCACGAAAGGGTGCGGAGAGGCTTTTTGGAGCTGGCTCGGGCGGAACCGAAGCGGATATGTGTTCTGGATGCTTCCCGCTCTACCCTGGAAGTGCACGAGGAGATCAAGAAGATTGTTGTTCAGAAAATTTAGATGGTAAGGCGTGAGAGCGTGAGGCGCAAAGTGCAGCCTTGCGCCTGACCCCTTACGCTCTACGGGACCAAGGTATGTCTTTCGCCGACATTGTGGGTCACGCGAAGCAGTTAGAAACCCTCATGTGGGGTTTGGAGAAGGATCGTCTGCATCATGCTTATCTTTTTCTTGGACCTGAGGGTGTCGGGAAAAGGACTATTGCCCTATCTTTGGCCATGGCGATCCAGTGTCAAAAGAGGGTTTACGATTTCTGTGACGAGTGTGCCAACTGTGTCCGTGTTCGGACGGGTAATCATCCAGATGTCCACGTGGTTGCTCCCTTGGCAGGAAAAAAAGAGATCAGCATTCAGCAAGTCCGAGAGCTAGAAAGGGAGTTGAACTTCCATCCTTTTTCCGGCAGGAAAAAAATAGCCCTTTTGGATCCTGCCTCTCTAATGAATTCCTCTGCTCAGAACGCTTTATTGAAGACCCTTGAGGAGCCTCCGAGTAACTCTCTCTTGATTCTGCTTTCGACAAGCACCGGAGGACTCCTCTCCACCTTGCTGTCGCGCTGTCTCCGTCTCTCCTTTGCTCCCCTACCGGTAGAAGTTGTGGCGAATTTTTTGGCGTCTCAGAAGGGTATGAATAGGGAGGATGCGGAATTTTTGGCAGCGGTGACAATGGGCCGCCCCGGAAAGGCCACCAGCCCCGACATGGAGAGTCTTATGAAGAGAAGGAAGGTATGGGCGGAACAGATATGCTCCCTGACTCGGGGGGGTTATAGGAAAGGGATGGCCCTCGCCGAAGAGCTTGCAGGTATCAGGGAGGAGTCCTTGGAGTTCCTGGAGTGGGTGGAAGGGTGGTACCGGGATATCCTGATTTATTGCGTTACGGGAAGCAACCGGGGGATCTGCAATCTCGACATGGTGAAAGGCATTGAGCAGCAAGCAGCCCTTTACAGTTTGGAGCACGTTCTTTTCCTTTTGGCTCAGGCTGTCAGGACCGCGGCGAGAATCCGGAGAAACGTCAATCGCCGGATGGCCTTGGAAAACTTCTTCGCAAAGGTCATTAGGAGACATTGATGGAGCGAATCTACCTGACTACTCCTATTTATTACATTAACGCAGAGCCCCACTTGGGCCATACGTACACTACCGTTATCGCTGACACGCTCAAGCGTTACTACCAGAGGCAGGGGGCCGAGACATTTCTCCTGACCGGGACCGATGAGCACGGGGACAAAATCGCCCAGGTAGCCAAGGAAAATGGCATGGAGCCCAAGGTCTACGCTGACCGCATCAGTGCAATTTTCCGCTCAACCTGGGATGCGTGCGGGATATCCTACGATCATTTTATTCGTACTACGGATTCCTACCATAAGGAGGTCGTGCAAGGGATTCTGCAAAAGATCTACGATGCGGGGGATATCTATTTTGGCGAATACGGCGGCTTTTATTGTTTTGGTTGCGAACGCTTTTACACTGAAAAAGAGCTGGTCGAGGGCAAGTGTCCGGATCATAAAAAGGAGCCAACCTATATCCAAGAAAAAAACTATTTCTTCCGTATGGGGAAATATCAGCAACAGCTTCTCAGCCATATTCAGTCTCATCCGGATTTTATTCGGCCAGAACGGTATCGCGCCGAGGTCTTGGCCTTTCTGCGGGAGCCCTTAGAGGATCTCTGCATTTCGCGCCCCAAGAGCCGACTGCAGTGGGGAATCCCGCTTCCTTTTGATTCGGACTATGTCACCTATGTCTGGTTTGATGCCTTAATCAACTATGTCAGTGCCCTCAAGTTTCGGGGCGAGGACTTCTTTCAAACCCTTTGGCCCTGGGCCAACCATCTCATTGCCAAGGATATCCTGAAGCCGCATGGAATCTTCTGGCCCACCATGCTTATGGCGTCGGGACTACCTCTCTTCGAACGGCTCAACGTCCATGGCTATTGGGTGATGGAGTCAGGGAAGATGTCTAAGAGCCTAGGCAATGTCGTTCGGCCTTTGGAAATGAAGGAACGCTACGGCATGGATGCCTTTCGCTATTTTCTCTTGCGTGAGATGGTCTTCGGGCAGGATGCGACTTTTTCCCTGGATTCCTTTGTGGCCCGAATCAACGCGGATTTAGCGAACAATCTAGGGAACCTCGTCAGTCGAGTCCTCGCGATGCAAGAGAAATATTTTGCCGGCGTCGTTCAGCCTTTGGGTGGAGTTTGGGCTAAAGAAGATCAGGAGCTCCGGGAGGTGTTCCTTCAGGCCGAGAAGGATCTGAAGCGACATATGGCAGAGTTTTATTTTCATCGCGCCCTTGAGGCCATCTGGGGGGCGATCGACCACACCAACCGCTACATTGTGCAGACTTCTCCGTTTGTATTAATTAAAGATTCAGAGAAGCGCGGCAGGGTGGGAGAGATCCTCCATCACCTTTTGGAGGCCGTCAGGGTGACCGCCCATCTCTTGTCTCCGTTTCTTCCTGAAACGGCTCATGAGATCGGAAAGCTTCTAGGTTTGCCCCAAGGGACTTCGAGCCATCAATCTTCGTGGGGGAAATCTTTCTTGGCAGGTCATAAAGTCAAGCCTCCTAAGGTCTTGTTTCCACGCATTGAATTGACCGCTGAAGGTTAGATGGTAACCGAGACAACCCTCGGGCTTATCGATAGCCACGCCCATATCCAGGGAACTGAGTTTGTTCAGGACATCAATGCTGTTATTCACCGGGCCCAAGAAGCAGGTGTGGAGAAGATCATTGTGGTGGGTGGTGCCGGCGACCTCTCCAGCAATGACGCGGCCATTGAGTTAGCCATGAACTTTGCTGGACTCTTTGCCACCATTGGCATGCATCCCCACGATGCCAAGGGCGTGAGTGAGGACGACTTCAACAGACTGAAGCGTCTAGCCGAAAACCAAAAAGTCGTTGCTGTGGGAGAGACAGGACTCGACTTTTATTACGACCACTCGCCCCGTAAGATCCAAATGGCTCTCTTCTGCCGGTTCATCCAGATGGCGCGCGAGACTAGACTCCCCCTTGTGGTTCATGATCGTGAGGCGCACCGGGAGGTTGCTGAGCTTCTTCGGAGTGAGGGAGAGGGTGAGATTCGGGGAGTCATTCACTGTTTTACTGGGGACTTTGAGGCGGCGGAGGATTTTTTGGATCTCGGATTCTACCTCTCTTTTACCGGGATTATCACCTTTAAGAAGTCAGAGTCTCTTAGAGACGTGATACGGAGGTTGCCGTTAGATAGAATTCTTGTTGAGACCGATTCTCCTTATCTTGCGCCTGTTCCCCATCGGGGGAAGCGGAACGAGCCGGCCTTTGTTCGAATAGTGGCTGAGACTGTAGCGAGAGCGCGGGGTGTAACTATGGCAGAAGTGGCTCAGGCGACAAGCCTTAACACGCAGAGGCTGTTTGGGATTTGAAGAGTGCTTCGGAGTAGCGCTCAGGACTTCTCGTTAGGAGAGCCGGGAAAGGCAATCACATTAGACAGAGAGGCCTCAACCGGCACTTGGTGTCCAACCGGCCACGTCACGGGAGCCCGTTGTTCCAGGTGGATTGTTGCCCCTGAGGGAAGGCGAAGCCGGTAAAGTATTTCTCCTCCAAGGAACTCCCGCTCCTCGACAGTAGCCATCGTTCCCCCTGGTTTGGAACTTACCGCTTCGTGGCGGATCATCACCTTCACAGGACCAGGAGACATGTTAGGAGGGCAAGGGAAAACACCGATCTCGGTATGGACCTCCTGCCCGGAAATCACACCTGGCACAAAGTCGGCCTGTCCTATAAAGCTGGCAACAAAAGGCGTCGCTGGCCGGTAATATATATCCTCAGGTGTTCCCACTTGTTGCACTTCTCCGTTGCGGATCAAAGCGACTTTGTCCGCCACACCCAAGGCCTCTTCTTCATCATGAGTCACCAGGATGGCTGCGGTACCCAGACGGCGGAGAATCTGCGCCACTTCCCTTCGCACCACAGGTCGAAGTTCAGGGTCCAGGCCGTTAAAGGGCTCATCAAGAAGGACAACCCGTGGGCGAGGTGCAAGGGCCCGTGCCAGAGCGACGCGCTGTTGTTGGCCCCCTGATAACTCATGCGGATAGCGGTTCGCAAAGGGCACCAGATCCGTTAACTCCAGAAGTTCGTTCACCCGACGTTGACGGTCTTTTCTACTCGTGTTGTGTAACCCAAATCGGACGTTATCCGCCACCGTCAAGTGAGGGAAAAGGGCGTAGTCCTGAAAGACCATTCCTACTCCACGATCCTCGGTTGATACCCATACAGAGCTGGCAACGTCCACCACAACGCGGTCACTAATAAGAACTCGCCCTTCATCGGGTCTCTCAAATCCCGCTATGAGTCGCAGCAGTGTAGTTTTACCCGAGCCGGATGGCCCCAGGAGGGCAAGAATCTCTCCGGATGCGACCTGTAAGTCACAGCCTTTTACGGCTATCGTCTGATCATAGCGCTTGCTGATTCCCTTAGCATCAATAACAACCATTGCTTTCCCTATCAGGAATAAATACCCGAAACAGATAAATAGTTCCAGAAGAACCGGGATCTCTACCTGAAATTACTGGATCATCTTTGGGCCAGCCATGTATGGCCTTTCACTAGGACTATGACAGGAAGGATACCTGCTGCTACGATGGTTAACGCCGGGAGCGCAGCCGCATCCCAGAGCGACTCTGAGGTGAACTGCCATACCCGGACTGCAAGAGTATCATAGCCAAAAGGCCTCAGTAGGAGGGTGGCTGGCATCTCCTTCATTACGTCCACGAAGACGAGTATAGCGGCGGCACTTAGGCCAGGCCGGATCAGCGGCAAGTGAATACGCCAGAGCACTCCACCTGTGCTCACCCCGAGTGAACGCCCAGCCATATCCATGCTCGGCGTGATCTTGACCAGGCTTGCCTCTACAGTTTGGCAGCTCACCGCCAGGAAACGGACCAGATAGGCGAAGACCAAGCCGACCATAGAGCCTGTGAGGAGAAGGCCGCTGGAGATGCCCACACTCCTTTGCAGGAAGGCGTCGAGGCTGTGATCGAGGAAGGCCAGCGGCGCCAGCACGCCGACAGCGATTACCGAACCCGGGAGGGCATATCCCATGCTGGCAACTCCAGCAAAGGCGGCGACAACTCGGCTCCGACTGAGACGGTGGCCATACGCTACTACCACCGCAGCGCCGACCGCCAGGATAGCTGTGGTTACACCCAACACCAAGGTGCTGCGCAGGAACTCGGGATAACGAATATCGTATTCCGGACGGCCAACAATCCAGACGAGGAGTTGGGCGGCCGGCAGAATAAATGCAACTCCGAGGACGAGGCTCGCTACCCCGCTCGCGGTCCAGGCCCTCCAGCCGCAAAGTAGCTTAGGCGAGGACGGCCGCACAGTTCCCTCTGTCTGATAAAAGCGGGCGCGACCTCTCCCCGCCCGCTCCAGCAAGTAAAGCGCCAAGGTGAAGAGCATGAGGAGGCTGGCCAGTTCGGTGGCCGCGGGACGGTTGAACATGCCGAACCAGACGCGATAGATGGCTACGGTGAAGGTGGAATAACCGAAGATGGCCACCGTCCCAAAGTCAGCTAATGCCTCCATGAGGGCGAATGACATCCCGGCAATGATTGAGGGTCGTGCAAGAGGGAAGGCTACTCTCCAGAAAACCGCGATAGGTCCTACGCCGAGTGAGCGTGCTGCCTCAAGAGTGCTTGCCGACTGCTCGAGGAAGGCCGTGCGTGCGAGCATGTAGACATAGGGGTAGAGGACCAGCGTCATGACGAGCGTCACGCCGCCATAGGAGGCTATTTCCGGGAACCAGACGGTGGGCCCGAACATGGCACGGAGCCAGCTTTGGACTGGGCCGGTGTAGTTGAAGATCGCCAGGAAGACAAAGCCAATCACATAGGAAGGCATAGCCAGGGGA
>JAHFAO010000255.1 GCA_023250515.1 Deltaproteobacteria bacterium | reverse complement strand
CGGATTCACTCGCGTGCTCATTCAAACCGGGAAAAAACGCGATGAAAGATTATCTCAAGTCCCTACACTCCGCGAGCTGATGGATGAGTATAAGACCCCGGAGTCGTCTCGTCGTCTGGCTACAGTAGTCCTTGCTTCCGGTGAACTCGGCCGCCCCTACATGGGTCCTCCGGGACTTTCTCCGGATCTGGTAAAAATTCTTCGCGAATCCTTAATGAAAATGCTGAATGATCCTGAATTCTTGGCTGCCGCAAAGAAAAGGAATATGGATATAGAACCCACACCAGGAGAAGAGCTGGAAAAGATAGCAAAGGAAGTGATCGACCAACCGCCCGATGTTATCGAACGGATGACGAAACTCCTGGGGAAATGACTCATTGCCAGAGAGATGTCTTGCTAAAGGAGGTCGCGTGAAAACAATTGCGATAGCACTTCTTCTCCTTTTGGCGTCGGGTAGAGAACTGAATGGCCAGACACCTTTTTATCAAGGAAAAAGCGTTAGGCTCATCGTGGGCACTTCCGCGGGCGGCGCGCAGGATTTGTGGGCACGCTTCATGGCGCAGCATTTCGGCAAGCATATTCCAGGAAGCCCTGAGATCGTCGTGCAGAATATGCCGGGCGCGGGCTCGATGATTGCGGCCAATCATCTGTATAACGTGGCCAAGCCCGACGGGTTGACTCTGGGAATGTTTAATCCCGCGCTATACATCGAACAGCTCACGGGACAGAAAGAGGTTCAGTTTGAATGGTCGAAATTCAATTGGATCGGATCTCCGGAGCCGATCAACCAGGTGTTGTTCATTCGCTCGGATAGCCCCTACAAAACCCTGGAGGATATTCGAAAGGCCGCGGAGCCTCCCCGGTGCGCGGCTACAGGGCGCGCCACAGCCGGCCATTTTTTCCCCAAGCTTGTGGAAGAGGCGCTGGGAGCGAAATTTAACATGGTTGTCGGCTACGGCGGCGGCGGGGATATGGATTTGGCCATCGAGAAAGGCGAGATTCATTGCCGCGCCGGCACCGCCTCTGCTTTTGTGGTCCGCGAGCCGACTCGCACCTGGTACAAGAATGGATTTGTCCGCCCCTTAGTTCAGAGCGGACTCACACGCGAAGCGAAACTGCCCGAGGTGCCGACCATTTATGAATTAATGGAGGCACACAAAACACCGGAGACAATTAGGCGAGTAGCCAAGGTGATGCTCGCTTCAGGAGATCTTGGTCGCCCCGTAGTGGGTGGTCCCGGGCTGCCGCCCGAGCGTCTTAAGATCCTGCGCGAGGCGTTTATGAAAATGGTCGGCGACTCGGAGTTCTTGGCTGACGCGAAAAAAAGAGGACTGGAACTCATTCCGTTGCGAGGCGAGGAGCTAGAACGCATAGGCAAGGAAGTGATGGTCCAGCCTGCCGATGTCATCGAGCGGGTTAGAAAGATTGTGGAAAAATAACCCTGGGAGGCGCCATGAAAACCATTTTTTTGGCGGTTTCAGTTTTTATCCTATCGACCTCTAATCTTCCCGCGCAGACTCCCTTTTATGAGGGCAAAACCATAAGGATCGTTGTGGGCTTTTCTCCAGGAGGAACCTTTGATCTATGGGCGCGTCTTGTCGCTCAGCACATGGGGAAGCACATACCCGGAAACCCTGCATTGGTGGTGCAAAACATGCCGGGCGCCGGTTCCATGACCGCCGCCAATTATGTTTACGGCGTGGCAAAGCCGGATGGTTTAACGGTGGCGACCGTCACCCCCTCGCTCTATATCGAGCAGCTTATGGGACGGAAGGAAATCCAGTACGACTGGGCAAAATTCTCCTGGATCGGTCAGCCGGAGCAGACCGATCGGATATTTTACATACGGGCGGATACCCCTTATAAGAGCCTCGAGGATATCCGCAAGGCACCCGAGCCGCCAAAGTGTGGGGCTACTGGAGTGGGCACCGCTAGCCATTACTGGCCGAAGCTTCTTGAAGACGCCCTGGGGCTTAAGTTTAACGTTGTGGCGGGATACGGGGGCGCATCAGACGTTAACCTGGCCATTGAGAAGGGGGAGGTCCACTGCTGGGGCGGGACCGTGCAGGCCTTCTTCGGCAGCGAGCCTGGCCGTACCTGGGCAAAGACCGGTTTTGTTCGAGTACTGATTCAAGGCGGCAGAAAACGCCACGAGAAACTCCCCGACGTGCCGACGATCTGGGAGCTGATGGAGCGGCACAAACCTCCCGAGGCTGCCAGGCGACTAGTGAGAGTGCTCCTTGCTCCCGATGAGCTTGGTCGCCCGTATATCGGCACTCCGGGAATTCCCCCGGAGCGCGTCAAAATGTTACGCGACGCCTTCATGAAGACGATGCATGATCCTGAACTTTCGGCGGAAGTGAAAAAGCGGGACTGGGCGATAAGCCCCACCGGCGGGGAGGAACTCCAGGCTACGGCAAGAGAGCTGATGGTTCAGCCCCCGGAAGTGATCGAACAGATGAAAAAGCTTTTGGCGAAGTGATTTAAAGAAGGGAGGGCTTATTATGAGAAGGGCGATTTTTACCCTATTGTTGCTTTTCTTATGGACTTCGGGCCTTCATGCGCAGGCTGATTTTTACAAAGGAAAGACGATCAAAATCATCGTCGGCTTTACTCCAGGTGGCTTTTATGACCGGTGGGCGCGGCTCCTCTCCCGCATGATGGGAAAGTACATCCCAGGAAATCCCGAGATCATCGTGCAGAACATGCCCGGAGCTGGGGGTTTGATTGCCGCAAACCATGTCTACAGCGTAAGCAAGCCCGATGGTTTGCTCCTCGGCGCTCTAGGCTATGGCATCTATTTAGACCAACTGGTGGGCCGCAAAGAGGTACAGTATGACGTGATTAAATTCCACTGGCTCGGCTCCCCGGAACGGAGCGACCAGCTCATCTATATGAGAGCCGACGCTCCCTACCAATCTATCGAGGATATGCAGAAGGCCAAGGAGCCTGCCAAGTGCGGGTCCACTGGGACGGCTGGCACAGACTACATCCTAGCGCGTCTTCTCGAAGAGGCTTTTCCCCCGCTAAAAATCCATACGGTATTGGGCTATCCCGGCGGGAGCGAGATTGATGTGGCCGTGGAGAGAGGCGAGGTGGTGTGTCGGGGAATGACCTCCGCTCCCTTCTTTGGCCGGGAGCCCTTCCATAGCTGGCGTAAGAAGGGATTTGTTCGCGTCCTACTGGTTACTAATCAAAAACGAGATCCCCGGGCATCGGAAGCCCCTACCATTTACGAGTTATTCGAGAAACACAAGACCCCCGAGGAGACCCGCCGCGTGGCAGACGTGATCATTCGTGGGGGAGACTTTGGACGTCCCCTGGTAGCGCCTCCCGGCACTTCGCTAGAGCGGGTGAGGATCTTACGTGAGGCCCACGCCAAAGCGCTCCAGGATGCCGAGCTTGTGGCCGAGGCAAAGAAAGGGCAAATGGATATGGAGCCCGTCAGCGGTCAGGAGCTGCAGGAGCTAGCACAAAAAATCATGGATCAACCTCCGAGAGTCATTGAGCGGGTCAAGAAGATCTTGGGAAATTGATTGCGCCGAGAAGTTACATGTTCAAAGTGCAAAGTTAATCTTGAACGTAAGGAAGATCGTCGTTATGTCTCACAGCTTCAAAGGTTCAAGAGTAAAAAGGTTGAAGGGTTTTATTTTTGTAACCCTTTATCTCCTG
>JAHFAO010000254.1:0-2500 GCA_023250515.1 Deltaproteobacteria bacterium | reverse complement strand
CTCCGCAGAGACTGTTCAGTTCGCAGCTTCGGTAATGTGCTTAGCCCCGTTACATCTTCGGCGCGGATTCACTCGACCAGTGAGCTGTTACGCTTTCTTTAAAGGATGGCTGCTTCTAAGCCAACCTCCTGGCTGTCTGAGCGCTTCCACATCCTTTCCCACTGAGCACATATTTTGGGACCTTAGCTGGCGATCTGGGCTCTTTCCCTCTCGACCATGGAACTTATCTCCCACAGTCTGACTCCCGTGATTGAGCGAGACGGAATTCGCAGTTTGGTTAGGTTTAGTATCCCGTTAAGGACCTTAGCCCATCCAGAGCTCTACCTCCGTCTGCTAGACACGAGGCTATACCTCAATATATTTCGGGGAGAACCAGCTATCACGGAATTTGATTAGCCTTTCACTCCTACCCACAGCTCATCCGAGAAGTTTTCAACCTTCACCAGTTCGGGCCTCCATTTCGTGTTACCGAAATTTCACCCTGGCCATGGGTAGATCATCCCGCTTCGGGTCTACTCCACGCAACTGAAACGCCCGTTTAAGACTCGCTTTCGCTACGGCTCCACCTAATCGGCTTAACCTCGCTGCGTAGACGTAACTCGCAGACTCATTATGCAAAAGGCACGCGGTCAGGCGTATCCTTCGCCGAAGCTCCGGACATAGCCCTTCCACTGCTTGTAAGCACACGGTTTCAGGTACTATTTCACTCCCCTCACTGGGGTACTTTTCACCTTTCCCTCACGGTACTAGTTCACTATCGGTCGCGAGTTAGTATTTAGCCTTGGAAGATGGTCCTCCCAGCTTCCCGCGGGATTTCACGTGTCCCGCGGTACTTGGGAACTGCCTTCAGAAAGACCAGAGTCACTTAACTTACGGGACTATCACCCTCTACGGTTGTCCTTTCCAGGAGCCTTCAGCTATGACCTGGCTTGTTAACTTCCCGGGCTACACCCTAAGGCAGCCCCACAACCCCGGTGAAATCGCTTCCACCGGTTTGGGCTTTTCCCCTTTCGCTCGCCGCTACTAGGGGAATCTCTATTGATTTCTTTTCCTGGGGGTACTGAGATGTTTCACTTCCCCCCGTTCGCCTTCCGCCACTATGGATTCATGGCGGAATGATCCCGAATTACCAGGATCAGGTTGCCCCATTCGGAGATCTCCGGATCAAAGCCTGCTTAGCGGCTCACCGAAGCTTATCGCAGCTAGCCACGTCCTTCATCGCCTACTCGCGCCAAGGCATCCACCGTGTGCCCTTAGTAGCTTGACCATATTCGCCATTGCTACCTAGCGCAAATTGCCACTCTTATACCCGTATTCAGTTGTCAAAGAACATTTCGTCGGCAGCGCCCAACGACCAGTCATCAAGTGACCAGTAAGCAATGATCTATTTTTCACTGATCACTGCTCACTACTCACTTCTTTATTGGTGGAGCTGATCGGGATCGAACCGACGACCTCCGGCTTGCAAAACCGGCGCTCTCCCAACTGAGCTACAGCCCCGTAAGCTCCTCCGGGATCTTTTTTCTCTCTTAATAAAAGTCGGCTGCCAATGACCGATCCGCCGCTAGCCCCGCCTTGCCATATCCTATTCGGTCATGGTTCTGAGTGAAGGATTGGAAAGGCGAGCTAATACAAGATGTGCCTCAAAAACACCTCCTTGGTTGAATGTCTCCTTAACAAATTCCCCTTCCGTGGTTCTGGTGGGCCTAGGTAGAGTCGAACTACCGACCTCACCCTTATCAGGGGTGCGCTCTAACCAACTGAGCTATAGGCCCGTCCTTATTTCTGCAGCCAACAGCCTATAGTTGCTCCACGTCTGCTTTAAAGCGAATCCGCTGTCCCTCTGGGCGGATGACTGGGCCATTAGCCCTGAGCTTGAGTTCGACCTGTTGGTCGCCCAAAACTAAATAGTAGCGGTTTAGGACCCCGACTGCCTCGCTATCCAGGCAGAACCTCACTTGTAATAGCAGTGAGGATTGACCAGGATCTCTCAAATCTTTCGATTGAGATCTCCTTAGAAAGGAGGTGATCCAGCCGCAGGTTCCCCTACGGCTACCTTGTTACGACTTCACCCCAGTCACCAGTCATACCATAGGCGGCTACCTCCCTTGCGGGTTGGCGCACCGACTTCCGGTACAGCTGGCTTCCATGGTGTGACGGGCGGTGTGTACAAGGCCCGGGAACGTATTCACCGCGGCGTGCTGATCCGCGATTACTAGCGATTCCGCCTTCATGGAGTCGAGTTGCAGACTCCAATCCGAACTGAGAGCGGCTTTTTGGGATTGGCTCCCCCTCGCGGGTTTGCAGCCCTTTGTACCGCCCATTGTAGCACGTGTGTAGCCCTGGACATAAGGGCCATGATGACTTGACGTCGTCCCCGCCTTCCTCCGGCTTAACGCCGGCAGTCCCCCTAGAGTGCCCAACTGAATGGTGGCAACTAAGGGCGAGGGTTGCGCTCGTTGCGGGACTTAACCCAACACCTCACGGCACGAGCTGACGA
>JAHFAO010000116.1 GCA_023250515.1 Deltaproteobacteria bacterium | reverse complement strand
TATGAAAAAGACCGCTACTTTTTTATTTTTATTCTTCTTGGCTCTCTTTGTGAGCCAGGGCTTCGCTCAGACCTTACCGCCAGAGCTTATCAGCTATCCTGATATGATCTTGCACAACGGCAAAATAGTGAGCGTAAACGACAAGAGCGCCTCGACGAATCCAGGCACCATTGTAGAGGCACTGGCCGTCAGGGAAAGCAAGATCCTGGCCTTGGGAAGTAACCAGCAGATTCTTGCCTTCCGAGGGCCTCAAACCAAGGTCATCGACCTGAAGGGCCGGACGGTCGTGCCGGGCATCATCGATACCCACTCACATCTATACGATTACGCATTGGATTCTCAAGAGAGAGCATCTCTGCGAACCCGAATTCGGGCCAAACCTGGTGAGACCTGGGACAGTATTAAAAAAAGAACTCTCGATACTATCCAGGAAGAAGTGGTGAAAAAGACGCCGGGTGATTGGATCGCACTGGACCTACCAAGAGAGGCCATAGGAAAGGATGGTAAGCCCACGGATGCGGTCCAGGCCGCACGGCGAGGGCTGATCACCAGGCTCGAGTTGGACAAGGTCGCCCCCAATAATCCTGTTTACCTAAGGACAAGAACCTCGTCAGTGACTAACACTAAAGCACAGGAGCTTATCCGGGCTGGTTGGCATGGTCCAATGGAACCTAACTTGATGCGTGATGATGGTTTTTCGTCTAATACCCTAAACCGCATGGTCTTATCAGACCATCTGATTCCGAGTTTGGAAACACTGGCAGAGATTTATAAGAAGGAAAATTTTCTATGGGCCGGATATGGGGTCACCACCTGGTCCAGCCATCTGCGTTCACTTAAGGCGTTGGCCGCCTATCAGCTCCTGGATAAGCGCGGTGAGATAGGAATAAGGCTTGCCTACGGGCCCAGTTTAGGAACTCCTGTACAGGTAGTACCTCAGATGTATGGAGTGAGCGGCTATGGAAGCGATTTCTTGTGGTTCGTAGGAGCCGGCATGAGGGGCTTAGATGGCTCCTATCCTGGTATACTCACGACTATAGGGTCACCTGAAATACCTAAAGAGATTAAAGAGAGAGAGATCCTCAACGAGGGGTTCACTAAGTTCATTGAAGATGCAGTCGCTTCAGGGCTGAGATTCAGCAACACGCATACGGCCGGCGATAAAGCCCTGGATCTGACCTTAGATGCCATCGAAAAGGGAAGCGCCAGAGCTGGTTATTCCCTGGAGCAGATTCGGGCCAAGCGCCATTCCATCGATCACTGCACCATGAATCCGCGCCCAGACCAGATTCCGAGGCTCAAGAAGCTTGGTATCATCATGAGCTGTGCTCCAAAATATATAGAGGATGCGAGCCCGCGGATACTGCGAGATTATGGCGAGAAGTACCTGACCTGGGTTGCCCCAGTGAAGAGTCTTATTGATGCGGGCGTTAGGACGGTACTGGAGATTGATGATCGCGACATCTTTAAGACCGGGACGGCGTTTTCCTATCTGGATCTCCTGGTGAACCGGGAGGTTGAAGGTAAGGTCTATACTGGTAAGGAGCGGATCGATCGCGTGATTGCCCTGAAGATGTCCACCATCTGGGCCGCGGAGTATGTCCTTAGAGAGGACATCTTGGGGTCTCTTGAGCGCGGCAAATTCGCTGACTTGATCGTTCTCGACAAGGATTACCTTACCGTGCCAGAGAAAGAGATAGGCAAGATCAAAGTCCTCCTCACGGTCGTTGGAGGAAAAGTCGTCCATCAAGCGCAGGGGTTTTAAGAGGCGAAAGGCGAGAGGCAGCAAGCAATGGAGAAGGCGGAAGGCAATAGGCAACAGAACGACGGTAGACCGAAGACGGCGGACCGGTCATCCGTCCTCGGTCCGCGGTCAGTTTTGCGCATCGAAACTCACTTCTTGCTGGGATCGGTGATTCTGATAACAGTCTGGCTCTCTGCGTTTTGGCCCGGAGTTATCGAGGGCGGCCATGGAACGGAAGATATTGTCGACACCGTCACCATAGAACGAGTCAAGTTTTTTCTTGACGCCGGCGAGAAACTCACCCTGATTGATCTGCGTCCGGTCAAAGACTTCAAACAGAAACGCTTGCCCGGAGCTCGCTCGATCCCCATCAAGGAATTGGATAAACGGTTCCGTGAAATACCCAAGACGGGACGCGTTATTCTCTACTGTGACTGCCCGCAAAACGAGCTGATTCAGGAGGCCTATCAGTTGCTCAAGGATGATTATGGATATCGCAACATCGCCATTATGGCGGACGGCTTTAGGGAATGGGTGAAGCGGAAATACCCGGTTGAGACTGCCTCAAAGTGATGGACCGGCTGTGGATGTTCGTCAGTCTCGTCAGCCTCCTTGTACTGGTGCCCGCGCTGGGCTGGGCTCATGCGTACCTGGTGAAGTCGATCCCAGCCCGCCGCGCTATCCTCTTCAAAGCACCAGTCAGAATCCAGCTCTGGTTCAACGAGCGTCTGGAATCCCGCTTTTCTACTCTCTCGGTCACCGACTCAAGTGGAAAGCGGGTTGATCTCGACAATCCCAAGGTCGCAGCCGAGGATCCAAAACAATTATCAGTGGAAGTGAAGTCGCTGCCCGCTGGCGTGTACGTCATCAGGTTCCGGGTCCTCTCCGTTGATGGCCACGTGGTTGAGGATCAGTTCCCTTTCACAATCCGGGAAAGTCGTTAAGACGATGACGAGCCTGGCTAGCCTCAGCCGATTTTTCCACCTTGGCGCCTTGGTGCTTTTGGTTGGCGTCTTCAGCTTTGTCCTCCTTATAGCCCGCCCAGCCTACAAAAAAGCTGGGCCACAGATTTGGCCCGCCTTCGAGCGCTTCGATCGCTCCCAGTTCAAGCTTGCCTTATGGAGCCTTGTGGGGTCCTTTCTCTTTAGCCTGTTGGGGTTGTGGCTCCAGATTGCCACCGTTACGGGGCGTTCTCTTAACCAGGCACTCACCCTGGATGCCATCGGCGGTGTCCTCACTGGAACCCAATACGGAATGGTCTGGATAGATCGCTTGGGCCTCACAAGCCTACTGGCAGGAGTCCTACTCATTCAGGCGCGCGAACAGGGAAGAAAGGACCCGTTTGCCCTACGCGTGGTGGGGATGGCTTTGGCTGCCGGTCTTATCATGACCCTCGCTCTGTCCGGTCATCTGGCCGCTGCCGAAGGGAGAACCCTTCTCATCCAAGTCGCGATCGACGCCCTCCATCTCCTTGCCGCCGCTATCTGGCTAGGCGGATTATTGCCCCTGGCGATTCTTCTTGGCTGGGCTAGGCGGACCGGTAATCCTTTGGCAGGAGTTGTGGCTCAGGAAGCTACTCGCCGCTTCTCTCTTCTGGGACTGGTGAGCGTTAGCAGCCTCATTGTCACTGGCGTTCTCAACGCGTGGAATCTAGTGGGAGGCATCGCCCCACTGGTCGGAACCGCCTATGGCAGGCTTCTTCTGATAAAGCTCTCTCTACTTCTCCCTTTGATGGGCCTAGCAGCCCTCAACCTGTTGCGGCTAAAGCCGAGACTTCTTGCTGCCTCGGCACAAGAATCCATCTTGGAATTCATGGGCCTCTTGAGTCGGCTTAAGCGAAATGTAGTAGCCGAGGCAAGCCTTGGGGCGACAATCCTTTTGATCGTGGGAGCCATGGGCATTACCCCTCCAGCTCGTCATATCCAACCCAATTGGCCTTTCTCTTTCCGCTGGAATTGGGATCTTATGAAGGGCGCGCCCAAAATCCGCTCCCAGGTCAATGCCGGGAAGGCATTGGCATCTTTGGGACTTTTGACCTTTTGCGCTGCCGCCTTCCGGCGTCGCCAGCGACCCTGGATGATGGGCGTTGGCCTTACGACTCTCGGATATGGATGCGTGGTGGCTCTACCGGCCTTGTCTATCGATGCCTACCCAACCACATATAGGCGCCCATCCGTCCCCTACCATGCGATCTCGGTCGCCAATGGCACTCGGCTCTACCAGGAGAGCTGCGCAGTCTGCCACGGCGTCGCCGGCTATGGAGACGGCGCCGGGGCTCAAGGGCTTAAGCCCAAGCCTGCTAATCTTACGGCCAAACACACGGGAGACCACACCGCCGGGGATCTCTTTTGGTGGCTCACTGAAGGGATCAAAGGAACGGCCATGCCCGGATTTAAAGACAGCCTGAATGAGGAGGAGCGTTGGGACCTAATCAACTTCATACGCACATTAGCAGCCGCTGAGCAGGCTCGCCCCATGGCCCCGCTTGTGGAGCCCGGCCCCTGGCTTGTTGCCCCAGACTTTGTCTATCGAACAGTCGAAGCGGAGGGTAAAACCCTAAAGGATCATCGAGGAGAGAAGGCTATCCTACTTGTTCTCTTTACCCTTCCTCACTCTCAGGTACGCCTAGAACAGCTTGAACAGGCTTACAGGAGACTTAGCAGCGCCGGCGTCGAAGTTCTCGCGGTTCCGTGGCAGGCGCGGGAAATCCGCAGCCAGTTCGGCCGCACAGTACGACTCCTTCCTCTAGTGACTGACGGGAGCCAGGAGATTTTTGCGACCTACACAATCTTTCGACGCACCCTCACCCAAGAGGGAACGCTTCCCGACCCGCCGATCCCGCGCCACATGGAGTTTCTCATCGACCGGCAAGGATATGCACGTGCGCGCTGGGTTCCGGGAGATGGAGCCGGCTGGGCCAACCCGGATCTCCTTCTAAGGGAGATCGACAGGCTCAACAAAGAGATGCCATCCGTCTCGGCGCCGGATGAGCATGTCCACTAGATTAACTCGTTGTTCGTGTTCGTGGTCGTGCCCGCTAACGAGCACGATAACCGAGCACGAGCACGTAGCGCGCTTGACCTGAGCGGCTAGGGGCTGTACTTAATACTTAGGAAGATTGTTCAATGAAGAAATTTATCTGGCCAGCCTTTCTGGTTCTCATCTTTGTCCTCTCAGTGGGACTAATCACTTACGGCTGGTGGATCTTTCAAGTCGAGCGGGGCCACCAGGCCCTCCGCAGGGGAGATACGAAGACAGCAGCGGAAATTTTTAGTTCCGCGGAAGCCCCCTTTGAGAGATTTCCTTGGTTAACCCGGCTCGTGAGAGAGGACTACCAAAGGTTGGTGTTTAACCAGGTTGGCATTCTATACGCGAAAGGTAGCAACGATGAGGTGATGGAGAAGTTACAAGAAGAGGCCGGCAGCGCCCCCTTTCTGGCCGAGAGCGGAGAGTTCTCCTTTTGGATCGGGAATGCGCTCGTCCGGCAGGCGGTTCAGAGCAAGAATCCCGAGGCCTCGGTGAATGCTCTGAAAGCCGCGCTGGCGGAATATCAGAAAGGACTAGCGGCAGAGCCAGACGACTGGGACCTCAAGTACAATTACGAACTGGTTAAGCATATCCTTTCCCAGAAGGATCGGGATAAGAAAAAAGAGGAGGAAAAGGTCAAATCGATTTTGGAAAAGATGCGCCCTTTGACCGAACCTTCACGGGAGCAACTCCCCCCCGAGAAAAGGGGCTGATTCTGGCATGAGGTTCTTACAGCCACAATACTTCAAGCTCTTCTTCCTCCTCGTCGTCCTCCTTCCCCTGTGGTTTTATCAGTTCTCGACCAAACGAAAGACACGTCTGAGCCTCGGAGATAGCCGACCGCTAAGAAGGATCTCCCATCTCTCCTCACTACGAAGGGAGTGGGGGAGATACCTGCTGCTCAACCTGGTCTTGGCCGCTCTCATCTTCGCCCTGGCCCATCCCCAACTGAGCCACGAAAGGAGGGTCTCTGAACCGAGAAAGATGGACATCGTCTTTCTCCTCGACACCTCTCCGTCGATGCGGGCCCAAGATGTTCAGCCCTCACGCCTGGAGCGGGCCCTGGATGTCATCGGGAGATTCTCCCGCAAGAAGCTGCCCCATGACCGCATCGGTCTAGTCTCCTTCTCCGGCGGAAGCCTCATCCTCTCTTACCTGACCGAGGATCCCAACAACATCCTTTATTACCTGGACTATCTGAAAGATGACAATTACCTAAGCCTTGGGACCAACATCGGCCGCGCGCTTAAAAACGGCCTGACTGTCATCGCCAAGGAGGCTGAAGCAAGTCCCGAGACCACGAATCATAAAAAAGTCTTCATCCTCCTTTCTGACGGCGAGGACCATGGGAAAGAGTTAGAGGGCGCTGTACAGGAGGTCAAGAGGCAGGGAATCAAGGTGCACACCATTGGGATCGGCTCTCAGGAGGGGGCCCCCATCCCGATTGCCTGGGAGGGGGAAAAAATCAAATATCTGGAGGATAAAGAAGGAAACAAGATTATCACCCGCTTCGACGAGAGGAGCCTGCGCTGGGTGGCCGAGACGACTGGAGGAAACGCTTACCGCTCTTTCACCGGTCAGGAGCTGGAAGTCGTATTTGCCGAGATCGTCCTGAAAGAAAGGGACATCGAGGGTTTCAAAATGGCCGTCGAATACGAAGATGCTTACCAGCGGTTCCTGTTAGCGGCCCTGGGGATCTTCCTCACGGCGATGCTGATCTAGAACTCGGGGCTTGGCGCTTTGCGCATAGCGCACGGCGAAAAAAATGGAAGACAAAGACAAGCTAACTCAAGAAAAGGTCTTCTCAGCGATCCAGCGAATCGCCCAGGAGATCAACAAGGTTATCGTAGGCCAGGAGTGGCTGATTCAGCGTCTCCTGATCGGCCTCTTCTCGGAGATCCCATACACCTTCAAGCGTAGCGAGCAGGAAAAAACGGGCTACGGCCATATCCTCCTAGAAGGGGTGCCTGGGCTGGCCAAGACCCTCACAGTCATGACCTTGGCAAACACGATCAGCGCCGGGTTCCAACGCATACAATTTACGCCCGACCTCCTCCCGGCTGACATTATTGGCACACGCATCTTCGACAGCACGCTCAGCTCCTTTCGCACGGAAAAGGGACCGCTTTTTGCCAACTTGATCCTTGCGGACGAAATCAATCGCGCTACACAAAAAACGCAGAGCGCCCTATTAGAGGCCATGCAGGAGCGACAGGTCACCATCGGGGAGACCACCTACCCTTTGGAGGAACCCTTCTGGGTCCTGGCCACACAGAATCCCATCGAGCAGGAAGGGGTCTATGCCCTGCCGGAGGCCCAGGCCGACCGCTTTGCCCTGAAGGTAAAGGTGGACTATCCCTCCCGAGCCGATGAGGCGGCCATGCTAGCCCTTAAATTGGGAGGGATGAACGTGAGCCAAGTGATGACCCCTTCTGATGTGATCCGCTTTCGCAAGTTCATCACCAGGATGCACGTGAGTGACGCCCTGCGCGAGTACATCATTCGCGTCGTTCGGGCAAGCCGGAACAGCGAGGCCACAAGCCTCCCGATCGTTAAGGAGATGGTTCTTCATGGCGCGTCGCCTCGAGCGGCCCAGCACCTCCTTGCCCTGGCCCGCACCACGGCCTTTTTCCACGGACGGGACTACGTTCTACCCGCTGATGTCAAGCGGATCGCTCCCGACGCTCTTAGGCACCGTTTGATCCGCACCGTGCGTGCGGAGGCGGAGAACATCTCTCCCGATGAAATCATTGAGGAGATGTTGAGGAAGGTTCCCATCCCCTGATAAGGAACTGAACCCATGATTCCTTCGGAACTGATGGAGCAACTCCGGTACATCGAGATCTACACCCTTAAGGCAGTGCGGGATCACCGGGTGGGAGACTACCGTAGCCCGATCCGCGGTCGGGGTTTTGACTTTGATCAACACAAGCGCTACCAGCACGGCGATGACTACCGCCAGATCGATTGGAACGTTACCGCGCGGATGCGCACCCCGTATGTCAAGAAGGACTTTGAAGAGAAGGAAATGAGCGCCATCATCCTGGCCGATCTTTCCCGCTCGATGGAGTTTTCCACGGTTGACGAATCGAAGCGGGATCTGCTCCTCGAGGTTGCTGCGACCCTGGCCTTCTCCGCTGCCAGCGACAGCATGATGGTTGGCCTAATTGGGTTTACCGATGTCATCGAAGTGGATCTGCCGCCGAGAAAGGGGCTCCCCCAGGTATGGAAGATCCTGGAAGCCCTTTGGGCGGTCAAAACGAGCTCCCTGGGAACAAACTTGCTTCGCCCTTTGGAATACCTGGAGCCCCGGTTAAAGAGATCAACCCTACTTTTCTGCATCTCCGATTTCATCACTCATGAGGAAATCTTTGCCTCACGGCCCCTCAACCGCTTAGTGCAGAAACACGATTTTATCCCAGTAATCATCGAGGATGGCCGGGAGGAAATATTACCTAAGGGAAAAGGCTTCCTACGCCTAAGGGATGCGGAACGCGGCGGCGAGATGCTTTTCCGATTATCAGAGAAACAGAGCCGGCGCTATGAGACGTTAATGCGAGAACGAAAAGTTGCCCTACGGCGTTCCCTTTACGGGCTCAATCTAGGCCATCTCTTTCTCCAGGCAGGAAGGCCTTATCTCGACTCGATCATCGGCTTCTTTCTTGCCAGAAAAAGGGTTAGGGGGATGAAGGGATGAAGGCAATTTTGGATTTTGGATTGCCGATTTTGGATTAATCGAAAATCGGATAAGGGATAAAGGAAGAGTCACAGGGAAAAATGAAAAGATTTGGGGCACTCCACTTGTTGATACTATTCCTTGCCACCCTCGGCGCGGCTCCTCTGGCTAAAAAGAGTCCGCAGGAGGCGAAGATCTCCATCACGACCCGCCTGGATAAGACTGCCCTCTGGGTGGGCGACACGCTGACCTATACGATTCAGGCGATCCACGATAGGGACGTGGAATTTGTGCTGGACAATCTGAAGAAGGAGAATCTCCCTTTGGCCCCCTTTGTGGTACGCGCAGTCACTATACAGCGAGGGGAGTGGGAGCGGAAGAAAAAGCTCCTCGAGGTTACACTCCTTCTAAGCTCCTACGAAAGCGGCAAGGGCGAGCTCACCATTCCCTCCTTCAATCTCTATTATTTTAAGCGGCTGTCTGGGATCGAAAAGAAGGAAACCGAGGCCCAGGCGGTTCAGGTTCCTGCCACTAAGGTCGGCCTGCGCAGCACCCTGCATGGGGGACTGCTTAAGCCCCGAGACTTCAAGCCGATTCAGACCATGGATTTAAGCCGAGGGTTTGTCGCTCTACTTTTCGGACTTACCGGGATGATCTTTCTCGCCGTCCGTAGCGCGAGATGGACCTGGAACACCCTGCACAGCGAGAGACCGACCAGAAGGCGCCTTAGCCGCAGGACACGGGCAAAGTTCGTGCAGGAGAACTTGGGCAGGATACGAGCCATCAAGGGAGATTCGCCCCAGGATCAAATCCGCTTCTACTCGGAGGTATCCCAATTCCTGCGCCAATATTTGAGCCTGTGGCTAGAGATCGAGGCAGCCAGCCTCACCCCGGAGGAGACCGAGATGGCCCTGGAGAAAGCAAACGTTAATGGATCTCTCCGCCACCAGATCAAAGGCATCCTAGAGCAGTGCGACACGGTCTGCTATGGGAATGACGGCCTTCAGGAGGGCCAAGCTTTACGTGACGAGACGCTGGACGGCTTGGAGAGGATCGTAAAGTTGCCATAAGATCCCCTCTCCCCTTGCGGGAGAGGGCTAGGGTGAGGGGTAAACAAGTAAAAATGATCTTTACCCGGCTCGACTTGCTTTACGGACTTTTGCCCCTCGTTTTGCTGGTACTCTTTATCAAGTGGCGTAGAAGAAAAAACTATTTCACACATCCTCTGCTCTTCTATCTGCGCGGCAGAATCCGCCCGGCCTCGCCGCTCGTACACTTACCCGGGATGTTGGTGTACGTGGCGCTGGGATTTCTCCTAATCGCCGTAATCAATCCAGTCCTTCCCTCCGGAGAACACAGGATCATGAAGGAGGGACTGGATATCATCCTGGTCCTTGACCTCTCCTCCAGCATGCAGGAGCCCATCGACTTAAAGGGGGCAATCGAAAGGCGGCGGTTGGGCATAGCCCAGAAAGAGAAGACCCGTCTGGACGCAGTGAAGGAGGCGATGATCACCTTCGTGCAAAAACGGAGGAGCGATCGAATTGGCGCCGTAGTTTTCTCCGAAAATGGCTACGTGGTGACTCCAATGACGGTGGATACCCCCTATCTGACTAGTTACCTCCGAATGGTTGACAACAAGACTTTAGCCAGCGAAGGGCAGACTGCCATAGGTGAGGGGATTCTCACGGCGCTCCACCTTGCCGAGCAGCAATCCCCTGACAGAAGCAGGAGCGAAGGCAAATTGATGATTGTCCTGACGGACGGCGAGAACAACACTGGCCGGGATCCCTTCATGGCAATCCAGAAAGCTGAAGAGGCTGGGTTCAAAATCTACTTTATCGGGGTTGAAGTAGAGAAGGCTAAAGACGCCCCCCGCTTGATCGGCGCCGTAAGGGCTACCGGAGGAGACTATTACGACGTGCAGGACGCAAAGCAAGTCGAAGAGGCATACCTCCACATTAACCGCATAGAAAAGACAACCTTTTTCACCAAACAACAGATGACCCAGGTGCCCCGCTTTTACCCCTTTGCCCTTACCTCTCTTCTATTGCTAGCCGCAAGCATCGCGATAAGGGCAATCCCCTACTTTATCGAGATCTCATAAATAAAGTTTTTGAGTTTCGGGTTAACTCAAAACTTTGATCGTCCCACGTGCATGCGACAGCCGACACTCGAACAACCGCTCTCCTTGCGCGCTCTCTACGCGCGCCCAACTGTACTTCTTATGAACATCCAATGCG
>JAHFAO010000115.1:5626-10737 GCA_023250515.1 Deltaproteobacteria bacterium | reverse complement strand
GGCGGGCCTTAGAGAAGGAGGGGATCCCCCATTTGTACCTCGAATTTGAGGAAAAGATGTGGATCTTCGACAAGGCGCGCACGGAAGTGGAGACCTTCGTGGAATCCATGCTGTTCGACTAGGAGGGCTCAATGGCAAAGACAGCCGAGGCTTTAAAGACCACCTACCAGGGCCAGATCCATCTGCTCCAAAAGGAGTTGATGGGCGGCTACTTTGAGAGGCTTACCCGCGCGGCCGAAAAGGGAGAGGGCAAGGCCGTTTATATGCTGATTAGCGGCAACCCCGTAGAACTAATGCTCGCCTTTGATCTGATCCCGGTCTACCCAGAGATCAACGCCCTTCAACTAGCGGTTAAGAAGGTCTCCCTCCCCTTCATTCAGAGCGCCGAAGAGATCGGTTACTCGATGGATAACTGTGCTTACGTAAAAGCGGACATCGGTCTCTTCTTCGGCGGCCGCAAGACCCCATTCGCTACTATCCCCCTTCCCTCTCTGATTCTGTGCAACTACGTAGGTTGCAATGTTTACCTTCAATGGTTCGAGCATCTAGCGGAGTACTCCCAAGGGACACTCTATAACCTCGACATCCCATTTCTCCGCGCTCCTTCGGGAAGACCCAGCCCGGAGGATATCGCTTATGTGGTTCGACAGCTCGAGGAGGTCATCGAGATCTGCGAGAGGATCACAGGGAAGAAGCTAGACTACGCCAAACTGAAAAGAATCGTTGCCCTTTCGGGTGAAACTGGCGAGCTCTGGTCTCAAATCAAGGCCCTTACCAAACGCGTCCCGTCTCCTTTTGACGCCTACTTCGACTCGGTCACCATGATGGCTCCGCTTTACTGCCTGCGCGGCACCGAGGAGGGACTTAGGTTCTTTGAGACCGCTCTTAAAGAGATGGAAGAGAAGGTCCAGATGGGGGCTGGGCCTCTTCCTGAGGAGCGCTTCCGCTTCGTCATCGAAGGCCCACCCCCATGGCCGTATCTGCGCGTCTTCCGCGACCTCTTTGCCAAATGGGGTGCCGTGGCCGTGGCCTCGACCTATTCTACAGTCGGTGGGCTTTGGGAGTTCGGCTTCAGACATGATGCCAACCGGCCTCTCGAATCGATCGCCGAGCATATGCTGGAATGGAACCTCACCAACCGCAACTTCCTCCAGCGCTACGAGCAGATCCGCCGTTATGTTGAGGAGTGGTCCGCGGACGCCCTGGTGATCCATTCTGTGAAGAGCTGCCGCCTCTTCTCTGCAGGACAGGGAGATATGCGGGAATACTTCACCAAGGAGCTGGGGGTTCCTACTCTTCTTGTCGAATCAGATATCGAGGATCCCCGATACTTCTCTGAGGCGCAGATGAAAAACCGGATCGATGCCTTTTTTGAATCCCTGGAACATAAGAAAATTCTACACGGCCCCTCAGCCACAGGAGGAAGGGCATGATTTACGCTGCGGGCATCGATGTCGGCTCCACTCAGACCAAAGCTATTATCATCAACGAAAAGCTGGAAATCGTGGGAAGATCTCTCATCGACACCGGCGCTAACGTCATCCGCGCGGCTGACAGATCGTTTGCTGAAGCCCTGCTTACAGCCGGTTTGAGGCGGGAGGATATGACCTATGTTGTCGGCACGGGATACGGAAGATACAAGGTTACCTTTGGCGACGCCCAGATCACGGAGATCAGTTGCCATGCGCGCGGGGCAAGTTACCTCTTTCCCGGCACGCGGACGGTAATCGATATGGGAGGGCAGGATGCCAAAGGGATCAAGGTCGGGGAGGGGGGAGACGTTAAGGACTTTGTCATGAACGACAAATGCGCTGCAGGGACAGGGAGATTTCTCGCTAACGCGGCTGAAGCCCTGGGCCTACCGCTCGCTGAAATCGGGAACCTCTCGCTTCTGGCCAAGAATCCGGTGCGCCTTACCACCGTGTGCACAGTCTTTGTGGAATCGGACATCATGTCCTACCTGGCTCAGGGTAAAAAGATAGAAGACATTCTGGGCGGAGTGCACAGCGCCATCGCTGCCCGGACTATCTCGCTGGTGCGGCGCGTCGGGATCGAGCCCGAAGTCACCTTTACCGGAGGAGTCTCAAGGAACATCGGCATGGTCCGTGCCCTGGAGGATAAACTAGGGATGAAGCTCAATGTGAGCCCCGAATCCCATTTCGTCGGCGCCTTGGGGGCAAGCCTCTTCGCACTGGAGCGGGCCATCAAGGAAGCAGGGCTCAGGGATCAAGTGGGGACGGAGGTAGGAACTTGATCTGCTCCCTGTTGTAGGAGACATCATGGTTTTTGTTGCAGGCATCGATATGGGCGCTAAATCGACCAAGGTCATTATTTTGGATGACGAGAGGAAGGTGCGCGGCATGAGCGCGGTAAGGACACGGCCTGATTTCCCTGGGGTAGCTAAAGAGGCGCTGGGTTTGGCATTGCAACAGGCAGGGTTTGAAGAGAGAGACTTGAGTTACATCGCAACGACCGGGTTTGGCCGCTACAATGTCCCCTTCCGCGACGTGCAGATTACAGAGATCACCTGCGTGGCCAGAGGTGCCGCCTTCCTATTCCCCCAGACTCACTGTGTCCTGGATATCGGAGCCCAGAGCACGCGGGCGATTCGAATCCAGGACGGAGGAAAGGTGCGGGAGTTTCGCACCAACGACAAATGCGCAGCCGGAGCCGGGGGCTTCATCGAGAGGGCGGCAAAATATCTGGAGGTGAAGATCGAAGAGGTCGGGGAGCTTTCCCTGCAAGCCAACAAACCTCAGACCATTAGCAGCGTCTGCGCCGTTTTGGCCGAATCCGAAATTATCAACCATGTCACCAACGGGCAGACGGTGGAGAACATCCTATACGGGGTCCACCAATCACTCGCGTCCCGGGCCCTGGCCCTGATGAAAAGGGCCGGTCTGGAGGACGAAATCACGTTCGTCGGAGGGGTAGCCCGGCAGAAAGGCATGGTCAAAGCCTTGGAGGAGACGTTGAAGAAAAAGGTCAACGTCAATGACGAGCCCGAGATGGTTGGCGCCCTAGGCGCCGCGCTGCTTGCGTTACGCCGCCTGGAGAAGATCCGGCAGAACGGAAGAGAAACACCAACAGAAGTGAGGGTGGCCTGATGAAGCTTCAAGGCAAAACAGCACTGGTTGCCGGCGGTGGTCGAGGCATCGGCCGCTCCGTCGCCCTCGCCCTTGCCCGAGAGGGCGTCCAGATAGCCGTGGCGGATATCTTAAAGGAAAACGCCGAGGCTGTCCGCGATGAGATCGAAAGTTTGGGCACCAAAGCCCTCGCCTGTAAGGTGGATCTGACGAATCGGTTCGATGTGGAGGGGATGGTAGAAGTCGTCCTAGGTCACTTCGGCCAGATCGACATCCTGGTCAATTGCGCCGGTTGGGACAAGCTCGATCCCTTTGTCGAGAGCAACGAGGAGACCTGGGAGAAAATATTGGCCATCAACTTTAAGTCAGTGCTTTACACTGTGAAGGCCGTTCTCCCCCACATGATCTCACGCGGGTCGGGAAAGATCGTCAACATAAGTTCCGACGCCGGACGCGTTGGTTCCATGTGGGAGGCGGTCTATGCCGGGGCCAAGGGCGCGGTGATCGCTTTCTCAAAGTCTCTAGCTAGAGAGGCGGCTAGGCATAAGATCAATGTCAACGTGGTCAGCCCTGGTTTGACCGATACACCCCTTCTCCAGGCGGTTCGCTGCCAATCACCGGAAACCGAAAAGATCATCGACGCCGTCATTAAGGCCACCCCGTTTAGACGCGTGGCCAAGCCTGAAGAAATAGCCGAGGCCGTGCTCTTTCTGGCCTCTCCTGGCGCCGACTTCATCACCGGACAGACGCTGAGCGTGAGCGGCGGCCTAACCATGGCATAGAAGAAAAAGCCGTGTTCGTGCTCGTGATTCGTGTTTCGTGTTTGTGACCAGCACGAGCCACGAGCACGGGTAGGGAGAGGAGGAAGGGATGAGAAACGATATTAAGGCGATCGATATCATGTACTACGTGGCCACACCTGAGTTCATCCGAAAATGGAATGAGGCCAAAAAGGGGGAGCTGGTCTGTCGAATGGAGCGGGCGATAGGCGGCCTGCCGCAGTACGAGAGCATCGAAGCGATGATCGCTAAGATGGATGAGGCAGGGGTCGAGAAGGTATTCATTACCCAGTGCAAGATGTGGTCGTATCGGAACAAGTGGATGTACATGGACACAAGCCTAGAGGAAGTGGCTCAGTATACTACCGGCTACCCTGGTCGGTTTGTTGGGCTTGCAGGATATAACCCTTTCCGAATCAAGGAGTCCTTGCAGGAGGTTGAGCGTGCCGTGAAGGACTACGGATTCAAGGGCGTCTACATTCACATTTACGGCTTCGACATTCCCCTCCACGATCCCAAGATGTATCCGCTCTACGCCAAGTGCGTGGAGCTGGATATCCCTGTATCCATGCAGGTGGGCCATGTTCTTGAAGCGATGCCAAGCGAGCATGCCCGGCCTATTTATCTCGATCGCGTTGCCAGCGACTTTCCTGATCTCAAAATGGTCGGCGCCCACACCGGATGGCCCTGGGTCGAGGAGCTGATCTCAGTCTGCTACAAGTGGGATAACATCTACTTCGGTGTAGACGCCTGGATGCCCAAGTACCTCAAACCCGAAATCATCCATTTCATCGACAGCCGGATGGGGCAGGATCGTTCTCTCTGGGGAACCAATGGACTTCCCTGGAAAGAGAGCCTGGAGCAGGTTGAGGGACTTGGACTGAAGGAAGAGGTCAAACGGAAGCTCCTGCGGGAAAATGCTATTAGGCTCTTCAAGCTCTGACGACGCAGAAGGAGGTCAAGGTGATAGCTAGATTTTTATCGGTTCGTTTCAATTATCGGCTGAGATGCCCCGTGGATAAAGATAAAACTGAGCAAACGGTTAAACTCCAGGCCAGTCCCCAAATCAAAGGACATTATCTGGATGTAGTGTCGTGCACCGCCGTCCCGGACATTGCGAAGTTAAAGTGCGGGAAGCTCTGCCGCCGAGCCTTGGAGACGCAAGAGTATTGGCGCGGTCCCGATTTGAACTCTATCATTTACTCGGGGGACGAATGAGCTAGATCCACCTCTTATTCGGACGCGG
>JAHFAO010000115.1:0-5526 GCA_023250515.1 Deltaproteobacteria bacterium | reverse complement strand
TTGGAGGCCTCAAAGCAACTTATCAACAGAGGCTTGGAAATGGATCTCACCTCGGCCCTGGAGCTGGAGGCGCGCTGCCTCGGGACCCTAGCCGCAACGCATGACCTGCAAGAAGGGACCCGGGCCTTTTTGGAAAAGAGAAAACCCAACTTCACTGGCTACTGAACCGGCTTGACATCGATCCGTAAGGGCGATATTTAGGATAAAAAGCTCTTTTATTCCAAAATGCTCTACTCTCGCCCTTGCGAATACGCTATCCGCACCATGGCCTATCTGGCCCGAGTTGGGCTCCAAAAGCGAGTACAGGTACAGGAGATCGCAGCCTCGGAGGCTATTCCAGCCCCTCTCTTGGCCAAGGTACTCCAGCAGCTTGCACGGAGCAATCTCGTTCATTCCTTCAAGGGACCCGGCGGAGGATTCAGCCTGAATCGGAACCCCAAGGAGATCAACCTCTATGAAATCTTTCGAGTCGTAGACGGCGTTGAGGACTTAGACCGCTGTGCAGTGGGTTTGGCGGAGTGCAATGATTTTGCTCCTTGCCCGCTTCATGACACATGGAAGTCTGTGCGCATCCATCTGCTTCAGTACTTGAAGAAAACCACTCTGGAGGAGATGGCCAGTGCGGTAGAACGGAAAAAGGAATTGCTAATGAAGAGGAGCACCCAGTCCCGGAAAAGAAGTCGGGGGTCATCATGAAGAGGCTTGAATTAGTTGGATTCAAGGCTTGTCCCCGCTGCCATCGGGCGGTCGCTTATCTAAAGACCGACGAGAAGGATCAGACCTTAGCGATCGCCCTTGATGCCTCCAAGGCACGGGAACTCTCCCATAAATATGAGGAGCCAGGCAGGGAGAAGTTTCTAACCGACCTTCTCATGCAGCTATTGGCTTCGTCATCCTACATTCCCCGACAGGTTGTGCTGGATTGGAATGAAGAGGGCTTTCTCTTTGCTAAAGTTGACTTGACCACACAGATCTTCTCCTGCTCCGCTCAGGATGGAATCGCCTTTGTCGCCGCAACGGGAATTCCCTTCTATGCAACGGAACGGATTTTAGCGCAGAGGCACCTATTTCACCCTCCGGATACGGAGAGCGAGAGCACCGATCTTATCCAACTCAAATTAAAACCAACGCTCCACTGACAACAGGAACTGTGATGGGAATCCTTGACCTCCTTTATAAAGAGCACCGATTGATGAAACGGGCCCTCAATGTAATCGAGGTGGCGTCTCTTCACCTTAAACAGGGAAAGGAAGAGGCTATAGACCCGATGCTCAACTCCGCCAATTTCCTCCTTCACTTCTCCGTGGGGTGCCACCAGAGAAAAGAAGAGGAAATTTTCTTCCCCATGCTTCACAACCGAGGCATCCCCACCGACATCCTCGAGGTCATGCATATTGACCATCGTGCAGCTGAAGATTACCTTCAGGACTTTATTGTTACCTTGATCAGGTATGAAGGTGACGAACATAGATTACTTTCTGCCCTGATATGGAAGGCATCAGGCTATCTCTGGTTTCTCCGCCACCATCTGGAGATCGAAGAAAGCATTTTTTTCTCAAGGGCCAGAAATCTTTTTTCCAACAAGGAACAGGGGATGCTGTTAGAACAATTTGCCCGGTGGGAGATGGAACACTGCACATACTGCTCATGGATTGCAACAGCATAATAGAGCGTTAGGAAAGAGAGTTGAGGGTATAAGCGTTTTAAGCGAGGTTAGCTCTATGAATAGGCCGAAAGGGGAAACGGAGAGAAGCTCCCTGATGAACGTGGGACGTCGCGTTGATTATGCGGTACGTGCTCTAGCGTACCTCGCTGGCCAGCCCCAGGGCAAGATAGTCAGCAAAGTGGAGATCGAAAGGAAGCAAGACATTCCCCCATATTTTCTCTCTAAGATTATGAGGGATCTCGTGGTCCGGGGGCTTGTTGAGTCCCGCATCGGGTCCAAGGGAGGTTTTAGACTTGCCAGACCGGCAAAGACAATCAGCATAAAAGAAGTTTACGAAGCTGTTGAAAGCCCCCTCAACCTCATGGAGTGTTTTGATAAGGGAGACACCTATTGCCAGCTTTGGTCAGCGTGTGGCCAGGTCTCGATTTGGGAATGGGCACAGGGCCTTGTGGCAAATTACCTTGCCAGTGTTTCCATCGCTGACATCTCGGATCACGAGGGCCTGCGGGACCGATTGATTAGGCTCCAGGGCGCCGCTCTTACCGTGAAAAGAAACCCGGTAAATGACCTCTAAGTCACCACGGAACAGCAATCCATTCTTATATAGCTGATTCCTGAAAGCTCTTACTGTATCGCGTTCTGAAGATTGAGAAGTTTTCGTACAAAGATGGGGGCTGATTCGGGCTGAACTTGACGATCCACTTGGTATTAAGACTGCAAGAATACCCAAAGGCCAAGGAAAGATCATGAAAGCTGTTGACGAAACAGATGCAGCCGGAGTCTGGGACAGACCACAGGCCGGTCTGGATGTGGAGAGGATCAGGGAGGACTTTCCCGTATTGAAGCAACGGGTGCATGGCAAGCCGCTTGTCTACTTCGATAACGCGACCACAAGCCAGAAGCCCCAGGTCGTTATCGATGCCCTTTACACGTATTATTCGGCAGAAAACGCTAGTATCCATCGCGGGATCCATTGTCTGAGCGAACAGGCCACAAGCGCCTATGAGGGGGCTCGTTCTAAGATCAAACGCTTCCTGAATGCCTCTCGGGAGCGAGAAATCATTTTTGTACGCGGAACCACAGAGGCCATCAACCTGGTTGCGCAGAGCTACGGGAGGAGATTTATCCGCGAGGGCGATGAAATTATCATCTCTGCGATGGAGCATCACTCCAACATCGTCCCTTGGCAGATCTTGTGTGAACAGGTGGGCTCCCGGCTCCGAGTTGTTCCCATCAACGATGATGGAGAGCTGCTGATTGAAGAATATGAGAGGCAC
This sequence comes from Deltaproteobacteria bacterium, assembly GCA_023250515.1. Lineage (GTDB taxonomy): Bacteria > Desulfobacterota > Binatia > UBA9968 > UBA9968 > JAHFAO01. The sequence goes on along the minus strand of JAHFAO010000115.1, from coordinate 2,583 downwards.
CTAAACGAGAAAACAAAATTGGTCTCAGTGGTTCATGTGTCGAATGTGCTGGGCACCATCAACCCGGTCAAACAGGTCGTCGAAATAGCCCATCGGTGGAATATCCCGGTGCTCGTTGATGGTGCCCAGGCTGCCCCTCATCTTCGGGTGGATGTGCAAGAACTCGATTGTGACTTCTATGCCTTCTCCGGCCACAAGCTCTATGGCCCAACGGGTATCGGGGTCCTCTATGGCAAGGCCGAACTGCTTGAAGCTATGCCCCCGTACCAGGGAGGCGGAGATATGATCCGCTCGGTAACCTTTGAGAAGACCCTCTACAATACTCTTCCCTACAAGTTTGAGGCAGGCACACCTCACATTGCAGGTGCTATAGGTCTGGGTGCGGCCGTCGACTATGTGAATGGAATCGGGCTGGACAGGATCTTTGCCTACGAGCAAGAGCTGCTGGCTTACGCCACGGCGGCACTCTCTGCGGTTAAGGATTTGAGAATTATCGGCACGGCACAAGAGAAGGCTACCATTATCTCCTTCGTGCTTGACGGAGTCCACGCCCATGAAATTGGAACGGTACTCGACCAGGAGGGGATCGCAATCCGCACGGGCCACCATTGCGCACAGCCACTTATGGAGCGTTTTGGAGTTCCGGCTATGGCGAGAGCCTCACTGGTTTTCTATAACACGAAAGAGGAGGTGGTTGCTCTGGCCAGGGCGGTTCACGAGGTCCGTAGAGTGTTCCAGTGATGTGTTACCACCTCGATTATGCCTATTCGATCTGTTTAGCCTAATAGGAGCTCATAGCCATTGCCCTATCACCTTTCTTAAAACTAAGAATTTCCCTCCTGTTATTTCCAAAAAATTGGAAAGAACACCCTAACGGCATCTTTGTTTAGCAAGCACTTATCGAAGTGGCACTGATATTGCTCACTCACGCCACTAGATGTCATCCTCCATTTCGGATAGGCAGGCAACAAAGGCTGAAATTGGCTTTGAAGTATTTCCTTGCTGTCCTCGCGCTACCGAAGCAGATAAAGCTCTACGCTCTCTTGACGGAGTAATTCAGGTCTTGTTTGACCCCTGCGTTCGCAGGGCCTCTATTCTCTTCGACCCTGCAAGAGTCAATCTGCCCCATATCCTCTCAACTCTGGAGCCTTTCGCTATGAAACCGAGAGTATCTCCGTGATAATGGCTATGAAAGGAGTGCATTAGTGGAACAATTTGCAACTTTCGATGATTGGATCGACCTCTTTCACAAGTGGCAAAAAGATATCGGCTTTGACAGCAATCTGGTAAAGGATTACCCCTTCGAAGCGTTCTATGAAGACCCCCCGAGTTCGGAGGTGGAGTTCGGAGACTTCACCGGTCAGAGAAAATGGGAGGCAATTTTGCAGGTCCCGACGCAGGAGATGCGCGACGCTCTACTCCACTTGATCGTATACCAGGGTGACACGGAGTTCGCCTCCTCGGAGCAACAGCGTAACTTGCTCCACACGGCCCCTACCCCCTACGATCTCAAGTGCCTCCTGCGCGTTATGCGCGAGGAGATGCGCCACGGCTGGCAGATGAGCCATCTGCTCGTCACCCATTTCGGCGGCTCGGGAAAGGTAGAGGCCAGAAAACTCTTAGAGCGAAGAGCCTACAAGGGGAATCGTCTTCTTGGGGCCTTTAACCAGATGGTGGACCACTGGCTCGACTTCTTTACTTACACCGCCTTCATCGACCGAGACGGGAAGTACCAGCTCACGATGCTTCACCACTCTGGTTTCGCCCCTCTGGCCAGAAGCATGGGACCCATGCTCAAGGAGGAGTCTTTCCATCTCTTTACCGGCCAGAGCGGGCTTACACGGATAGTCAAGGCAGGAAAGATCACCACTGAAATCATCCAGAAGTATCTCAATAAGTGGATCTCCACTGCCTACGATCTCTTCGGCAAGGACCGCTCCACCTCCGCTCTTAGGTTCTATCGCTGGGGGCTCAAGGGAAGATTCAACGAAGATAAAGGTTCAGCCCCACCTCAACATCTGGAGAGGCTTAACGAGGAAGCCAGGTCTCTTTATCATCAAGAGATCCGAGAGATCATCGATGGGCTCAATCAGCTCATTCCGGAAAACCACACCAAGCTTTATCCCCCAGATATCAGGTTTAATCGCCAGATCGGGGAATATGCAGATAAGACTTTCGGCGTCGATGGCGGCTGGTTAAGCGTCGAGGAACACCTCCGCCACCGTCAACGGGTCCTGCCAGGGCCTGAGGATTACCAGACTCTTCAGACCATCTTTCGGGAAGGGGATTGGATTACCGCAGTGAATAACGGGGGATGACTTTAGGATATGCCACTGAGACCTCTGTTGCTGGATCTCCGTGAGCCTCTTTCTCATCGGCTAATGCACGCACTTTCCGCCCTTGAGGATATGGATGAGGGAGACACCCTTCTCATAGAGGTTGACCGAGATCCGCAAACTCTCTTGGATCAGTTGCGTCCCGCCCTCGAGAAGGGCTTCAGTTACTGGGTCGCGGAAGAGGGTCCAGAGATTTGGCGGATCCTCATTTCATGCGGAGAGTCAATCGATGATCAACGGGAGGTGT
>JAHFAO010000114.1 GCA_023250515.1 Deltaproteobacteria bacterium | reverse complement strand
CGCATGGGACTACGTGAGCGCAGTAGCTAGCGGTAAGTGCCAGGTCGGTACTTGGGTTGCAGCTCTTTCGGATTTGGCTTTCTGTGGTCCAATAGACATTCACCAGCTATCCCGAGGGAGGGGACCTATCTGCTGGGAAGACATACACCCTGGCTGGCGCTTCGCGCGGGCAGTTCATGCTGCAAAGAAACTGGGACTGCTTGCGGGCCCTGGACACATCGGTCCTGGGCACGTGTTTGACTACAAGACTGTTATAGGGACAATCTGTTCTGAGTTGAAGTGGACACTTCCTTGGGACCTATGGGAAACAGCTAAATTCTTAAGCGCCTGGACTCCTTGGATAGAAAAATACGATATCCCGGTTATTTCGACTCTTAGGAGGGAACACTGGGAAGGGACGAAATACCCGAGCGACAATCGCAGGTTTGTCGTCTTTTATTACAAGACAGGGACGGACATTCGCCGAGAATTTCCTGATGTAATCGCTCTTCCTTTTGCAAACCCATTTTTCACAAACCTTTTGCTTAAACACCTGTCGCCATTCCACATGTACGCCCTAGAGAGTGGCCAGGAGATTGTATTAGAATCACCCATGCCACCTGAGATATTGGTGGCATTCACGGGGCGCGAGGATTGGCCCCGTAATCTGAACTTTATTCCCCCCAATTCTATTCCAAGTGGAATGGCTCACGCAAAAGAAAGCCTCTACTTTTCTGCGGCGGTAACAGTCGCCTTCCAAATGGTAGAGAATCATTCCATCAATCCTCCTCCACCAGAGGACACATTGACGGATAGGGTATTAAACGAGGTTTTTAAAATATCCCGATCAGACATTACATCTGTACAAGAGTGAGTTGCTTTGGTCAGCTATCGAATGCTTTTAATATATCCACAGAGGCTCTCGTGCTCAGCAAGGACGATCCTGTCGTTCGACAGTTCATTTCGGGACTCGAAGCTTGGGAACGACCTTTCGAGGCCTTAGGCGCGATTCAGGAGGGCTTGGGAGGGCTTGGTGCCAGGCTTGAGTTTTTGACTATCCTGAAAAGACTATCCCGACGGGCTTTGCCATTGGCTCCGCGGCGGCGGGGATTGCCGGAATTCTGATCTCGCTTGAAACAAACATCGAGCCGACGATGGGATTCTCGGCGATCCTGAAAGGGATGATTGCCTCCATTATTGGCGGCATCGGCAGCATCCCCGGAGCTATGCTCGGCGGTTTTTTCCTGGGGATCGTGGAGAATCTGGGCATCTGGAAAATTCAGGCTGGGTGGAAGGATACCATCGCCTTTGCTGTCCTCATTGTCTTCTTGTTGTTTAGGCCCGGCGGAATTTTTAATGTGAAGGCAGAGCCGGAGGGATGGGGAGCAGGTTGCTATCTTTCAGTATATTGCCTTCATCTTGAAGCTATACGGTGCGGAGCCGCTGGCTGGGATGCAGCACTTGCACGGGAAGAAGGGGAAGGCGGTTGTCCATATTGGAGCGGTGGATGCACCGGTCACGATTGATGAGATCAATGCGTGCATCGAAGAATGTCTGGCGGTGAAGCAGTCGGAACTGCACGTTCTTGGTTGGGAGTGGGAAATGGGACTGGCTAATTTGATGGTCGAAGAAGCAAAGAGGCGGGGCGTGAAGCTGCTGTTGCTTAATATCCCCAGGGAGGTCATGGAGCAACAGGCCGTGGATAAGGGAGACATCCGCTTCTTTGAGGTCGCCCATTTGGAAGTGGAAATTAAACAGGAGAAGGGGCGGAAGGTTGCGGTTGCTCTAAAAGACTTCGCTTTTCCCTATGCGGACCTGATACCGGACGAGGTTCGGAGCAAGATCAAGAAGTGGTCTGATTACATTGATTACTGGGCAGTGGATTGGGATTTTCAAAACGACACCTTTATGAACGGCTGGGTCGCCTACCGGACCCGCAAAGAGCGGAAGCTCCCGCTTTCCTCCGACCCCCACGTCTATGACAAGCCGGGAAAATACACTATCATGGTGAAGGTCGTGGACATCTTCGGCAACGACACCTCGCAGGTGTTTGAGACGGAACTGAAATAACGGAGGAAACGATGAGTATAGAAAAGTCACTTTTGGAAAAATTGGAGAAATTGCCAGCGGAGCAACGCCAGGAGGTGCTGGATTTTGTAGAGTCTTTGGAAAAGAAAACTACCAAGAAAAGTCCCCGTCGGAACTTGAAGGGGCTCTGGGCCGACCTGGGGTTGGCGATCACGGCTGACGACATCGCTGAGGCCCGGAGGGAAATGTGGGGGAGCTTCCCGAGGGAGCATATTTGATGGCAGCGGTAGTGGTGGATACCCATGGGGCGATCTGGTACCTCCTGAATGACCGGTCCCTGTCCCAAAACGCTCGTGCGGCTCTTGACGAGGCGGCCCGGCTGGGAGACCCGGTTTATGTGTCTTCCATCTCGCTGGTGGAGGTGTTGTACCTAGTCGAAAAGGGGAGGCTGCCTACGGTTGCACTCGACCGCTTGGTCGATGCGCTCGCGGAGCCTGACCCCGGCTTTGTTATTGCTCCTCTTGATATGGCGGTGGCACTGGCCATCCCACAGGTTCCTCGAGTAATCGTCCCCGACATGCCGGATCGGATCATTGCAGCCACTGCGCTTCAGTTAAACCTTCCTCTAATTACGCGCGATCAGGAAATCTCCAAGGCAGGGATAAAAACAATTTGGTGAGATGAGCAAATGACAGCTCATGAGACTATCCAAATGATCCAGAGCATAGAAAAAGAGTGGAAGCAAGTCTGTCTCGCACTGGATCAGCACGAAAAGGCTCTGGTTGTGACCTACCTGGGGTTTCTTCGACGCGCAGCCAAGGCCTGCCTCGAAAAGGGCTGCCGCGTCTGGTTTAGACCGAACCAAGTTGTGCACTGGGGCGAGGGAGGGTTTGGCTACCTTTCCATTCTTCTTCCAGCAGGTGAACCAGAGGCGCTACCTGACCTGCCTGGTGAGATCCGCTTCATAACCGATCTTTCTGATGAACAGACATTAGGAGAAGAGATTACTTTGGCGACGTTAGAACGAATTACGTATGAGCCAGATCACTGGCTTTAGACGCGAAGGTCTGCGATGGCCCAAGCCGTTATATCCTACGATAAAGACCTCCCTGAGATTCCGGATCGTCGAGCTTGGGAAAAACCCACTGCTTATCTCCGTAAGAAGGAAGGTTCCAAGGACGAATTTGAGATCGAGCCCGGCCGTCGCCCGAGCAAGCTCCTCCTGGTCAACAAACTTCGGCAGGCTGTAGATGACTGGAGGTCCGGCGGCTATCAAGGATCTTCATCCGTTACGGAACGTCTGTTCACTTACTGGTTCGAAGAGGACCACCTCGTGGATGGCCAGAGCTTCCGCTACCACTTCGGCCAGAGGGAAGCTGTCGAAACTCTAATTTGCCTGGTCGAGGTCAGAAAGATCCGCGACTCCAAAGTCCTGGTGGATTCCTTTGGCGAGATCTTTTACCCGGAGGGGACCCAGCAGATGCTCCCCGGAAGCGGTATCGCTCACCAGACCGCTGTGGACGGGAGGCGTCAAATCCGCCGTTATATTCCGGAAGTCGAAGGCGAGACCATCCAGGATCTCCCCGCAGAGAACCTGCGCCGCCATGCCTTCAAGATGGCCACCGGCTCCGGAAAAACGATCGTGATGGCCATGCTGATGGTCTGGTGCTACTTCCACAAGCGGATGATCCAAGATTCCGATCTATCCACAAACTTCCTGCTTTTGGCCCCTAATGTGATCGTGTACCAACGATTGGAGAAGGATTTCGCCAGCAACCAGATTTTCCATCAGTTGCCCCTCATTCCGCTGGAATGGAAGGGACAGTGGAATCTTAAAGTTATCCTTCGTGGTGAGAGCACGGAGCCCGATCCTTCTGGAACCCCTTTGCTGCATCTGGGCGAAGCGGATGCTCAGATGTTACTGAGTTGGACGGGGGAGATCTCTATCCCTAAAGCAGTGGACAGGGAGATGACTCAGCAAAACCCTCCTCCACATCCTGGTCATTACCGGCATCTATATCATCCGCACTCTAAGCCTAAATCTCATCCTCGGCTATACGGGCCTTCCAGCATTTGGCCATGCGGCCTTCTCCTGCGTGGGGGCTTACACCTCAAGCGTACTTGCCTTACAATACGGAATATCTCCCTGGCTCGGGCTGATACTCAGGCCGAAACTCCTTCTGACCGATGAGCCATCTTTGGGCCTATCTCCTAACTACGTGGACTTGATTTTTGGAAAACTGACCGAGATCCACAAAACTGGGACTAGCATCTTGCTGGTTGAGCAGAACGCTCAAATGGCGCTGGAGATTTCCCATAGGGCCTATGTCTTCAAGGTTCGCGAGATCGTTTTGGAAGATAGTGGAAAGAGGCTTCTAGAAGATGAGGAAGTGAAGAAGGCTTTTTTGGGCAGATAAAGGTGCTTATGGCACGACTATTATGACCGCCTACCTAGGCAGGCCGGGGGCAGATGCAACTTTTTCAGAGGCCTCTTTTATCGCCTCTTCGATTTCCTCCTTAACCTCCGTATCTGACTCAACTTCTAGACGATGTCTCAGGGCCTCTATCGACTCCGGAGATCCTATTTGTCCTAAGGCCCAGGCTATATGTCTACGTACAAGGGCCTCCTCATCCTGAAGCGCCTGGATTAAGGCAGGGACTGCTTCAGGGCTCTTAAGGTTTCCCAAGGCCACTGCGACATTCCGCAGAAAGCCGCGGCGCTTGGCCCTAAGTATAGGACTACCATGGAAACGGCGGCGAAATTCCTCCTCACTGATAGAAAGCAGAGGAATCAGTTCCGGAGTATAGAGGCCTTCCCTGGGAGAGAAAGACTCTTCGCTGGTTTGGCTCGCTTTGGCGTTGTACGGACAAACCTCTTGGCAGATATCGCAGCCAAAGATATGGTTGCCCATCAGAGAGCGCAGATAATGCGGAATAACCCCTTTAAGCTCAATCGTGAGATAGGAGATGCAGCGACGGGCATCAAGTATATAGGGACCAACGAAAGCGCCGGTAGGACACGCCTTCAAACAGAGATCACACTTGCCACACCGATCCCTGATCGGGTGATCGTAGGCCAACTCGATGTTTAAGAACAGTTCTCCCAGGAAGAACCAAGAACCGTGTCGAGGAGAGATGAGATGAGTATTTTTGCCGATCCAGCCGATACCGGCGACCCCGGCAAAGTCTCTTTCCAGCACTGGTCCCGAATCGACAAAGGCTCTTCCCTCTACAGGTTCAGGGTAGATTTCCCTTACTTTAATGAGAAGCGACTCCAGTCTTTCCTTGACAAGATCATGATAGTCGTCCCCCCAGGCATAACGGGAGATCCAGCCTTTCGCCCCATCGCCCGTGGGTGGTCTCGGCAGCGGCGTATAGTAGTTCATGCCGACCGAGATAACTGATGCAGCCCAGGGGACCAGTTTTCGGGGATCACGGCGCAACTCCTCGGTCCGCTTGAGGTAGCCTAGCTCTCCCCCCAGACCTTTTCTTAGCCACTGGGCAAATGAATTGCCGTGGGGAGGGAGTTCTACCGGCGAGATCCCAGCCAAGGCGAATCCAAGCCGTTGCGCCTCTTCCTTGATCCGCGCTGATAAAGAGATCCGGTCTTTGATCTTTTCAGACCCCATGGTTAAGCTTCTTCTCGTTTATATTAGACTCATTCTATACTAGAAGAAGGGTTGGAGAGGAAGAGAAGGACGTCTGTGTTCCTCATGTGGGCTGATACTTTTATCCTGATTATTTTGTCCTTATTCGTCCTCACAACGTTCCTTTCCCACGCTTTGACCTGGGTTCATTTGCTCAAGCGCAAGGCCCCAATCCCCCCTGGGGATCTCCCTCCCATCTCTATCATCAAACCGGTGCGAGGACTGGACCAGGAGGCCGAAGAGAATTTTCTCAGCTTTATTCATTCGGGTTACCCAGCGCCTTTTGAAGTCATCTTCTGCGTGGAAGATAGAAACGATCCCGTAGTTCCCTTGATCCAACGTCTTATTGCCGACACCCAAGATCTTGGAAAGGCCCATCTGATATTCAGCAAACGACAGGACCAAAGAGAGATTGGAAAGACCATCAATCTGATGGCCGGGATCAAGGAAAGCGGCTACGAAGTCCTCGTCTTGAGCGATTCTGATGTACGCAACACCCCTGGCTTCTTGGAAGAGCTGGTTTGTCCCCTCTCTAACCCTCGGACCGGGATGGTCTATGCCTGCCCGGTCTACAAAGGGGCAAGAGACTGGGTCGCTGGACTCATGGCCCTGTCAGTCAACGAGACCATCCTCGCCCTCAGTAGCGCACCACCATTCACAGCCATTGGGAGCACCATAGCCATACGGAAGGACGTCCTGCGCGCGATCGGAGGACTCATTCCCATACGTCATCGAGTCGGCATCGACGCTGCATTAGGGCGCGCGGTGCGCACCAAGGGATACCGCATCGAACTTATGAAACAACCGGTAACCATCGTCCATCATAGCAGCACCTTTACGGCCTGGTGGCAGCAGATCCATCGATGGCTGGTAACGATCCGCCTTTATCTGGGCCCAAGATATTTCATCATCCTACTTTACGGCTTTCCCATCCCTTGGGCGACTCTCTATCTCTTCCTATCCATCTATAAGGAGAAGAGCCTTCAAGGGATGGTCCTTTGGGGCTTGATCCTCGGTGTCCGACTTGCCTCACTAACGTTGATCAATCTGATTTTTGTCAAGGAACCGAATCTATGGCGCTATCTCTGGCTAACTCCAATTCTTGATTTTCTCAAAATTCCGCTTTGCGTGGAGGCCTATATCAACCCCTATGTGGTCTGGCGTGGAAAAAGATACCGAGTCATGCCTGATGCGACTGTCAGACCAGTCCCATAAATAAGAATCTCGCAAGCTAAAAGTGTCGGTCCTGCCGTAGATCAGTTGACACAACTGGTCTTGTCGGATATTTCTTCTCTGCCAGCATTACGGAGGTATGTAGTATGTCTACCATGACGGGTTCGCGATTTTTTGCTGAGGCCATGAGGGCGTACGGCGTCAGCCACGTTTTCTTTGTTCCCACGATCATAACCCAGGCAATGGCGGAAATGGAGGATATGAACATTAGGCGGGTGACGACTCACGGCGAAAAAGCGGCGGCCTACATGGCTGATGGCTATGCGCGTGCCTCGCATAGGCCTGGGATCTGCCTCGCGCAAAATGTCGGGGCCGCAAATCTGGCAGCCGGCCTAAGGGACGCGTCCATGGCCTGCTCTCCCGTGATCGCTATTACCGGTGGTCCTGAGCCGGATTCGCGCTACCGCCATGTCTATCAGGAGGTCGAAGACTTTTCTATGTTCGATCCCGTGACAAAATTTAATGCACAAGTCGATAAGGTGGAGCGGTTACCGGATTTTCTGCGTCAGGCCTTTCGAGCCGCCACCACAGGGGCGCCTGGACCAGTCCACTTGCGAATGAGGGGGCGTCACGGGAATGTTCTGGAGGAGGAAGGCAATTTCGAGCTGATTGTTGAACAACAGTTCTTACAGTTCCCGGCCTTCAGGCCGGAGCCGGAGCTGGACAGGGTTAAAGAAGCAGCCAGGGCCCTGACTCAGGCCCAGAGACCAGTGATTGTGGCGGGAGGGGGGGTTATCGCTTCCCAGGCAGAGCTTGAGGTAATCGATTTGGCAGAGAAACTTTCCATTCCCATCGCTACCTCTCTTAACGGGAAAGGGACTATCCCGGATCGCCACCCCCTGTCAGTTGGAGTAGTGGGAACTTACTCCCGCTGGTGCGCTAACCGTGTTGTGGCTGAGGCAGACCTGGTGTTTTTCATCGGTAGCCATACAGGGAGTCAGGTCACGAACAACTGGAAGATTCCCCGCCCAGGCGCGCCAGTCCTGCAATTGGATATTGAGCCCATGGAGATAGGGAGAAATTATCCTCCGAAGGTGGGTCTCTTGGGGGACGCCAAGGTGACACTGCGGCGTCTGATAGACACCGTTGATCCAATGACGCCTGGGAGGGATTGGATCCAGCGGGTGCAACAACTGGTGCGAGAGTGGCGTGAAGAGACCAAGCTCCTTATTAGCTCCGATGCGATCCCCATAAGGCCGGAAAGAATATGCAAGGAGATCACGGAGTTTCTGCCGTCCGATGCTGTACTGGTAGCAGACACTGGTCACTCGGGAATTTGGACGGGGACCTTGGTCGATCTGAAACACTCGAATCAAAGATACATACGCTGCGCTGGCTCTCTTGGTTGGGCCTTCCCCGCATCCCTCGGGGTAAAGTGCGCTCTGCGCGATCGGCCCGTGCTGTGTTTCACTGGCGACGGCGGATTCTACTACCACCTAGCCGAACTGGAGACCGCAGCCCGCTTCGGCATCAACGCAGTCATACTCGTGAACAACAACCATGCGCTAAGCCAAGAGCAACGCTTATTCAACGCCGCCTATGGGGGAAAGCAGCGCGGCAGAGCCCATGAAATGTGGGTCTTCAAGGAGACCAATCTCGCGAAAGTTGCAGAGGCCATGGGCTGTTTCGCCATACGAGTGGAACGACCAAGCGAGCTTAGGAATGCACTGGAGCAAGCCTTCGCTGCAGGCAAGCCAGCGGTGGTCGACGTTGTAAGCGATATCGAGGCGCTATACCCCCGTGCATGGGGCTAACTCAACAATGTAACACAATGCAAAATGAAAATTGCAAAGCGTAAAAGTCAAAATGCCTTAAAAAATTAGTACCATGGTTGTGATCCCGATTCCGTCCCCTCTAACTTTTGCATTCTTCAATTTGCACTTTGCCTTTTGAATTGAGGGACCTATGAGTTTCGTACAACTCCTCTCGTTGCCGCTCTTTGCCCTAGGAGGCCTGCATCTTCTCATAGGAATTCCACCCGCTGAAGGGGCAGACCTAGGGCGAGGCGTTAGACTTATTGGGCGCAGTGATCTTGGCGGCTGGGGAGATGCCGCACAGGTATTCGTGAAGGGCCGTTACGCCTTCATCGGCCATTCCAACGAAGAAAAACATCGCGGTACTACTATTCTCGATGTCTCCGATCCCAAGAATCCAAAATTTCTCTCGCGCATCCCTGCTCCTCCTAGGACCTTAAGTCACAAAGCACAGGTCTGCGACAACATCTTAGTCGTTAACAACCATCGCTTTCCGGCGCGCGAGGGTGGCGGACGCATCGACAATCCGGGACTCAGGATCTACGATGTCTCCGATCCTGTTACCCCTAAGCCGATTTCCGAGTTCCGCACCGGGGGGCGCGGAGTACACCGCTTCAAGTTCGACTGCACTAATAGGTTCGCCTACCTCCCAACAGGAGACGAAGATTTCACCGACGCCATTTTATGGATTGTGGACTTAAAAGAGCCGCGCAGTCCCAGGCTCGTCTCCAAGTGGTGGATTCCTGGGATGAAGACAAAAGGTGAAGAGCGAGAAGCGGAACAAATCAAAGGGGAGGCGATCTGGGCTCACGGGATGCCCCATCTCGATCGCAATACCTTATATGTCAGCTTTCGTCCCGGCCGGCTGATTATTTTAGATGCGACTAAAATCGACCAGTTGAAATTTCTCGGGCAGTTCAATTTTACGCCGCCTTACCCAGGCCGCTTCCACAGCACCGTGCCAGTTAAAGGTAAAGACTTATTGATAGCCACCAACGAGTCTTCACTGCCCGACTGCCAGGAAGAACCTGCTCGGCTATGGGTCATGGATATCCGTAACAAGAGAAATCCCATTCCCATCGCCTCCTACCTGCCGGAGGGGAAAGAGGAGTTCTGTCGCAAGGGCGGTCGTTTCGGCGCCCACAATATCCACGAAGAGATCGACGGCCCATTGGTCTATTCGGTCTGGTTCAATGCCGGACTGCGCATCCTCGACATCTCCGATCCCTACAAGCCGAAGGAGATTGCCTCCTACGTCCCGCCAGCGGACTTTGGCAAACCCGCGGTTCAACTCGGTGATATATTCGTGGACGAAAGAGGTTTAATCTACGTGACGGACCGCTGGGGCGGCGGTCTTTACATTCTGGAATATACGAGAAAACGATAGATACGCTCGCTCAAGAAGGAAGTTGGAGTTAAGTGGTCCGTTCTATATAGGGCAGATAAGGTGATTAAGTGATTTTAGATTTTCGATTTTGGATTGAGGAGCGGAAAAAAACAGCGTGGAAAAAAGTCTGTCTCTTGGCACTGGTTTCTGTATTTATTAAGCCACATCGTGTTTTTTGCCTAATGACTTTAGAAAACCTTTAAGAGTATGCGATGCCCTTAATATCTCTACACCTAACACATTCCCCTTATCATCTAACTCCACATTCACTCCTGGAGCGACCTCCGTAAATTCCTCCTCTATTCCCTTCCGGGTCGCAATATATAACACATCACTTGAGGGGTCATATTTAACGAGCGGTTTGCTTTTTCTCTCTTTCATGAGGAATCCACCTCCCTGACGCGACCCTGTTTGCTTTTTGCCGTGGCTTCAAAGGGTGTACAGTAACCAAAATGACTTCGTCTTCTTTTTCTGAAAAAGCGACCATCATCTCCCGAGTTTTCCCTCCGTAGCGGGCCTGGGCTACAGCAACAAAGTTTCCTGTTATCTTATCGTAAAATAACTCTTTTGCTCGCTGGTAGACACTCCGCGGCAGATGCCTTGGTATCCTTCGCAGGCCCAACCGTAGTTGGAGATGATCAGCATAACGGATTCTCTTTCTCAATTCTACACTCTCCGACGCACAGGACAGGTGTTTGGGTCTGCCTTTTTGGGGCAGACAGTATCCGACGATAAACC
>JAHFAO010000113.1:9474-10838 GCA_023250515.1 Deltaproteobacteria bacterium | reverse complement strand
TCTAGTGTCGTGTCCGGTGGGCTCATTGAGGCCTCCTTCGGCGAAGGGGATAGCGAGGAACTTCATTTCCGAGAGACCGTGGAGAGCGGTGCCTATCTGTGCAATCAACGCCTGACCCAAATATTAGTGAGCGAGATCAAAGAAAGGGTATTTGATCTGGAGGACTACGGGGTAGTTTTTCTTAGGGAGGGGCCGTCCAAGTTCAAGCTGGTGAGCAATGGGGGAACCTCTGTGCCCCGCAGCTTGACCAGCGGCCGCAATGACCGGGTTCAGAGATGCCTCTATGACAAGGCCCGTAGCCTTGGGGTTGCTCTCTACCAGGAAGTCATGCCTCTAAAGATTTTCTTGGGCGATGCGAGGAGGCCAGTGGGAGTGGCTGCCTATGATATTCAGAGGGGAGAGACCTTTTATTTCCAGGCGGGTGCCGTGGTGATGGCTAGCGGTGGGTGTGCAGGGCTTTTCAAAAGGCGGGCAACACCGCGTAACACCGCCGGCGACGGATTCGGTTTGGCGCTCAATCTCGGGGTGAAGCTGGTGGATATGGAGTTTGTTCAGTTCATCCCCCTTTCTTTTGTTTACGGCTTTGTTGAGGGGATGACACTAGGAGAAGGGGATTCCTATGGCGACAGGGTGCGGCTGCGCAATGCCCACGGCGAGCGATACATGGAACGCTACTCACCACAGCACCTCGAACATTCCACCAGAGATGTGGTCGCCCGCGCCAACTACATGGAGATCCAGGCGGGCAGGGGAACCCCGCATGGCGCAATACTCATTGACGCCACGGAGTCGGATCCCAAGAAGGCCTACTTCCAACCCCACCATATGGCCCACCGCTACCGTCTCATCGTCGATTTTTACGGTAAGGAGAAGGCGGATCTCAAGGAACCCCTTGAGGCAGCGCCCTCTGCTCTTTATATCTGCGGGGGCATCGAGATCAACGAAAGGTGCGAGACTAACCTGCCTGGCCTGTTTGCATGTGGCGAGGTGATGGGGAATGTCCACGGGGCGAACCGCCTCGGAGGAAACTCCCTTGCCGATGTTCAGGTGTTCGGCAAAAGGGCTGGGGAACAGGCTGCCCTTTTTTCTCGGGACACTACACTCAAGTCTCCAGAATGGGGTGAGGTTGAGGGAGAATTTCTGCGAATGAAAGATCTCTCTAGCAGCCAAGGAACTGTGACCCCGAGGTCCATCAAGAGGGAACTCCAGCAGCTCTTATGGGATCATATGGGAATTGTCCGTGACGCTTCCCTTCTCCGAGAAGGACTCCACAAGATCGAAAATCTTAAAGACAAAGCATCACGGATGGGAGGGATCGGCTTCTCCAAGCGTTATAACTTCGCCCTCCTAGAAGCCATTGAGGT
>JAHFAO010000113.1:2791-9374 GCA_023250515.1 Deltaproteobacteria bacterium | reverse complement strand
CATTGCGATCCTACCCTAGCCTTCCGCTACGAGTGCCGCACGCGGCAGTGCGGGACTTGCGTGATAGAAGTTAACGGACAACCCATCATGGCCTGCAAGGAACTGTTGGGAAGTCAACGGGAATTTGTTCTCGAACCTATAAGTTCCCTTCCCATCATTCGCGACCTAGTAGTAGATCGGGAACTCCTCCTTGAAGAGGTACGCCGGGTCCTTCCTTTCGACGCCGACTCGACCGAGGAGGTCGAGCCCGGGACGAGACAGCCGAGGGCGATATCACCTGAGGTGATTCCATGGATCAAGGCAACCGAGCAATGTGCTGAGTGTTTTCTGCATGGTGGTTTGCCCGGCCTACGAGAGCGTGCCGGGATATGCCGGCCCGATGTCCTTTAATAAGATGGGCAAGTACGCCCTCGACAACCGCGACCACACTAATCGTGTCTCAGAAGCGGAAGAGCGAAAGATATTCAGTTGCAAGAGCTGCTTCCGCTGTGAGGATATCTGTCCGCACGAGATCCCCATCCGTCGCATCAGTATGGGGAGCATGATGCGCTTTACCCGTGTTCACCGAGGGTTGGCTAAATGACCTCTTCCCAACGCGCTCGGAGCGAGCCCTCCCTCGACGATCTGAGAGAGATGGGGCTGGTACCCCGCCGCTGGTCTTGGGCCGAGGCCTTCACACGCAGCAAGGGAGATCCCCAGAAGTACGGTGTGGGATTATGGGCCTGGGTGCTGCACCGGGTTACGGGCCTGCTCTTGGGGCTCTATTTAGTCCTGCACCTATGGACCTTGGGCTTTGTGCTGGCAGGGTCGGAGGCGCTGAACGGGATCCTTGCTTATCTCAATCGGCCGATTTTTCATCTCTTCGACCTGACTCTCTTCGCCGGCTTTCTCTACCACGGGCTAAACGGCCTTAGAATAACCTTGGTGGATCTCATGGATGTGGACCACCGCCGTCTTTTCTGGATTGTCATCTTTCTAACGGTCACCATAACGGTAGCTGTCGCTCCTTATTTTTTGCATCTGGTATGAGTCATATCACGGAGGTAGAGTCTTGAGCCGAAAGACAGATAAGGAATTCGTCGCCTGGTTGGTCAACCGCCTTGCCGGGGTACTCCTGATTCTTCTTCTTGCCCTCCATTTCGGCTACATGCATTTTTTTGCTTCCTGGCCCATCCGCTTCGAGGAAATGGTCAACTCTCCCTTCTTAAGGACGGTGGACTTGAGTCTCCTTGCTGTAGTGGTCTATCATACGTTTTACGGGCTTAGGGCCTGGCTTCTCGATTTCAATGTCTCGGATCGGACGCGAAAGGCGGTCACGGCTCTTGTGAGCCTGGCGGGCCTTGCCCTCTTCATTTTTGGCCTGCATATTTTTCTTAAGTTTGTCCAATGAGCGTTGCAGAAAAAATTGCTGACAAAATCATCCACACCCGCTATGGGGATTTACCTCTCGAGGCTGTCCATTGGGCCAAGGTAGCGATATTGGACACTTTGGGCGTAACGGTAGCGGGTTCACGCGAGCCCTTGTCCCAGATCGTTAGGGAAGTCCTAAGCGAGGAGGGAGGCCGCCCTGAGTGCACGGTCCTAGGCTTGGACATTAAGACCAGCATCCAAAATGCGGCCTGGGCCAACGGTGTCCTCTCTCATGCCCTCGACTACGATGACATCAGCAACACCTTAGGGGGGCATCCCTCTGTTCCTGTTCTCCCTCCGCTTCTTGCCCTTGCTGAGCGCCGAGCTTTTGCAGGAAAAGAATTTCTCCTCGCCTATGCCGTGGGGTTTGAGACGGAATGCAAGATTGGCAGGGGAGTTAATTTTGTCCATTACGACCGGGGATGGCATCCCACATCCACTCTAGGCATCTTCGGTGCTGCGGCGGCCAGCGCAAAGCTGTTGGGTCTGTCAGTCACTGATTGTTCCAGGGCGCTCGCCATGGCTGCTTCGATGGCCTCAGGCATCAAAGCCAATTTTGGGACCATGACAAAGCCGCTCCACATCGGCCAGGCTGCGCGTAACGGCCTGCTGGCGACACTCCTAGCCTCGAAGGGATTTTCCGCTAGCCTGGAAGCTTTTGAGGCAAGGCAGGGTTTCTGCAACGTCTATAATGGTGAAGGGCAGTATCGACTTGAAGCCATGACTGAGCGATGGGGTGAGCCTTTTGACTTGGTCCAACCAGGTGTAGCGATCAAACAGTACCCGTGTTGCGGCAGCACTCATTCCGCCATTGATGCGCTCCTCTCTCTTGTGCGGACGCAGGACTTGAAACCTGAGGATGTAGTCTGTGTGGAAGCGGCAATTCACGTGCGCCGCCTGGTCCATGTCAACCGCCCTGCGCCCAAGAGCGGACTCGAAGGGAAGTTTAGCCTCCAGTATTGTCTTGCCCGCGTCCTGTTAGAGAGACAGGTTAAACTTAGCCACTTCAGGGACGACACGATTGACGAGCCTCAGGTCCGCAAGATCATGGAAAAAATCAAGGTTGCTCCCCACCCGAGGATGGAGTGGAAATCCACGGAACACTTCGGCGCCGAGGTAAGCGTAGAACTCAGAAATGGCGAAAAGATCAAAGCCCTTCAGGAAAGGGCTGTCGGTAGAGGACCGGAGATCCCCCTCCCTCAGTCTCTGCTAAAAGCGAAGTTTCTCGACTGCTGGTCCCAAGTATTTCCCCGCGCGACTGGCGCGGAGGTTATTGATAAGGTCGAGACGCTCGAAACCCTCGCGGACACCCGGACTCTCTTTCAAAGTTTTTCTGCTGCCGGGCAAGAGAAAAGAGAAAGGAAAGCCCGTTAAACCAAGGAGCCTATCATGGCAAAGGCCCACACAAGAGAAGTCACCGCAGAGAATTCTCCGACTCGGATTCTGGCGGAATATGTTTCCACACTGTCCTATAGGGATATTCCAGGAGAAGTGTTCTCTCACGTCAAGCTCTGTCTCATGGATACCTTTGGGTGCGCTCTTTTTGGCTCCACGCTGTCGTGGGGAAAGATCATTACAGAATTTACTAAGGAGATGGGAAGCGGAAAGGGGGCGCTCCTCTGGGGTGATGGCTCAGAGGTCCCCAGCACAAGCGCTCCTCTTACGAACGGCACGCTGGTCCATAGCTTCGAGATGGATGACCTGCACCGCGTTGGCGTGATCCACCCTGGCGCAGAAGCGGTACCCGCAGCCGATGCGCTGGTGCGTCAGGCGGGTAGCGTAGACGGCAAGGGGTTTCTCACGGCAGTTGTCGCCGGCTACGAGGTGGGCTGCCGCGTGGCGATGACCGGCGGCGCGTCGCAGCTCCGCCGCGGATTCCACCCCACGGCCACATCAGGCACATTCGCCGCAGGCGCGGCGGCGGCAAAAATGTTACGCCTGGATCCGCACAGGACCCTTCATACTCTGGGAATCGCCGGCACGCAGGCCGCCGGGCTCATGGCAGCCCAACATGCCTCTATGGTAAAACGCATGCATCCTGGCCGCGCCGCTCAGGCTGGCGTTTACGGAGCCCTGCTGGCGTCCAAGGGGTTTACCGGCATCGAGGATATTTTGGAAGCCCCATACGGCGGCTTCTGCTCGACGTTCTGCGATAAGCCGAACCTCTTGCACCTAACCCAGGAGCTAGGGGAGCGGTTTGAAACTCTAAACGTCGGGTTTAAACCCTATCCCTGCTGCGGGAGTAATCACACCTCGATTGACGCCTTGAAAAAAATTCTACATGAGCATCCGGAGGTAAGTGCCGACAAGGTCGAAAAGATCCGCATTCGTACTACTCGTGCCACCAAACTCCACGTAGGCTGGCCCTATGAACCTAACAGCATGACCACGGCCCAGATGAACCTTCTTTACTGTGTCGCGGTCCTGCTCCATGACCGGAACTTCTTTGTGGATCAGGTCACGGAGGAATCTATCCATAGGTCAGATGTTCTGCAAACCACAAAGAAGATAGAGGTCCTTGAAGATCCCGAATTTGAAGCCCCGGGAGATGAAGGGCGACACGGGGTAAGTCTCGAGGTCGAGCTCAAAGATGGAAAGAGCTACATGGAGAGGGTCCTCCACGCTAAGGGGAGCGACAAGAATCCTATGACACGGGATGAAGTCGTGCAGAAATTTCGGCTGCTCGCCTCTCGAGTCCTCAACCGGCCGCATCTTGAGGAGCTGGAAGATACCATCTTACACCTCGAGAAACTCGAGGATGCAAGGCGGCTGGGAGAACTCCTCGCACCCTAGGAAGGGCTATCAATTAAAGGCAACGTCTGAAATGAAACGCAAATCTCAAGGCCAGGACCGCCAAGCCTGAAGACTTTGCTGATTTCAGTTTTATCAGGGAGCTTGATCAGAGCGGGTATATCGACAGTCTATATAAAAGGAAATGATTTTCGAGACAGGGCCTAACACGCTTGAGCGGCTGAGCCTCTTTCAGTCATTTGCAAATGTCTTGCAAGCCATTGTGTTCCTTCTCCCCCTTGCGGGAGAAGGTTAGGATGAGGGGTCATCCAAGCGAGGCGCCCTCTCCCGCCGGCGGGAGAGGGAACTAATAAATGATTTTTGACCTTGCTGTTTGGTCCATTTGCAACATTTGGACTCATTCTCCCTGAGAGAGGCCTGAGATTTAGCCGTTATTCAGGAACTTGAAACTCGATACTCGGAACTCGAAACTTTCCTGATGGCGCTGACGCGTTCTGCTGTGGTCGGATGAGAGTAGTGATAGGCGGAGTACCAGGGATGGGGCGTAAGATTGGAAAGGTTCTTGACCGTCAAGCCGATGAGCGCCTCTTCCATCGGCCTTCCGTCCTTTAAGGTCCGCGTTGCAAACCGGTCAGCCTCGTATTCATGCTTGCGCGAAAGAAAATTCATCAGGGGATTAAGATAAAACGTAACCGGGCCAGAGAGCAGGCTAAAGAGCACCAACGCCCCATAGTTGGACGGTTTTTCCAAGCCAAAGGCACGGAACATGGGTTCATAGCCCACAAGCAGATTGAGAATATATAAGCCCACCAAGAGACAAATCCCCCTAATCACCAGCATTCTCCGAATGTGTTTCATCTTGTAATGGCCCATCTCGTGGGCCAGCACAGCCAGTCCTTGGTCAATCGTCATCTGCTCTATTAGGGTATCAAAAAGAACAATCCGTTTGGTTTTTCCTATCCCTGTAAAGTAGGCATTAGAATGGGCTGAGCGTCTTGAGCCATCCATCGTGTAGACCCCGTCGGTCTTGAAGCCTACCTGATCAGCTAGCGCCAAAATCCGTTGGCGCAGCTCTCCATCCCTTAAAGGCTCAAATTTATTAAACAGCGGCGCGATCAACGTTGGATAAATCATCACCATCAGGAATTGAAAGGCAAAGATAAAGAAAAAAGCCCAAAGCCACCAATAAGACCCTGTCCCTTCCATCAACCAGAGGACACCGAAGAGAAAGGGAATGCCAATAACAACTCCAAGGAAAAGCCCTTTGAGCTTATCGGTCAGATAAAGCTTGAGTGTAGTTTTGTTAAAACCAAAGCGTTCTTCGATCACGAGGGTGGAGTATAGGTCAGTCGGCAGGCTGAGAATAGAAAATATCAAACCCGTGCTGAAGGAGAATAAGATTCCGGCGGCTTGTGTGGTAGAAGGAAAACGGCCGCCTACATGCTGGGAAAACCAATCCAAATAGGGGAGCACACCGCCAAACAGGACAAACAGGGTAACCAAGGCCCCATAAACTTCAGCCCAACGCTGAAACCGGCCTTTGGCGAGGGTGTACTCCACCGACTTCCTGTAATCCTTTGGACTCATCTTACCCTGGAAGAAGTCAGGAATTTTTTGCTCGACCCAACGTTTACGGACATAGCTTATGTTCATCTCGTTGAGGATGAACTCAACAAGAAATTCCAAGATAAAAAATGTGAGAAATAGACCGACAACAACCTGTTCCATTCGACCTTACTAGACCCTTCAGGATTTTGAGATCTGCTTGACCAACATTCACGGGCCAAGAGAGCGGCGGAGTTCTCGGTCGATTGATTCCATGTCGGGCTTCGGCATAGTGCCGAGTTTCCGATCGATCATCGTCCTTTTAACGGTTCGCAAGATCCCGGTCGCCAGAGAAGGGAAAAGCAATCCCGCTCCTTTCCAGTTGGCAATCAAATGGTCGCCGAAGTGGCGTCGTCTGATGTTACTGGTGATAGCCGCCACGACAACTTCCTGCCGTGCGCGGTTATAAGCGGAGGAACTGATGACTACAGCCGGGCGGAACTTTTTTCCTGGTTCATCCGAGAACACAAAACTCACCAGCACAACGTCGCCCCGGTTATAGGCGGTCATACTCAGAGTCCTTAGGATTATCCCACAGCTCTGCCAGCACCGGGTCAGCCTTCGCTGTCAAGGCCAACATCCCCTCGTCCTCCTCACCGAGATCTTCACGAAGGCGCTCTTCAATCGCCTCGAGCACGTACTGTCGTACTGTTAGATCGCGCTTTGCCGCTGCCAGCCGAAGACGACGTCGCACCTCGGGCAACACGTCAATGCTTATTCTGGGTCGTTTTACCGAAGACTCCATTGGTCGTGCCATGTTCTCTTACCTCCACAACAAAGGATGACATATAGACTACATGGTGTCAATGACACCATC
>JAHFAO010000113.1:0-2691 GCA_023250515.1 Deltaproteobacteria bacterium | reverse complement strand
CCTCCCAGATCCGAGAGGTAATTCTGGAGAACGGACTCAAGGTCCTTCTGTTGGAAAACCACAAGAGTCCGGCCGTTAGCTTCCAGGTGTGGTACCGCGTGGGGTCAAGAAACGAAGAGGACGGTAAGAGCGGCCTCTCTCACTTCTTAGAACACATGGTCGGGCCCAAGGACTACTCCCGCATCATTGCGAGAAATGGTGGCGACTCCAATGCCATCACAACGTCAGATGTCACGATCTACTTCGCCACGATGAGCCGAGAAAAGATCGGTATCGCCATTGAGCTAGAGGCGGATCGGATGGCTAATAACCTTCTGGATGGCGCCAACTTTGAGCAAGAAAAAAAGGTTGTCATGGAAGAGAGACGGTTGGGCACGGAGGACAACCCTACCTCCGCGCTGGCTGAGGCTGCTGGTGCTGTCGCCTATACGGTCCATCCCTACCGCCGTCCGGTGATTGGCTGGATGGGAGATATCCAAAACCTATCACGTGAAGATCTCCAGAGGCACTACCGGACCTATTATGTCCCTAACAATGCCTTTATCGTTGTCGTCGGAGATTTCTCAACTGAGGAAATGTTGGCCAAGATCAAGTCTTTTGGCAAGATCCGCCGCGGTCCGGAGCCTCCCAAGGTAAGAGTCGAAGAGCCCCGACAGAGAGGCGAAAGAAGAGTCATTCTTAAAAAAGAGGCTGAGTTGCCATTTCTGTTGATTTATTATCAT
Organism: Deltaproteobacteria bacterium; assembly: GCA_023250515.1. GTDB lineage: Bacteria > Desulfobacterota > Binatia > UBA9968 > UBA9968 > JAHFAO01. The sequence goes on along the minus strand of JAHFAO010000113.1, from coordinate 1,969 downwards.
GCCCCCAACCTTAAAGACCCCGATAGTTTTGCCCTTGACTTGCTTGCAGTGATTCTTGCTGGCGGGCGAAGCTCGAGATTCTACCAGGACTTGGTCTATCAGAGACGTATTGCCCGCAATGTGGACGCGGATTATGCGGGACTTTCCGTAGATTCTACGATCTTCTCCATAACGGCCCAAGTGATGCCCGAAAAGGATCCTGCCGAGGTGGAACGGGCTATCGATATTTTACTGAATCGGGTGAGATCCGAGCTCGTTAGCGACAGGGAACTGGAAAAAGCTAAAAACCAGGTTGAGGCGGCCTTTGTCTTCGGCCAGGATTCGATCTTCGGTCAGGCGATGAGGATTGGCCAATATGAGTCCTCAGCCCAATGGCAGCTTTTGGATAGCTATCTGGCGGGGATAAGGAAGGTCACTCCGGGTGACATTCTTAAGGCGGCAAAACAATACCTCGACCCTGACCGACGCACGGTGGGCATTCTTATTCCTACAAAAGAAAAGAGCCAGTGAAAAAGTTTATTCCCATTTTACTTTTGTTAATGCGCTGAGTTAAGTTCAAAGGAAATTTACTACATTGAGAGAAACCAATTATGAGAACTGGTAGCAGGAGAATCTTCGTAGCTCTTTCCTTATTAGCCTTCGCCATATCTAACCTGGCACTGGCGTCCGCCGATTCACCCTCTGGTATTCGCAAACGATGTGCGTTTGACATTGGTTCGGGAGAAACTAAAGTAGCCGCGGCCGAAATTGATATTCGAAAATCACCCGCCAGTGTCACGAAACTCCTGGATAAGGTAGTTCTTATTCCCTTCATAAAGAAGATGAAAAATGGCTTCATTCCTGGCGAGCTCATCCATGAGGCCATCAAGAAAATAGCTGAACTTCGAACTGAATGCGAAGCTGTTGGTGCAGAGGAATTTTCCGGGGTAGCCACGTACCCATTTCGCATGGCCAAAAACGGCCGGGAGGCTTTGGCTCAAATAGCTAACGGGACAAAAGTTTCTCTGAAAGTCATCACAGACGAGCAGGAAGCCACCATAGCGTTCCGGGCGGCAGCCCATGAGCTGAAATCGGACGGAAAGAACCTTCTAGTATGGGACATCGGCGGAGGCAGCCAGCAGATGTGCATGAGCTTAGATGGCACCACCAACGATGTGTCTGAATTCATCGTCTCTTCAGGTCACCCTGGGGTCGAATCATTCCGTAGGGAGAGCGCCAAATATCTCAAACGAGATCCCGAAAAATCTGTCAATCCTCTAAATCATGAAGAAATGAAACAGGCCGTGCAACTGGCCAGACAGTTAAGCCTCTCTATAAACCCAAAGATTCGTGAGAGGCTGAAGCGCGACAGAATTCGAGTCATTGGATTAGGAGGAATCCATGTGGAAAGCATTTCGGCTCAGGCAGGGCTGGAGCTTAAGGATGGCTATAAGGTCTACACGCTTAATAGGGTACGCTCGGCAATGGATCGCGCCACAAATATGAGCGACGACAACTTTCGAAAAGCCTATCCTAAGAACAAATATCCCGAAAGCCAGGCTACTAATGTTGCCTTGGTTCTCGGTTACATGGAAGGTCTCAGGATCCATGAGGTCGTCCCCCTTCAAGTTAATTTGGCCCATGGTCTTCTTGTCGATTCGACATTCTGGCGCCAACAAACTAAATGAGGCTTAGACTCATGGCTTTTAATCTAAAATCCAAAAGTCGGCAATCTAAAATCACTTGATTACTTTGTCCGCCCGCACGAGCACGTTGGGCGGAATCGTCACGCCGATCTGCTTCGCAGTTTTCAGATTGATGACCAGCTCGAACTTTATGGGCCGCTCCACGGGCAGCTCAGCAGGTTTAGCTCCTTTCAGGATCTTGTCCACGTAATATGCCGCGCGCCTGTGCAGATCAGGCAGGCTACACCTATGTAGCAAAAATGCTACACTCGAAGAAGATAGAAACAGGGACAGAGAGTCGGGGT
>JAHFAO010000011.1 GCA_023250515.1 Deltaproteobacteria bacterium | reverse complement strand
GGGACCGTTACGAAATAACATGGACAAGTTAAGCCGTTTCAGTGTATACTCCTTGAGTGTCCAGCCAGAAATCATTGAGGAAGAAATTTGTGTCTTTATTGCCCTATCTCAACGAGAAGCAAAAAAGGATAGCCGCCGCGGTTGAAGCCCGTTCGTTAGGATACGGCGGCATTTCAGAAGTGGCTGCGGCAACCGGCTTGTCGCGAACCACGATCCACCGGGCCATGGAGGAGCTTGAAGACCCGGAAATTCGTTTGGAGATGAGGAGCGAGCGGGTTCGCACCTGGGGAGGAGGGAGAAAGAAGATCGCCGTCGAAAATCCTGTCCTCCTGAAGAAGCTCAAATCGTTTGTGGAATCAACGACGCGAGGAGACCCGATGTCCCCTCTTTTGTGGACGTCCAAGAGTACCCGCTACTTGGCTCAGGCCTTATCACAAGAAGGTTTTTCTGTCAGTCATCGGGTAATCGCGGATATGCTCCGAGAGATGGGATACAACCTCCAGGCGAATCTTAAGACCTTGGAAGAAGGTGCCGACCATCCGGATCGTGACCGTCAGTTTCACTACCTCAATGATTGTGTCCGCCGGTATCTCACGCGAGGAGAGCCGGTCATTTCGGTGGACACCAAGAAGAAGGAGCTCATTGGTCCCTACTACAACAGGGGTCGGGAATGGCAACCGAAGGGAGAACCGGAAAAAGTTCTGGTTCATGATTTTATCGATCCGGAAGTACCCAAAGCGATTCCTTATGGGGTTTACGATATTGCCCGCAATCAGGGGTGGGTCAATGTGGGGTGCGATCATGACACGGCCAGTTTTGCGATGGAGAGTATCCGTCGTTGGTGGCGATCCATGGGATCTCCGGCCTATCCCGAAGCTGAAAGGCTGTTGATCTGTGCCGATGGGGGTGGTAGCAATGGCTACCGGATCCGCCTCTGGAAGGTGGAACTTCAAACGTTTGTCGATGAGACAGGCCTCGCGGTGACGGTATGTCATCTGCCTCCGGGAACGAGCAAATGGAACAAGATCGAGCATCGGTTGTTTTCGCATATCAGCATGAACTGGCGTGGGCGACCGCTCATCAGCCATGAGGTGGTTGTGAAACTGATCGGGTCAACAAAAACAAAGACCGGATTGAAGGTCAAAGCAAGATTGGATAAGGGGAAGTATCCGCCGAAGGTCAAGGTTTCGGATGAGGAGATGGCCTCTTTGAATATTGAGCCTCATAAGTTTCATGGGGAATGGAACTACACCATCAGACCAAGAAATCCAAAAGTGAAGAAGTAAAAGTTGTTCAAGTTATTTCGTAACGGCTTCTAAGAGCCAAGAGCATAGCGCCTACCACAACAGCAAATTTTAGATGTTGGATTTTAGATTTTCGATTGTTCCCGGACAGAGAGCCGATCCAAACTGTTTTATCCATTGTTCTTCTCCTTAATCTAAAATCGGCAATCGAAAATCATTTAATGACTTTATCCGCCCACTCGTTAGATCATTTTAGCCCTGGCTCATACCGCAGACGCAAAACCACCGGTTCTCCCTGGTCCCTGGGAAAAATCACAAAGAGATTATCGTATTCGTACGGCGGGATGGTGACCTCGAGCGGATGCCCCAGCGCCCTAAGGATATGGGGGACCGTGAGTGAGCCCGTTACAACGAGGACGCGATCACGCGGCTGGTGGGTGCGAAGGCGACGGATGAGGCCTTCGATATCATCGCGGCGCCCAGGCAAAACTTTGCTCTCGATGGCGAGCGCCTTCGCAAGGGGCTCCGCGGTCTGGATCGACCGGAGGCGCGGGTTCGTGTAAATCGCATTAATGCCCGCATCTTTAAGCATCGCAGCAAGAGCTTTGGCTCGCCGCTGCCCTACCTCGGTTAGAGGTGGTTCTTCCACTTCGGGCGCTTGTTCGGCATGCCGCACGAGAAAAATCGCCTGCTGCGCTTCGGCCGGGGTGAAATAAGCCAAATTTACAGTCGTTAGCAGGAATGCAATGAGAACGATCTTTCTATTCATTTTTCTCTGCTGTTTATTGCCTGCTGCCTGTTGCCTACTGCCTTCTCTTCATTTAATGACTCTATCCGCGCGCACGAGCACTTCTGGCGGAATCTTCAGGCCGATCTGCTTCGCGGTCTTAAGATTAATGACCAGCTCGAACCTCATCGGTTGCTCGACTGGTAGATCAGCCGGCTTGGTGCCCTTGAGGATTCTATCGACGTAAACGGCGGCGCGCCGAAAGAGCTCCGAGAAGTTTGGTCCGTACGACATCAGACCGCCGCCTTCCACAAACTCTCTCGATCCGTACATAGTCGGCAGCCGGTACTTTGCCGCGAGCTCTACGATGAAACCTCGGTAGCGAACATTGATAGGGGTCTCGGGCGCGTAGATCGCTTGGGCCCCTTCACGCGACATCAGAGCGAAGGAACTGCGAAATTCCTCAGAGGTGGCCGTCTCAGGGGAGAGGATCAGAGTCAGCCCGAGTGCATGAGCGGCTTCCCGCGTTGGCCTGATATCCACCCGACTGGCCGAATCAAGCACCACGCCGACACGAGAGACCCTGGCAACGGTCTCCTTGAGCAGCTCCAGACGTTTGCCTTCGATCTCTCGTCCAGCGGAGTCCGATAGTCCCGTGACGTTTCCGCCCGGTCGGGCCAGGCTCTCAACCAGTTCAAATGCTACGGGGTCGGGGGCTCCTGCCATGACGATGGGAATGGTTCGCGTCGCGTTCTTGGCTGCTCGGACCGCGGAAACGCCGGAAGCGACAATGATGTCAACCTTTAGCCTAACCAGCTCGGCCACGAGGGCCGGGAGCCGCTCGGGCTTCCCCACAGCCCACCGAGACTCAAGAACGAGATTCTGCCCTCCCACATATCCCAGCTCGCGCAACGCCTGGCGGAATGCCGCGAAAGGAAAGGTGAGGGGTACAGGTTCCGGGGGAGGTGGACCAGAAGCTAAAAATCCTATCCGGTAGACTTTACCGACGCTCTGCTGCGCCTCGACTGGCGAAACAGTTGTCAGAAGGACAGTTGCCAGTAGCCAGATGACGATTCTTCTATGCATTGTTTTCTCCTCAGTCACTATCTCTGTCTCTTATCTGTTTGTCTGCCCAATCTAAAATCGAAAATCGGCAATCGTTCGACTGGGCTCACGACGAAGTCTAAAATCACTTCATGACCAAAGGAGCCTATCCGATTATAAACTGCTGTGTCAACTTTTTAAGAGCAATGAAGATGCCAATCGTGGAAAAGTGGCAGGGATCTGAAGTAAGTTACCGAACTATAATTCGTGAGGGCGTGAGTTTAATTAAGAGCGGATGAATAACTGGATTCCGCTTTCGCGGGAATGACGCAAGGCAGGAACCAATCGAGGCCAGGGGTCCGTCCATCCTCCTATGAAAGTGGAGGTTGCGGAAGCAGAAATGACAGGTGGATTTCACAAGGTCATGAGCGCAATGCGAACACGAGAGCCGAACACGAGCAACGATTCTCAGATAAACCTGCCGTCCCGCATCTGAAAGACCTTGGTAAAGGGCTCCACCGCCTTGGGGTCATGGCTGGCCATGATGACCGTCTTACCGTAGTGCGAGGCTAAAGAGCTAAAAAGGGCCGCAATAGCTCCGGTATTTTCCGTATCGAGATTGCCTGTAGGCTCATCGGCCAGGATCAATGAAGGGTCATTCGCCAAGGCCAGGGCCACAGCGACGCGTTGCTGCTCTCCGCCACTAAGCTCCTCTGGTCTTTTGTAGCCCTTCTCCCGAAGTCCCACCATATCAAGAAGCCCCTCGCCCCTCTTGGCCCGTTCTGATGGCGCGATTCCGGCGATCAGCATGGGCAGATCAAGATTTTCCAACGCCGTGAGCGTCGGGATAAGATTAAAGAACTGGAAGACAAACCCTACCTTAAGGAGACGATATCGCTCCAGCTCTCGCTCTGTAAGTGAAGTCACCTTTTGCTCACCCACCTGGATTTGCCCCTCGGAAGGGTGGTCGACTCCGCCTAAGAGATTGAGTAAGGTCGTTTTACCGCAACCCGAAGGACCCATAATCGCTACAGCCTCCCCTGGCCCAACTTCCCATTGGATTCCCTTTAAAGCCTTTACCTCCTCGGCTGAGGTTTTATAGAGCTTCGTCAACCCCGATACCTTTACCGTCATTCCACGACTAGTGAAAAAACCATCTCCACTCATCTACGCCTCCGGCTATTGATTTTAGGCGCTTACACGCTAGATCTGAGAATTTATCTCTGACATTTTATCCTGAGTCATACGATTCATTTTTTCATCGCGCCAAGACGCCAAGATCGCAAAGAAAACTTTGGTTGTCCTTGGCGGCCTTTGCGTCTTTGCGCGAGTCATAGTTTCTCCGATCTCGTTTTCCTCGCACCAAAATTTAAAATGTTTATCCTTCCCCCATCGTCTCCCTAGCAGTGCGGCGAAAGACCCATAGGCTAAAGATCAGCGCAATCCCGATGATGACCACAAAGAGCCCTATGCTAATCCAAACCGTTAGCCCAGAAATGACAAGGCGAGTCGGAAGCAAATGAACCACCGATCTAAGTTCACGCAAACCCCAAATCACATTGGTAAGCCCATAACCCGCCGCGCCGGCTACGAGGACACCTACCACCAGGCCAAGCAGCGCCGGGGAAAGAAGGCTCGAGGCAAAAAACCTGAAGAGCAAGGCAGGTGAAGTACCACGCACCCTCAAGAGTCCCAGAGTCCTCCTGTCTTCCAGATAGTTCGTTACGGCAATAGCCATGATCGCGATCAGAGCAAGTAACACTCCCCCTACAAGGTAGATGCGCATGTTCTCCAAGGCGAGAAAGATGAACATGTCTCCCCCAACCTTCTTAAGTTCTCGTTCTAGTTCCCTGACCTCAAGGGGACGCGCCTTGAGCGTACTTATGACTGCTTTCACGATTCCTGCCGTGTCGGCGTTTTTCTTTACGTGGACGAGCAGAAGGATGCGGGGAATGAGAACCTTTAGATCGGAGATCTTCGGGTTATCCATGGTTGCAGTCAAGTAGGCATCGGTGCTGGAAAGATAGTTGAGATAGTCGATGCGAGCGGAGACATAACTCTGACGATCCGAGATGCCTCTAGGCGGCATGCCGGGAAGAAACCCAATCACCCCTCCGGACGGAACCAGGACCGGCCTTTTTTGCATATCCGCTCCCAAGAGGACCGGTTCCCCAGAGCCTAGATTCCAGAATTCCGCCACCGGCGGTGAAGCACTCACCTTCTCTCCTTTTAGCCCCTCAATGATTTGGCTGAACTTACCGTCTACGCCGAGCTTCTCTTCAAAGTAAACCGTCTTTAAATAGCGTTGAGGCTCGTCTATCAGGTAAAGGGGAACGCCGCTCAGCCCATAGCCCGGGAAGAAAAATCCCGGCAATAATGCCTCAAAAATGTAATCGACGGAGAGAACTTCCTCGTGCCGAAGTGCGGCAAGCCGCTCCTTGAGCACAGTCCGGATTGCATGGATCTGCCCTCCAAGTCCCTGCTCCAGCTTTTCGGCCTCGACGAGATCATACGGGTTTAGGCTTACATGGAGTTCGCTGCCAACTTGGACTGTTGCCCCGCGCAATGCCTTGTCCTCGAAAGATTTCGCCCCGATGCTGGGATAGAGGCTGACACTGGCCATAAGGGCCACGATCAGGAGGAAGCCCGATATCCGGTGGGGTTTGAGCGACATATGCCTTAGGGACAGGCTCCACAACTTTCCTCCGGTAAAATGGGTAATAGTGCCGAGAAGCGCGCTTACCCAACGCTGGCGGGAGACCAATAACGTCACAATGCCGTAAACGAAGAGCGGGATAGCCACGAAGTCTAGGACCCGCTCCAGCATCCGGAGTGCGACAACTATAGATGTCCAAAAAACTCCGCTATCTTCGTCGAGGGGGATAGTTATCCCTAGGGAGAAATTCAAAATCCAGCTCCCTATCTTATAAGTGCCCACAAGAAGAGCGAGAAGCTCGAGGGAAGAAAAACGGACCGCAGCTTCCGCTGCCTCTGAGACCGCTACCCGTCTCGACGCCTCTAAGGGAGAAATAGTTGTAGCGTAGCGAACCAAACGCCGGCTAATTAAGAGAGCCAAGAGAAGACCTACGATCAAGAAGAGAAGCATCAGCAGCGGCCCTTGTACTCGAGACAACACATCCCAGGAAAGCCATTTCCCCTCATACATATAAAGAGGGAGAAGCGTCCCAATCGTGAGTCCTAAAATGCCTCCGATAAAACCGCCGAGACCGATAGATAAAAGCAGACTTTCCCCCAAGAGCTTCCCGGGAACGCCGCGCAAGCGCATAAGCCCGAGTTTCCTCCTCTCGTTGAGGATAAGAAGCCCTGAGAGGTTCGAGGCCAGCATCCAGGCAATGCCCAGCAGCGGAATGGCAATAAGAAGCGTGGCGAGACCGATCAGGCGGGAGATCTCGGCCATCCGTTTAAGAAGAACCAAGATCGCATTGTCCAAAAAGATCGTGGGGCTTAAGGCCTTTATCTCTCCCTCTATGTCGGCATGGAGGCTTTGAAGCTTGTCCAAAGAGCCCTGGACATTCCATCCGGAGATGAGCCGTTTTCGATCTATCCGGGCCAAATGAACTACCTCAGGAAGATACTCTCCTGCTGTCACGTGGATATCTCCGTGATCGTCGAGCGCTCCTCGGGAGAGGGCATCAAAGCGGCGTAGAATCTCAAAATCGTGCGGGATGACGAGGATCACACCGATGTAAGGGACAAATGAGATAGAGCCGATCTCATCCATGAAGTAGCGATTGACCTCTGAGCGTTCCAAACGGACCACTCCTCGAATCGGGAGATCAAAGAGACTCTGTCCATCTTTCTTCTCATGGTGGGAGGCTACCTTCACGGCAAAAACTTTCGCTCCCTGAAGGGCTAAAAAGGCTCGGCCCATATGCTGCTCCGGGCCAACCAGCGCTAGGAAAGCGCCATTGGAATCCCTGCTTTGAGGACGCGCCTCTGGCGGAAGGAGGGCGGAATCGGTAGCCGAGAGGATCGATATCCAAGGCGAGGCCAAAGGCTTTCCGTCAACCTCCAGAATCGCCTCCGGGGGCGGCTTGGTGCGTAGAAAGGTGAGACTCTCTACCCGCTCGACTCCTTTTACGGAGCGGAGTCTAGGTGAGACCTCCGCGGAAAGGGAGAACTCCGAGGTTTGATAAAGCGCGACATCCCATGCGAGACGTGAGAGTTGATCTTCAATATAGAGTTTAAGGGCGTGGCGGGAGGCGAGATTGATCGCCGCCAGCAAGCCAGCCGTTAGAAGCGTCACTACTCCGAAGGCAAGAAAGGCCCGTCGCCCTAAGATCCTAGCGAGTCGTCCCCTGATGCCCATAACTATTTTGGATTTTAGATTTGCGATTTTCGATTTAATCCAAAATCTAAAATCGCCCCTCAAATCTCACTTTTTCTTGACCACCGGGTAGAAATATTCGTAGCTTCCGCTATCGATCTTCTTAATCACCCCTGCAATGGTCTTCCATGGATCTTTAGCGTAGTCTTCGTACTTCCCAGGCGCATTGATCCCCGGAAGATGCGCCACCCAGTCATCGCTCAGGACTTCCCTTGGATCCCCGTAACGCGAGGCCAGAGCGCGGATCTCAGGATTACTCAAGGCGTTGATCTCTCCTTTATCAATCAGCGTAAGCCAGGTATTTTTTGTCCCCCTCACACGAACTCGATAGGTAGGAAGGAGGTTATGGATATGCCACCAATGGTCATCGGGTAGACCGTTCTGCTTGGCAAATTCCATCCACTCTTTCGACCCGACCGGTTTATCAGGACCGTGGTCCAGACGCAAACCAAAACCCCAGTGGATCACGCCCGCATTGTTTCGTTCGGAGGAGTTAGTCCCGCTCATGTTTTCGTCCGGCCGTTTGAAAAACTTGGGATTAGTTCCTGTCCCTGCCTCATAAATCCACCAGTAGCCCGGCTGGTCGTGGAACGGATAAGTCAGGTCGTTGATCTTGGGATATTTGAGAAACTCGCGCCAGACCTCCCCGTAAAGCCCTCCGCCCTTCACCTCAGCCACATAACCGTCTTTGACGCGGACTTCAATCTTAGGGAAAGAGCCAGTATGGTTATTGGTCCCGGCAAAGACTCCGTTCACTTTGATGAGAAATCGAGGATTATACTTTTTAGTAAAGGCTGGGTAGTCCACTGAGGAGTAAGGGAAACGGCCGGTCGCTTGGTGTGGAAACATAAAGAGGTGGCCTTGCTGATAGGCGCCCTTGGCCCACGCCTCAGCCTGCTTCTCATTGACCTCGAAGGTAAAGTTGGTCCCCTCTGGGTCGGTGACATGGACCTGATCGACCCATGCCAAAGGTTCCAGCACGCGCTCCTCCACCAGCCTCCAGACATCGCCAGGAAAGGTGGCGGCTTTATTCATCAGCTCCCAACGATTGTCAAAGATAAAATTGCCGTAGAACTTGCTCCCATGGGGTTCGAGGGATTTTCTCGTTACGGTTCGTCCTCCTCGGCGCCAAAAGACTACGTTCACCTCCTTATGCTGATCCAGGTACTTGACGATCGCCTCGGCTACATTCCGGCCGCCAAATCTTCTGCCCAGTTCTACCAGCTCTGGCGCAACCCCCTCCTCTTCTTTCTGGAACATTGCCTTGTAAAGATCCGGCCTTCTCTCCTTCAACCATTTCTTAGGCACCTCCGGATCGGAAAAGCGCTGTGTGACCCAGCGATGCGCCTCCATGTATCCCTGCTCCGACGTGTACCAATGGGAGGCCTTCACCGCCTTGAGCGCTTCTTCCTTGCTCACACCTAAAAGAACATGCTCTGGCACGATCTGGACCTTGACCCCGCGCTCCTCATAAGCCCGCTTGATCGCCTGCATGACCATATCGTCGGCCGTAGGCTCAGTGAAGATGGCCACGGTCATCCCCTTCTCCACTAACCCCAGTGGGGTCCTGCCGCCGGTCTGGCGGACAGCGGCACGGGCGAAAGGCATGATATCCTCTATCGATTTAGGCGGCTTTAAATAGGAGGGGAAACGGGGCGGCGGATATTTGGTCTTCTCGGCAGCAGTAGCTAGGTCGGTCAATCCTATACAAAGCATCGCAGTCAAAATTCCTGCCCAACGTTTCATAGAAATCTCCTTTTTGATCCCTTGACCCCTTTATCCCTTAATCCCTTAAACCCGCGACATTCTTTCTAACGCTTAGGCGCCTACGACCTCCCGGTGTCATCCTGAGCGTAGCGAAGGATCTGGCTTTGTGCTCAGCGTAAACCCTGTGGTGAGTGAGTCGAATCCAGCCGCGAAGAATCTCATTCCTGATGCTTCGCTTCGCTCAGCATGACAGTTTTATCAAAACCCTTTATCGTTTCTTAACCTTCACAGCCGGATAAAAATACTCGTAATTCCCAGCCTCGATCTTTTTCATAACCTCTGTAAGCGTCTTCCACGGATCTTTGGCATAGTCCTCATAGCGACCAGGCGCGTTAATACCAGGGAGATGTGGGACCCAGTCTTCGCTCAACACATCGGCCGGCTCGCCATAGCGGGAGGCGAGGGCACGGATCTCAGGACTTCTCAAGGCAGTGAGCTCGCCTTTGTCGATCAGCGTGATCCAGGTGTTCTTCGTACCGCGCACACGCACGCGATACGTAACAAGCAGGTTGTGAATGTGCCACCAGTGGTCCTTGGGGAGCCCGTGCTGTTTGGGGAAATCGATCCAAGCCTTCGATTCCGTAGGCGCCTCGGGATCGTGGACCACACTGCCACCAAAACCCCAATGAATGACGCCCCCATTGTTACGTTCAGACTGATTGTTGCCAACCCAGTTTTCATCTGGCCTTTTGAAAAACTTGGGATTGGTCCCCGTACCGGCCTCATAAAACCACCAGTAGCCTGGCTTGTCCTGGTAGGGATAGGTTAGCTCGTTGATCTTGGGATATTTAAGAAACTCACGCCAGACTTCGCCATAAATTCCTACCCCCTTAACCCCAGTCACATAGCCGTCTTTGACGCGGACTTCGATGCGAGGAAAGGAGCCAGTGTGGTTATTGGTCCCGGCAAAAACTCCATTGGCTTTAATCAGGATTGGCGCATTCCATTTTTTTTGTATGGCGGGATACTCGACAATAGAAAAAGGGAAACGGCCAGTGGCCTGATACGGGGACAAAAACAGATGACCCTGGTTGTAGGCTCCCGAGGCCCATATTTTCGCCTGCTCCTCGGTCACCTCAAACGACATGTTGGTGCCTTCCGGGTCGCTTGCCTGCACCTGATCCACCCACGCCAGTGACTCCAGAATCCGCTCCTCCACCAGCCTCCAAACATCGCCGGGAAACGTAGCGGCCTTGTTCATCAGCTCCCAGCGATTGTCAAAGATGAAGTTGCCGTAAAATTTGCTGCTGTGCTGGTTGAGTAGTCGGGCGGTACGTGGCCTACCTCCACGGCGCCAAAAAACTGCCTTCACATCCGGATGCTGATCGAGAAATTTGATGATCCCATCTGCCACGCTCCTGCCTCCAAGCTGCTTGGCAATCTCTCTCAGGTTTTGAGGGACCTCGTCGCCCTTTTCAAACATGGCTTTGTAGAGATCGGGCCTCCGCTCTTTCAGCCACTTTTTGGGCACCTCTGGATCCACGAAGCGATCCTGTATCCACCGCTGCGCCTCCATGTAACCCTGCTCCGAAGTGTACCAGTGCGTAGCCTTAACCGCCTTTAGAGCATCCTCTCTGTTTATCCCTGCAAGCTCATACTCTGGCACAATATGGACTTTGACCCCGCGTTCCTCATAGGCCCGCTTGATCGCCTGAAGGACCATTCCGTCGGCAGTCGCCTCAGTCACAATCAACACAGCCATGCCTTTCTCGATCAAACCCAGTGGGGTTCTGCCACCGGTCTGGCGCACCGCAGCCCGCGCAAAGGGCATCACATCTTCGATCGACTTTGGTGGCTTTAAATAGGAGGGAAAACGGGGCGGTGGATATTTCGCCTTCTCCGCGCTATACGCATAGTAATAAAGAGCTACGGAAACCACCAAAATAAGCGTGGCAATCCACTGTTTCATACCTGCCTCCTAAACTCGCGAAGTTCTTGTTAGCGTTTAGCCCTCACCGGTGTCAGTTTTATCAAAACCCCTTATTGTTTCTTAGCCTTGACCGGCGGATGAAAGTATTCGTAATTACCTCCCTCGACCTTTTTCATCACCATTGTAATCGTTTTCCATGGATCCTTTGCGTAGTCTTCATATTTTCCTGGCGCATTGATACCCGGAAGGTGCGGCGCCCATTCCTGGCGCAGCACATCATCCGGGTTTCCGTACCTAGACGCCAGAGCCCTTATCTCGGGGGAGTCGAGGGCTGTGATCCGTCCCTTGTTGACAAGGGTGAGCCAAGTGTTTTTGGTGCCTCGAACCCTTGCCCGGTAGGTAAGAAAAAGATTGTGAATATGCCAGCCATGGCGGTTCGGCAGCCCATGTTTCTTTTCGAACTCGATTACCTCCGGAGGCTTGGTCGGACCTTGGGGACCTTCTCTGACCTCCATGCCGAAGCCCCAATGGATGACTCCTCCCACGTTTCGCTCGGTTTGATTCGTGCCCTGGAGGTTCTCATCCAGCCGCTTGTAGAATTTAGGATTGGTTCCCAATCCGCCCTCACGCAGCCACCAGTAACCCGGCTTGTCGCGATAAGGCCATGTGACTTCGTTGATGCCGGGGATCTTCATGGCCTCACGCCAGATATCGCCGTAGGGACCTCCGCTCCTGACTTCAGCGACGTAGCCTTTTTTGAGATGCACCTCTATCCGGGGAAAAGAGCCTCGGTGGTTGTTGGTCCCTGCAATGACACCATTCGCCTCACCGACAAAGTGAGGAATATATTCTTTTTTCAGCGCTGGATACTCTATGACGGAGTAGGGATGGCGGCCTGTTGCGGACCCTGGGAGCATGAAGAGGTGCCCCTGCTCGTAAGCCGATTTTCCCCATGCCTCCGCAGTTTTCTCATCTACTTCCATGGTGATGTTGGTTCCTTCCGGATCGGTGGCGTGGACCCTATCGATCCAACCGATGGGTTCTATGACACGCTCTTCAACGAGCCTCCAGACGTCTCCGGGAAACTCGGGCACTTTGCTCATCAGCTCCCAGCGGTTGTCGAAGATGAAGTTGCCGTACATCTTCTCTCTGTGATGCTCTATATCTCTCGCCCTGCGCGCCCGACCGCCCCTAGCGTAGTAAACGATGTTGATATCCGGATTCTCATCGAGATACTTGATCAGCCCCTTGGCCAAAGAGGGTGCTTCCTTATCTTTCTTGGACAAAACCTCAGGAAGCTTAATCTCGGGGAAGAGCTTGGCATGTAAGGCAGGGCGGCTTTTCTTTAACCAATCTATGGGCCAACTGCCCGTGAAGTCTGCCTCGAAGTAGCCCTGCTCAGATGTGTACCACACCTGAGCCTTACGAATGGCCAAGGCCTCTTCCAGGGTCAATCCTCTGAGTTCGTGTTCCAGGAGGATGCGCGCCTTAACGCCTCGTTCTGCGTAGGCCCGCCTGATTGCTTCCAAAACCATCGGCTCTGCGACATGATCCGTAGCGACAAGGAGGACGGTCTTTCCTTTCTCTACAAGGCCAAGTGGAGTTCTCCCTCCGGTCTGGCGCACCGCAGCACGAGCAAAGGGCATTACGTCTTCCACAGATTTGGCCGGCTTCACATAGGAGGGGAAACGGGGCGGCGGATATTTGGTCTTTTCGGCCGCAAAGACCGCGACAGCCAGTCCCAATGAAATCAGCAAGATCATTAAAATCATCCAGCGCTTCATGTCAGCCTCCCACATAGTCCGTTATTCGTTACTCGTTGACTCGTTAATCGAATAACGAATATACGAATAACGATTAACGAGTTTCGATGTTTCTTGTCAAGCCTTGTTTGGCAAGTATTATTGTCCATTTTTGTAACTCGAAATGGCCCATTACGTCCTATCAGGAGAAAAATCACCTCAAACACAGGGGGGCCTATTTAATAAGCAAGAGGGCACAGCTTTTGCATCTTCCAAGTTGTATATTTGTATTGACATTTTTCTTCAATTTTTAGTAGCTTCTGACTTTTATTCTTATGATGATTTTTTTAATTCTTCTAGCTTGGATTCTATCGGGCTGTGTGGGCGCTGTCCCTCCCCAACCATTAGCTGTTCATTATGATGAGAAAACACAGCACGGTATTGATATGTCCCTTCTCCGTTCATTTCTGGAGGAGCATGCTGAGGAGGAAGAACTCTTTACGTTCTATCCCCTAGCAGAGCCGGAAAAGAAAGAGATTGCACAAGTTGAAGAGAAAAAGGAGATTCAAAAAGGAGTAGCAAGTCTCCCGGAGGAACCTCTGACAGCCCTCCAAGAGGCCCCTGGCCCCACGGCAGACGATCGGTTGCTGGATATATGGAAGAAGGACATAGACAGAGCGATGCAGAATCCTCCAGGACAGCGCAAAATCGAGTTCTCCATCCCTTTAGTGGAGAACAATCGCGTGCGCTACTTTGTCAATTTTTTTAGCGGCCGATTAAGAGGTTTTTTCGAACGCGCATTGGCTCGCTCCGGCAGATACGTCCCCATGATGACAACGATCCTACGGGAGGAGGGTCTTCCGGAGGATCTGGTTTTTCTCTCCTTGATCGAAAGCGGATTTTCTCCTTACGCCTATTCCAAGGCCAAGGCCATGGGTCCATGGCAGTTCATCCGCGGCACGGGGCTTCGTTACGGCTTAAAGATCAATGGGTGGGTCGATGAGCGGAGGGATCCCATCAAGTCAACGCGCGCGGCGGCAGCCTATCTCAAAGACCTGCACCTCCAGTTTGGCGAGTGGTTTTTAGCCGCAGCAGCTTATAATGCGGGCGAGCGGAAAGTGGAAAAGGCGATACATCGCTCCCGGACAAATGACTTCTGGCACTTGAGTCAAAAGACACACTTGAAGATGGAGACGCGCAACTATGTCCCCAAGTTCATTGCCGCCACCCTCATTGCCAGCACACCCGAGAAGTACGGCTTCGGAGATGTTGTTTATGAACCGCCCATTGAGTACGACGAGGTGAGCATCAAAAAGCCTTTAAGGCTGCAGACCATTGCGGACCTAGCCAATACTACGGTAGAGGCGATCAGGGAATTGAACCCTGCTCTTCTGCGGAATTCCACCCCGCCCAGCGAGAACGGTTTTATGCTCCGGGTCCCTGCCGGAAGAGGGGAGACTTTTTTTCAGGCCTATGAGCTTCTTCCTGATTCAGCCACAGTAAAAGTGATAACCCACAAGGTTAGAAAAGGCGAGACCCTAGTAGCGATTGCCAAGAAATATCGCCAACCGGTTAGCCAAGTGATGGAGCTGAACAACCTCAAGAGTCGGCGGGTCCAGGTCGGCCAGGAATTGATTATTATGCCCGATGGAGCCCCGAAGAAGAGGTGAGGCAGCCTGGCTTCACTTTCTCTTATCCATAGGCACGTAGTCGCGCTTATCCGCCCCCTTGTAGATTTGTCTCGGACGGGCAATCTTCTGTTCCGGATCCAGCAACATCTCCTCCCATTGTGAAATCCAACCCGAGGTGCGAGGGATGGCAAACAGGACAGGAAACATATCCATAGGAAGCCCCATCGATTGGTAGATGAGCCCGGAGTAGAAATCGACATTGGGATAAAGCTTGCGTTTAATGAAGTAGTCATCTTCTAAAGCGATCCGCTCCAATTCGAGAGCGATATCTAAAAGCGGATTACGACCCTTCACCTCAAATACGCTGTCGGCGACCTGTTTAATGATCCTGGCCCTGGGATCGTAGTTCTTATAAACCCGGTGGCCAAAGCCCATCAACATCACCTTCCCCCTCCCCTCCTTAACCCTCTTAATGAACTCAGGAACCTTGTCTTTGGAACCGATCTCCATCAGCATCCTGAGCACGGCCTCGTTGGCGCCGCCATGCAGGGGACCATAAAGTGCCGCGGCGGCGGCGGCAACCGCACAATAGGGATCTGAATGAGAGCTACCCACCCCACGCATGGCATTGGTGCTACAGTTCTGCTCGTGGTCCGCATGAAGGATGAAAAGAACGTCCAAAGCCTTTTCCAAAACCGGCTGCGGTTTGTACTTGAGCTCGGTCATCTTGAACAACATGTTGAGCAAATTTCCGGTATAACTGAGGTCGTTGTCAGGATAGGCATAGGGCATCCCAGTACTGTGGCGATAGACAAACGCAGCCAGGGTCGGCATCTTACCGATAAGCCGGTAGGTCTGCTTCTTGCGCGACTCCGGATCGAATATGTTTTTGGCATCCGCATAGAACGTCGAGAGGGCCCCCACGGCGCTCACCAACATTCCCATGGGATGGGCATCGTGGTGAAACCCGTCAATAAACTTCTTTACATTTTCATGGAGGATGGTGTGGTGAGTAATGTTATAGCTCCACTCCTCCAATTGAGGCTTGGTGGGGAGCCCGCCATGCAGGATCAGATAGGCAGTCTCTAAATAGTTGCTCTTCTCTGCTAATTGCTCAATTGGATAGCCGCGGTAGCGCAGGATCCCTTTATCTCCGTCGATATAAGTGATCTTGCTCTGGCAGGAAGCGGTGTTCATGAAGGCCGGGTCATAGCTCATCAATCCGAAATCGCCCTCCGAGACTGTGATCTGGCGCAGATCGCTAGCATTGATCGCCCCATTATTGACAGGAATTTCGTATTTCTTACCCGTCCGGTTATCGATTATAGTCAGCGTGTTTGATGCCATAGTGATTACCCTCAGCCCGCTCCTCGCAAACGATTAAGATACTTCCTTTTTAGAACATCCTTGCTTAGCGGTCAACTCCGCTGAGGCTCTACTGCGAAAATTGTGGTTGCAAGGTGAAGCGGAGGGAACCTGCCCCTCAGCGGGAGCCGATGGGCCCCTGCTTCTCTGCCCCCAACTACTTAACCTGATCTGCCCGTCCCCTCTGAGTTGGTTCAGTGTCGGACGTCTCCCTTGCTTCGGGACAGGTTCCCTCCGCCTGGGGTCTTGTAGGGTCTCCGAGGGGGGAAGCCTGAAGGCCTGAGGCACAGGAGCGAGGAGGTAGGAGCAGGCCCTGACATAGGGAGAAACCACCCCAGGGGAGGACGGCGTGGAGGTCCTCAAGGTACAGGTCTATTGACTCAGGCCGGAAGGCTTTCCTCCCGAGGAAAGACCACACTTTTTAACGGAGAACCCTCCGCTAGACCCCTATGGAGTCAGGGTCCACCTCATCTCCCACACCCCTTTCGCGTGGGAAAGGCACGCGACCGCCGCAGGGGGGAAATCAATGATCTCATTCTCCGGGTCCCCCTTGACCAGCAGGGAAGCGAGACGGCCAAGATGGGGAAGGTGACCTACCAACATCAAGGGTGCCTCAGCCGCTTCTAGCTCAGCCCTGGCTACCAAGGGGTCATCCTCAGGGGACAACCCCTTGATCTCGCCAACCCCACCCCGAGGAGAAAGAAACTGAGCTAGAATCTCCGCTGTCTGTCTCGCCCTGAGTTTGTCGGAATGAAGGATCTTAGAAACCCTAATATCCTTTGCAGCCGCGTCACGGGCGACCTTTTCTACCTCTCTTCGCCCCTTATCGCTTAAGGCGCGCCTCGGATCTTCGTGTTCAGGCTTAGCTTCACCGTGCCGGACCAAATAGAAATCCATAACCTACCTTCGAGGCATCCCCAAATTGGAGCGTAGTCATCATGTCGTAGGAACCTTGCAAATTGCCATTGATGATATAGTATGCCGTGCGGCAATTGCAAATCTATGATTTGGACGAGCCTGAGCTCTCGTGGTCGAGTTTCAGCATGTAAATAAGTGGTACGGGCCGCTTCATGTCTTGAGGGACATCAACCTGAAAATTGAGCGGGGAGAGGTGGTGGTGGTTTGCGGTCCAAGCGGTAGCGGGAAAAGTACCCTCATCCGCTGCATCAACCGGTTGGAACCTATCCAATCGGGGGAGATCTTCGTAGATGGAAAACATCTCTCAGATCCCTCCCTAGATCTCAGGGCACTCAGGGCAGAGATCGGTTTTGTCTTCCAGCAGTTCAATCTCTACCCTCACAGGACTGCGCTCGATAACATCATGCTTGCCCCGCTCAAGGTCAAAGGGCTTTCGCGCACCGAGGCCGAGAAGATCGCCATGGGACTCTTGGAGCGGGTGGGAATCCCCGACAAGGCAGGCTCTTATCCTGCAAACCTCTCCGGTGGCCAGCAACAGCGTGTGGCGATCGCTCGGGCGTTGGCCATGCAACCTAAGATCATGCTCTTCGATGAGCCCACTTCAGCGCTCGACCCAGAGATGATCAACGAGGTGCTAGAGGTGATGACTGATCTTGCCAAGGAGGGAATGACCATGGTGGTGGTCACCCACGAAATGGGCTTCGCCCGGCGCGTGGCCCAGCGGGTGGTCTTCATGGATGAAGGGCAAGTGATCGAGGAGGGGAGCCCTGAGACCTTCTTTGAGGCCCCCAGATCCTCTCGGACGAAACAGTTTCTGAGCAAAATTCTTTCCCACTAAAGTAATGCAAATGTTTTACAGACCGTTGAAAAGGACCTATCTGCCATCAGCCGGCCTGGGAGTACCTCTCCGGCCCGATGCAATACATCCGTCTTACGCTCGCCAAATAGCTGATAGCATCTCTGTGCTACGCTTGCATCTCCACGTCCGGTGCATCGGCCCTTCAAGATACCCCCAGGCCGGCGGTTACGGTGGTTGCGCGCCCTCACGACTATCCCAACTTGGACCTTTTGAGCGGCCTGAGAAGTGGGTTTGTCGACGTTCAACGGCTTGAACCTTTTGAACTTCTTGAACGATTTGAACGGATTGCACCTTTGAACGATTTGAAAGCGACGAAGGAGGGCACATGAAGCGACTGATTTTTCTGCTGGCGCTGGCCATGCTGTTGGGTGACACGGTTGCGGCTTTTGCCGAGACTACCCTTGAGAAGATCGCCCGAACCGGCACTCTCACTATTGGCACCCGAACCGGCTCTCCCCCCTTCGCCTACATCAACAAGGAGAACGAGTGGGTCGGGTTTTCCATCGACCTAGTCGAGCAGTTTGTTCTTCCCGCCGTGTCGAGGAAGGTCGGAAAACCTGTGAAGCTGGAGAAGAAGGAGTCCACTCCGCCAACTCGAATCCCGCTGCTCAGCTCAAACGCTGTGGACCTGATCGCGGGCACAATGACCGATACCAGGACCCGGCGCGACAGTGTGGATTTCAGCATCACCTTCTTCGTGACCGGCGCCCAGTTCCTCGTGAGAAAAGGGAGCCCGATCAAAGGTATCAAGGAGATCGCCGGCAAGCGCGTGGCTGCCCAGCAGGGCTCCACCAACGCCAGGATCATCCGCGAGCGGGTGCCCACGGCTCAGCTCCGCGAGTTCCCGGATCAGCCCGCTGCCTTCCAGGCTCTGGCGCAGAGGCAAGTGGACACCTACACGAACGACGGCATCCAGCTCGCCGGGCTCAAGGCCAAGGCCCCAAATCCACGAGACTGGGACATCGTCGGCGACTTCTACTCCTACGAGCCGTACGCGATGGCGCTCAGAAAAGGTGATTCTGATTTCCGCGCAGTCGTCAACAACGGCCTCATGGAAGGCATCGATTCCGGCAAGTTTTTTGAAATCTACGAGAAGTGGTTCGGGCCCAAGGGTGAGCTGCCGTATCCCATGACCCCTGAGATTAAGAAGTTCATGATCTATCAGGCCGTGCCTAAGTAGGAGGTAATCAGCAGTCAGTGCTGAGCGATGAGGACTGAGGGATGAGCGACCCCATTCCCCTCCCACTCAGTCCTCAGTCCTGAACAACTCAGTCCTGTTTGTGCTGATCGCTGATTGCTGAAAGCTAAAATATGAACTACAAATTTGATTGGTCGGTCCTATGGACAGGCCAGTCTGGTCAGTGGCTGCTTCAGGGAATCATCACAACACTTGAAATCTCGGTACTGGCCTGGCTGCTCGCAGTCGTACTAGGGATTTTCTCAGGTGCGCTTCGCACTGTGCCTCTTGCACCGCTGCGCGCGCTCGCGGCCTTCTACGTTGAGTTCTTCAGGAACGTGCCGCTGCTGGTCTGGATGTTCTTCTGGTACTTTGCCGTCCCACCGCTCCTCCCTAGACCTTTCCAGGACTGGCTCTTCGCCCATGGCGCCGAGTTCTGGGCCGGCATGTTTGCCCTTGGGGTCTATCATGGCGCTCGCTTCTCCGAGGTGATCCGCTCTGGAATTCAGTCGATTCCCAAGAGCCAATTGGAGGCGGCCGTCTCCACAGGGCTCACGACGCCACAGGCCTATCGTCTGGTCATCATTCCGATCGCGCTCCGGTTGATCGTCCCGCCGGCTACCAATGAATCGCTGAACCTCCTCAAGAACTCCTCGGTGGCGCTGACGATCAGCGTCGCCGAACTGACCTTCCAGACGCGCCAGATCGAGACCTACACCGCCAAAGCGTTCGAGGCCCTCACGGCAGGAACCCTGATCTATTTGGCTCTCTGCCTCGGCATCGCCTCACTGATGGCTCGTGTGGAGCGACGCTTCGCCATCCCTGGCATGATCGCCAGAGTCAGTCGTGCGGAGCACTGAGCATGGACTTCGGCGTCATCGTTAAGAACTTTCACTTCCTCATGGTCCAGGGGTTCCTGGGCCTTGGGAACTTCGTGGGTGGAACGCTTCGGCTGGCGATTCCCGCCATTGTCCTTGGATTTATCCTGGGAATATTCATTGGCTTGGGCCGGCTCGCCCGCTCCCCTTGGATCCGCACTCCCGCGACGGTGTACGTGGAGTTCTTTCGTGGCGTGCCGCTTGTGATGGTGATTTTTTGGCTCTGGTTTATCATCCCGGTCATCCTCCGGGTTCCGATTCCGGAGTATGGCGTGGCGCTCACAGCCTTCGTGGTCTTCGAGGCGGCCTACCTAGGAGAGATTGTCCGGGCGGGGATCCAGTCGGTGCCGCGGGGGCAGGTGGAGGCGGCGACCGCCACCGGCCTTACCTCGGCCCAGACCATGCGCTATGTGGTCCTGCCCCAGGCCTTGAGAAATATGATCCCCGCGCTTGTCACCCAGTTCATCGTGCTCTTCAAGGATACGTCACTCGCCTCGATCATTGGTTACGTGGATTTGACTAAGGCCGCGCAGATCGTGAATAACCGCGAGATCCGCCCCTTCGAGCTCTACCTTTTCATCGCCGTCGTCTACTGGCTCTGCGCTTACGGGATGTCCCGCTACTCCCGCCACCTTGAGCGCCGCCTCAACCCTGCTTAATTTCAACTCAGCGTTCGTGGAACCGACAAGGATAACATTGTAGCGTCGGAGATCCTCGATACCAGTTAGTGGGTCCCGAGCCCCAAACTACTCGTTCAAGAGTTTCTTGATAGCGGCGCCCAACTCATGGTGGGTAAAGGGCTTGGCAATATAATCGTTGCAGCCAGCCTGGAGACATTTTGCCTTATCCCCAGGTAAGGCCTTTGCGGTCGCAGCGAGGATCGGGATCGACTGGGTCTTGGGGTTCTTACGGATAAGAGAGGTAGCCTCAATCCCGTCCATCTTAGGTAACGAAATATCCATAATGATTAGATCCGGTAGACAGGAAGCGGCCATTTCGACTGCCTCCTTGCCATCCTTGGCAATGATGGATTCATAACCGAGAAATTCAAGTTCCTTTTGCATGACATCAACCGTTGCTACATTATCTTCCGCTAAGAGAATTTTCTTCTTCATCGAATAATCCTCGCATCCATTTTATACCCTCAGGACTCCTGCCAGGTTAGCACTGATTTCCTTTTCAATGCAAAATGCAAAGCGCAAAATTATAGAATCCAGAATTCAGTTCCTATAAATCAAACCTTGGCTTGCGATACATTTCCTCTATGATTTCCTTATAACGCTCCCTAACAACCTGCCTCCTCAGTTTGAGAGTCGGCGTCAACTCCTCTTTCTCCACCGTAAAATCGTGGGGGAGAATGCAGAAGTTCCTCACCGTCTCGTAGGGAGCAAGCTCCCTGTTCTTTTGCCGAATCCTCTCTTTGATTAGCGAGACCACCCAAGGATGGGAGGCCATCTCTTCAGGGCTGCGAAACTCCAGCCCTTCGCGCTTCCCCCGCTCTCTTATCTGTTCGTGGTTAAGGGTAAGCAAGGCTAGAAGATGCTTCTGTCGGTCACCCATGACCATGGCTTGACTAATTAAAGAGTCGGCCTTCAGAAGATTCTCAATCATCTGCGGGGCTACCTTCGTGCCGCCTGAGGTTACAATGAGATCCTTTTTTCGATCCGTGATACGGAGAAATCCCTCTCTATCGATCTCCCCGATGTCGCCCGTGTGAAACCAGCCCTTTTCGTCCATCGCTTCTCGCGTCGCCTCTGCGTCCCGATAATAACCCTTAAAAATGTTGGGTCCCCGCACGAGAATCTCTCCGTCCGGCCCAACCCAGCATTCCACACCTTTAAGCGGCAATCCCACGCTTCCGAAATGGTACCGCTCCAAACGGTTGACATGGCATACCGTCGAAGTCTCGGTCAACCCGTAGCCCTCGAGGATGAGGATCCCGAGGGCGTGAAAAAACTCTGCGATCTCCATCGGCAAAGGGGCCCCTCCAGAGACGGCCAGCCGGAGCCTTCTTCCAAAGGCCGAGTGGATCTTAGAAAAGACCAGTCGGTGAGCCAAATCACGAGCTAGGCGAAGGCCCCAGGGAACTTTTTTCCCTTCCTTTTGATAGCGGCTGAACTGTTGACCAACGGATACACCCCACCGAAAAAGGAATCTTTGAAGAGCGCTACCAGCTGCCACTCTCGACCGGATCCGACCATGGGCATTCTCATAAATTCTCGGAACGGAAAAGAGAATCGTGGGGCGAATAACCGAGAGATCTTTTGCCACCGTGTCCAGAGAGCGGGCAAAACCACATGTGTAACCTTTGGCCACAACCATGAAATGCTCCACGCGCCCGAAGGAATGGGCAAGGGGCAGAAACTGAAGGTTGACCTCCTGATCCGTAGAGGGGATAGCTGAATCCACGGCATCAATCATGAATAGATAGTGACCGTGAGTGGTGAGGACCCCTTTCGGTTCTCCGGTTGTCCCGGAGGTATAAATGATCGTGAGGTCATCCTCTGGACAGAGAGAATAAGCCAGACGATGAAACGCCTCTTGATTCTCCTCGCTGTACCGGCGGCCCATCTCCTGCAGCTCATTCAAGGAGAGAATCCTCTTTGCCTCTCCCGCAGAGGCAAGGGGCTGTTTCGCTGACTCGATCAAGACAATAGTTCTCACCAGACGAAGCGAGGGATGGTGCGGGTCTAACCTCTTAAGCTTCTCCGCCGATTCCACAAAGAGAACCGTTGATTCGGAATGGCCGACAAGACGTAAAACCTGAGCAGGGGTGCTGGAAGAATAGACAGGGACGGTCAATGCCCCGATGCAGATGTTGGCCCAATCGATTAAACTCCATTCCACTCGATTGGCTGAAAAGATGGCTACCCGATCTCGTTTCTTGACCCCCAAGGAAACCAGTCCTAGACCGATTTCCCGAACCCGCTGCGACGTTTCATGCCAGGTATAAGACTGCCAGTCCCCATCTCTGGCAAAACGGTAGAGGACTCGGTCCCCGTACCGTTTGACCTGTGAGAGAAACATCTCGGCAAGACTCTGATATGGCATAGGAACTCATTATAGGCTAACACCCCGATCGAATAAAAGGGTTTCTTGAATCACCCGCCCTTTTCTGCCATTACTGAGCCGTGAAACTCATAGGCTTAACCGGTGGGATCGCCACGGGCAAGAGCACCGTGGCATCCATCCTTCGCCAACTGGGGGGGAAGATCATCGATGCCGACGAACTCGCCCGAGAGATCGTGCAACCAGGCCAAGAGGCGTGGCAAGAGATCGTAGATGCTTTCGGCAAGGAAATTCTCCGCGAGGACAAGACCATCGATCGAGAAAAACTGAGAAAGACAGTTTTCCAAGATGAGAAGGCGAGAAAACGGCTCGAATCGATCACCCATCCCCGCATTAGAGCTTTGGCCCAACAGAGAATGCATCAATTGGCCGCCGAAGGGGCAGATATCATCATTTACGAGGCCCCTTTGTTCTTTGAGAACGAAGTGCACCTCTGGCTCCGCCCCGTGATCCTGGTGGCCTGCGACTCAGCAACACAGAGACAGAGGCTCCAAGAAAGGGACCGCCTGAACGAGAAAGAAATCCACCAACATCTAAAGGCTCAAATGACTTTGGAAGAAAAGAGAAAGCTCGCCGACTTTATCATCGAAAACAACGGAAGTCTGGAAGAACTAAAGCGGCAAATTCTGCAACTCTGGCAGAAGATCCAACAATCGTCGTAATCGTGCTCGTGCTCGTCCACGATCACGAAACACGAACACGAGCCACGCATTGCAACGCTACCTGACCCGCTCCAGATACTTCCCCTCCAGGGGATCCACGCGGACTCGATCCCCAACCTGAATGAAAGGCGGAACCTGAATCGTAACTCCGGTCTCGAGTTTAGCGGGCTTGTACGACGCGCTTGCCGTTGCCCCCTTAAGCGTGGGCTCTGTATCGACGACTTCAAGGTCCACCGTCGATGGCGGGCTAATTCCAACAGGCTTCCCCTCAAAAAACTCAATCTCCACTACATGATTGGGAAGAAGATAAGACAGCAGATCTCCAATCACCTCACCTCCTAATGAGATCTGCTCGTAGCTCTCAGTATCCATAAAGGTGTGGAGACCGCCATCCCCGTAGAGATATTGCATCGTTCGATTTTCAAGCGAAGCCTGTTCAATGCGGTCCTCAGACCGAAATTTGCGCTCCGTCCCAAGTCCTGTCTTGAGATTTTTCAACTTCGTTTGCATGAACCCCCGCTTGTTGCCAGGAGTAAGATGCTTAACCGAGGCGACTCGGTATAGGTCCCCCTCATGGACGATAATCATGCCTGTCCTGAGCTGTGTTGCGTTGATCATACTCTTATTAGTCCTCTCAACGATTTTTACCTGAGGCACCCGATAGCTCGCCGGGCCAAGGAACGAGCATAACGAGACGCGAGCCCCGAGCCGACTGAGGCGTACTTAGCAGGTACGTTGGAGCGAGCGGATCAAGCGCAACTATCACAACCGCCTGCCTGGGGGTATCTTGAAGGTCCGATGCACCGGACGAGCAGATGCAAGCGTACCACAGAGATACTATCAGCGATTTGGCGAGCGTAAGACAGGTGTATTGCATCGGACCGGAAAGATGCCCCCAGGCAGGCTGACGGCAGATGGGCCTTTTTCAGCGGCCGACTAGGCATAAAGTCCGCGCCACAGCATAGCCCGCGCAACCCGGTTAACCCCAATCATCAGTGCTGCAAGCCTCATATCCACCTTCTCCCTTTGACTCATACCTAGAACCTCATGGAAGGCGCGTGTCAATATCTCCCTGAGTTTCTTATTCACTTCGTCTTCCGTCCAGAAGAAGTTTTGCAGGTCCTGCACCCACTCAAAATAGGAAACAATGACACCTCCGGCATTGGCCAGGATATCAGGAATCACAAATATATCTTTCTGTCTCAAAATTTCGTCGGCCTCAGGCGTCGTAGGCCCATTGGCCCCTTCGGCAAGAATCCTGCACTTTAATCTCGCTGCATTCCCCCCTGTGATTTGCATCCCTAATGCGGCCGGAACAAGGATATCGCACTTTAACTCTAGAAGCTCCATATTGCTGATCCGCTCGCCAAAGGGACATTTCTCCAAGCCGGGATTCTTTGTGGTATGTTGGAGGAGGGTTTCGACTGGAAGGCCCTTCTTCTCATAAAAACCTCCGGTCCGATCGGAAACCGCAACGACCTTTACGCCGAGGCTTGCCAGCTCCTTTGCCACCACAGAACCCACATTGCCAAACCCCTGGATGGCCGCGGTAGATTTGCTGAGATCTACACTCAAAAGTTTTGCGGCCTCCAAAACTGTGTAGACCACCCCTCGACCTGTAGCTTCCTTCCTCCCTGCCGTCCCGCCGATATCCACAGGCTTTCCGGTGACAATCTCGGGGACCGCATAGCCCTTATGCTGGCTGTAAGTGTCCATCACCCAGGCCATGACCTGCTCGTTAGTTCCCATGTCCGGACCCGGTACATCCACCTCAGGACCGATGAAATTCAGGATCTCAGCCGTATAGCGTCGAGTCATCCCCTGAAGCTCATTGCGGGAAAGAGTTGTGGGATCACAGGCAATCCCTCCCTTGGACCCGCCTAGGGGCAACCCAACAAGCGAGCACTTCCATGTCATCCACATCGCCAGAGCAGAGACTTCTCCCAGGTTAACCTCAGGGTGGTAGCGTATGCCTCCCTTGAAGGGCCCTAAGACATCGTTATGTTGAACCCGGTAGCCGGTGAAGACATGGACCCTTCCATCATCCATCCGCGTTGGGACACTAACGATTAAGGCTTGATCCGGCCTTTTCAGCCTACCCGCTACATTTTTGTCAAGCTTCAGTTTTTCATCCGCGATCTCGAATTGCCTAACGGCCATTTCACTAGCTGGGCTACGCCACTCAATCGTTGCCATGAAAATATCCCTTACGCTCCCTCTATCCCTTCAACCCTTGATCCCTTTATCCTTTTACCCAGGAGGCCACGTAAAAAGGCGGCCCCCCAAAAGATGAAAGTGGACGTGATACACACTTTGTCCTGCTCCCGGTCCGCAATTAACCACCACGCGGAAGCCATCCTTGGAGATCCCCTGATCCGTCGCCAACTGAGCTGCGACATAAAAAATATCGCCGATAAGCCCCCTATCTCCCTGCTCCACCTCGAGAAGAGTGGATATGTGCTTCCGCGGGACAATCAAGAGATGGACCGGAGCCTTAGGGTTGATGTCCCTAAAGGCCACAAGCGAGTCGTCTTGATACACGATGTCTCCCTTGATCTCGCGTTTGACGATACCGCAAAAAAGACAAGCGCTCACCTTATCTCCTCCCTTTCATCTGACGTTTCAAGCTTTCTACAGGCCGTTGAAAAAGGCTCATCTGCTTCGTTGCGCTCGATCGCCTCGCTCCAACGTACTGAATAAGTACGCCTCCGCTCGTCGATTTCTTGCGCGCCTCGTATCTGATACCTTTTTGACCGGCCTGGAAACGGAGTTTTTCAACACTCTGTTCTAGATAAATCTCAGAGGACATCCCTCTCCTTATCTTCCTCTTCGGGACAAAAGGCAAGAATTTTTCCGTCGCTAACCTCTAGCGGTATGCCCTGGAGAAAAGCACCGAAGCAGGGACCCCAAATACATTCTCCGGTAGCCGGCTCATAAGTGGCGCCGTGGTTGGCACAGATGAGATAACGCTTGTTCTCCGTAAAGAAATGGTTATCTACCCAATCCATCGACAAGGGAAGGTGACAACAGCGATTGACATAAGCGTAGATATTCCCTTCGTAGTTAACCAGTAGAGCCTCAATCGTGTTTCCCTGGCATCTAAGATGAAACTTCTTGGTCATCCCGTGCGAAAGCTCACCGGCTCGAGCCACGACCTTGCCCCTGCGTTGTTTCCTGTTCATGCCCCGTCCCATCATCTTCACCTCAATCGGCTAAGAAGGAAAGGTCTCCCGAGGGACAAGCGACCAACACTTCTCCTTGGTCTACAAGAACTGGAAGTCGATAAAGAGAGAGCCCCTTACAGGGCCCGTCCACGCAGAGTCCTGAGTCCGGCGCATAGATGGCGCCATGGGTCATGCAAATGAGGTGCCGGCCATCTTCGGTAAAAAACTGATAGCGGACGAAATCCAGTGGAGTGGTCATGTGACGGCAGCGATTGATATAGGCGTGAAACTTCCCTTGGTAATTGATCAGGAACCCATCGACCCGATATTTCTGACAGATCAGCCAAAATTTCCTGACCGAGCCCGGCTGCATCTCATCGACCCGGGCGATGACCCTTCCACCCAATCTACTCTGCCGTTCCATTCTAACCTTATGCCGGAGAAAGAGAACCCTGCGCAGGATCAGCCCTAAAAGGTAAAGGCAGAGAAAAAAGAGAGAAAGGTAGATGGTTAAGGCCATGCTCTTATCGTTACTCGTTATCGGCTATTCGTTATTCGTTGATGGCACCTTCACGAATATACGATTAACTACTTGGAGTCTTTCGAGGTTAGTTCCCGGATTCGCTTTACATCCTGGGGCGTCTGGCTTCCTTTTAGACCCATGACCTTCATCAGCTCGCTGGTCATCTCTGCCGTCACCTGGTCCTGGATACTTCCCTTGCCATCTGGATCCGCCTTGAGAAAAACCATGATCTTCTCCTTGGAGACACCGGTCCTCTCGAGCTCATCCAGAAACTCTCCATATCCCACCTGACCCCGCAGCTCATGAACCCGAGCCAGAAGCTTCTTGCAATCCTTGCAAATCCTCGACCAAAAACCTCCTCGCTCTCCGCAGTAAGCACACCGGGCCATTGCCGCACCAATGATGCACGATAACCAAGTTAAGAAAAAATTCACCTTTTACCATTCAGAACTTCTGCCAACATTCCCTGCAGGGCTCGAGTCAGGATTTCGTTGGAGGCAACGATTCCTCGGTACGAGGTATCTCGTCGATTAAAAACTAGCCCCTTCCCATTCCCATCCACGACCACACCTCCTGCCTCCTCCACGATCACCACGCCGGCACAGACATCCCACTCGTGGAGCGATCGAAATGTCAAAGTTCCATCCCCCTCTCCCGCGGCTACCCGAGCCAAGCGGTACGCGATGCTTCCCACCGGCTCTAAGCGACAGAGATCGGCGAATAATTGAAACTTGCGCCGCGGTTCAGAACGGCTGACCAACAGGGAAGCCCCTTGCACCTCTTCTCGCAAAGAGACACGAATCGGACGGCCATTAAGCAGAGCCCCATAACCTTTGACGGCCCGGTAGAGCTTCTCTTCCGCCGGGTTGTAAACCACCCCCAGTATTGGCTGTCCCCCCATAACCAAGCCTATGGAAACGGCGAACTGAGGGACCCCTGCAATAAACTCTTTGGTCCCGTCTATAGGGTCGACTACCCACACTCGCGAGGCCTCGATCCTCTGCAGATTGTCCTTATCCTCTTCGGAGAGCCATCCATCCTCAGGATAACTTCCCAGAATGATCTCTCGGATCTTACGATTGGCCTCCAAGTCCGCTGTGGTCACGGGATTGCCCTTCCCCTTTTCTTCTATACGATAGTCTTTGCCGTATAAGTCCATGATAATCCATCCCGCCTCCCTGGCTGCCTTTTCTGCAGTCTTAACTTCTTCAGAAAAATGATTCTGAACACTCACGATTTCCCTCTCTAACTCTCTTTTTTAGCGGATTCGGGCTGCTCCCTTTCTAGCGACGACTCCTCTCCGCTTGTATGGCGTCTCTCCTAAAGACTGGAACCGCTCTCTCTTGAGCAGCCCGCGCATGGGGAACGATACGGAGCACTGGAGGGACGAAAGGGAGAAGCGCCCGGACCAAACTGGCAAGGAGCTGCAACATTCCTTCCTTTCCCTTATTCCACGTTAGCCCATACTCCTGGCGCAGCTTCGGCGCCAGCAGTCCAATCGTGATCAACGCTGACAAGGGACCCCCTAGTTTAAGAATTAACGGCCGGGGGTAGAGAATTTCTTTGGCAATGGCGCGTGCTGCGGAACCGACAGAAATGGTATCGGAGCCGATCATTTCACTCATATAGTGATTGAAGGCTTCGAGTGAAGCCGGCGTTTTATCCTCCGGCACCTCAAACAGAAGGGCAAGCCTCTTGGTCTCATCGTAGTATTGGCGCTTCTCCTGGACGGATAGTGGCCTGACCAAAAGCTCGTACGTCACGATGGCGGAATCGACCAACGTGGCATGCACCCACAGGAGAAGATCTGGATCTTGTGCATCATAGGGAATCCCTGCTCGTAGAACATCGCCTTGTTTAATCACCCCTTGGACCCGCCGGTGAATCTGTTTTATCCGCTGGAGAGAAGCTTCTGCCTCTGGAGCCTCATCAAATATGATCGACCACATCGAATTCATCGTCTGATACAAGCGGCCAATAGGATCTTCCCTAAATCGACTGTGGTCAGCCACCCCTTCAGCAATCTTGGGATGAGCAATCTGCATTAACAAGGCCCGGCCTCCACCTAGGAGCAGAATCATCTCGCGGTCCACCCGCCAGAGTGCGCTCTCAGGCTCGAAAAATCTTTCAGTCATGCAATCTTTCTTTTCTTGGCAAGAGCGCTTGTTAAAGCTTCCTACTTTAGAATCTCTGAAAAGCTCATTGGCCACCCTTCAACACGCTCAGGGTGACCGGATAAGCGTGTGAAGTTCTAAGAAACAACCGTTCGCGCTGAGCATGTCGAAGCACAGATAGGACTTTTTCAGAGATCTCGTACCTTCTCTGCACCTGCCCGGACCATCTCCGCGACGGCCCGCTCAGAATCTCCTGCCTTGATGTCAACGCCTCTGATGGCGTCCTCAAGTAAGACTACTTGAAATCCCTCTTTAAGCCCGTCGAGGACCGTATGTTTGACGCAATAATCCGTGGCCAGGCCACCCACAAATAGACGCTCCACGCCACGCTGGCGTAAAAGGTCAGCTAAGCTTACTCCCCGAGCATCTCTCCCCTGAAATCCAGAATAGCCATCCTCATCCGGGCCCATGCCCGCCGAAACAATCACCGCGTCCGCCGGAAGTTTAAGGTCGGGACGGAATTCAGCCCCTTTTGTTCCTTGAATGCAATGCGGAGGCCAGAGACCGCCGTAGGCTTTGAAGTGGCTGGTCTTCTCGGGATGCCAGTCGCGCGTGGCGAAGATCGGCAGATCGGCTGTTTTGAATCTCTCGATATAGCGGTTTAGCACAGGGACAACTTTATCCCCGTCCGCAACCGGAAGCGCCCCTCCGGGACAGAAGTCGTTCTGAACATCGACGATCAGAAGAGCAGGTTTGCCTTGCATCGTCTTCCATTATAATGGAAGATAAGACCGTTACAACAAGTCGTGAGGCGACAGGCGGGAGGCAACAGCAACAGAATGACAGAGGACCGAAGACGGGAGACCGGTCGTCGGTCACCGGTCATCGGTCAGCTTTAGCCTTATGCCTCAAGCCTCATGCCTCTAGCCTAGCCTGATCATGCCTTTGAAAGCGATCTTTTTTGATGCCGCCGGGACGCTTATCAAAACCGTCCGACCGGTTGGTGAAAGTTATGCCCTACTGGCAAAAAGCTACGGCATGGAAGTCTTACCTGAAGAGATCCGTGAGCGGTTTCGTACTTGCTTTTCCTCGGCTCCACCCCTTGCATTTCCCGGCGCGCCGCCTCGGCAACTCCAAGACCTTGAGCGCCAATGGTGGAAGGAGCTGGTGAGGAGGATCTTCGAGCCTTACGGACGGTTCGCCCTTTTCGACGACTACTTCTCTGACCTCTTCAGTTACTTTAGTAAAGCCGATTCTTGGACTCTCTATCCTGAGGCCGAGGACACGCTGCTGGCTTTGGGAGAGCGGGGATTTATCCTCGATGTGATTTCAAATTTCGACTCCCGTCTCTTCGGTATCCTTGACGGTCTTGGCATAGCCTCCCAGTTTGATGCTGTCGTCATATCGAGTCAGGTTGGCTACGCTAAGCCCGCACCGGAGATATTCCACAAAGCATTGGGGCTGCATCACCTCAAAGCGGAAGAGGCCGTGCATATAGGAGACAGCCCGGACAAAGATGCCGCAGGGGCCAGGAATGCTGGCTTGACAGGCGTGCTGCTGGACCGTAATGGCAGGGCCACATCAGACTCTTTCGCGCGAGTCCGGAATCTAAAAGAGATGCTGCCCCTCATCGATCGTCAGTCTTGAAAAGTGGGGCCTAAACTTGACCATGAAGACTTTGATGTCTTTACTGAGCCTTCTCTTCTGGCTTCTCCCCGGCCCACCTGACCTTTATGGGCAAACGACCGAATCTAGGCGCGAAGCTTCCGGGGCGGAACGGATCAAGCTTGCCCTACCGTCCAAGTCCATGGGTTATCTGCCGCTCTTTATCGCCCTCCACCGAGGTTTCTTCAAGGATGAAAGGATCGAGGTAGAGATCCCAATGATGCTACCCAACATCGCGCACAATGCCTTGTTCACCGGCGAGATCGATTACCATGGCGTAGCTGATTCTGCCCTGCGCTTGGGAGCAAGGGGCGCTCCCATTAAGGCGATATTCTTTAGCGCCCGCCTCCCCAACTATTTCCTGATGGCCAAACCCCAGATTAAGTCGGTGCCGGAACTCAGGGGCAAGAAAATCGGCGTCAGTCGGTTTGGCGGCACCACTGACTTAGCCGCGCGCGTATCGCTGAGCAACCATGGCCTGGATCCCCAACGTGACGTCCTGCTCATCATGATCGGCCTGCCCAGCACTCGCGTGGCAGCTCTCATAGCCGGCTCCATCGACGCCACCATCGCCAACCCTCCCGACAATGTGGTGCTCAAGCAGAAAGGGTTTAATGAACTGGTCTTCTTGGGGGACGAGATTGAATTTCCCAGTAACGGTTTCGCCACCACCGAACGTCGCCTCAAGGAGCAGCGGGATCAAGTAAAGCGGTTTCTGAGGGCACTTTACAGAGGCCTGACGTTTGCCAGAGAGCGCTCCGAGGAGACCGTCGGGATCATTGAACGTGAGGTGCGCCGGGAGCTGAGTGGAAAATGAAGAAAACTCCAATCCGTGTTTTCACCCTTCTATTGCTTTTAGGTCTTGGAGGCCTCTATGGGGCTGAGGGCCAGGCGGAGAAGATTAGAACGTCCACTCCCTCAGGAAGCTTGAACTACCTTTCCATCTATGTTGCAGAGGAAAAAGGGTTCTTCAAAGACGAGGGTTTGGAAAATGAAACCGTGGTGATTCCGGGGCCCACGGGTATTGCTGCGCTTCTTAGCGGAGACGTTGATTACAGTGGCGCGGGAGGAAGCGGGATGCGCGCCGCAATAAAAGGGGCGCCGATCAAAGCGATAATGTTCCAGACAGAAAAGGTCACCTGGCATCTAGTCACTGGACCCAGCATAACCAAGCTATCAGAACTTAAAGGGAAGAAAATTGCCATCGGAGCCATCGGCGATACTCTGGATACGCTCGTGACAACGTTAATGGAACGCGAAGGGCTCTCAGCGAAAGATATAACCAGGATAGCCATGGGCCCCAGCGCCCTCACAAGAATCT
Source organism: Deltaproteobacteria bacterium (assembly GCA_023250515.1). Lineage (GTDB taxonomy): Bacteria > Desulfobacterota > Binatia > UBA9968 > UBA9968 > JAHFAO01. The sequence continues at coordinate 1,475 of JAHFAO010000011.1, read as the reverse complement.
CAGCGGTTAAAACAGATGCTGTGCAGGCTACGGCCTTAGACCCCGGGAGCACTGTTATCGCCGAAAAGGAAGGGCTTCGGATATTAATCTATCTGGGTGATTTGTTTCCATTTCCTTTTCAAGGCTTCATGACCACCGACAGAAAGATCGCTGAAAACCCCAGCCAGATCAAAAGGTGGCTTAAGGCGATGATTCGGGCGCTCATCTTCATACGGGAGAGGCCGGAGGAAGCGGCCGATGTTGGCATGAAGCGACTCCAGCTAAAAAATATAAGCCGACCGATGGTGATTGAGGGGGTCAAACGCTTCATTAGGGCTTTACCGGAAGGTGTACCCGGTTTGCCATCTCGGGAAGGGCTAAAAAATGTTTTGGAATATGATGTGAGGATCCCCATGAAAATGAGAGAAGAAATTCCGCCTGAAAGGGTTCTGAATCTCAAATATGTCGGAGAGGTTAAAAGGGAAATTGAGAGTCAAGGAATGAGCAAATAGGCTGCAAAAACCCACCTCCTTTTTCATGGAACCTCCTACTTGCTCAAAAAGATAGCGCGCAATTTGGCTTGGAATCCTTCCCTGTGTGCTCAACAACGTTTGCCCTTCTACTGGACAGGAGAAAGTTGATTAAGAGCTTTCCCGCGTTGGGATGAGGGGCATGCCGAGCTAGGGCGACTGGATGGAGATAAACAATCACCGGCTCTACCAACACCCACTGAACAGGCGCGCCTCTCTCTCTCGCGAGCCAGGATATGGCCGTAGGTGTTCACCACTGCATGAAACTCACCCGCTGCCATGAGCTGGGCAAGCTACCAAGTGGAGAGGCCTGTCCCTTAGCGGGAGCCAATGGTATGTGCTCGGACGAATCTTAGGAAATTTTTTTTAAAACCGGCTCCTCGGGGGCGAGTCTTCCGCCCGCAGCCGATGGGCCGGTGCCTTGAGGGCCACTCCCCAACCCCTGAGGCTGCTTACTTCAACAGTCAGGGCCCGCAGGGAACCTTTCTGCTCCTACGTCTGCGGTCTTCAGCCTCACCCCCTCAGAGCCCTCGGTGGGGTGAAGGGCCGAAGTAGGGGACCTCCCTGTCCCTGAGCGAAAGATTGACTCCGAGTCGCTGGAACTCTCTGCGAAGCTGAGGAAAAGCAGCATCGAAGGCTTCACCCCAAAAAGTCCTTCGCTTTGCTCAGTGTACTTTCTGGGGACCCCACGAGCCCGCTACGTCTTTCGGCGGGCGAGTTTCGATGCTGCCCGAAGCAAGCAGCTAAGAGTTCCCGACGAGGAGGCACTGAAGCGAAGGGATAGGGGGGTCCCCTGTGAAAGACCGCTTAACCCCTTGCTGGATCTATGTCTTTCGGCTCACGCCACCAGCCGCAAAGGCCTTGACATCCCTGCGGGGAGCGATGTACATGGCAGTTATCTGAATGCATCCCAGGCCTGAGCCGACCCCTAATGTCACAGCCCTGGGAAGAGATCCTAATTTTGGA
>JAHFAO010000112.1 GCA_023250515.1 Deltaproteobacteria bacterium | reverse complement strand
CGTTGGGCAGTGAAAGCAAGCAAATAGAAGTTCCCGGCGAGGAACATCCCCTGGATAATCGCTAGGTAAACCCACGATTCCGAGCGCAGGCCTAAGAAGCCAAATAGATTCCCAGAGAAGACACTCCCGAGGATCACACAAGTAAAGTAGTTTGCTGGAATTGCCCAAAGAACGCTAACCCGCCAGTCATCAAATGCCCGAAAAAGGAGCGGGAGCGAAGCTGAGCAGACAATAGCGAGCGACAAAAAAAACATTCAATGGTGAACGAAGTTTAACCGGGCACTTTAGGGGTCGGGTCTCGGCTAAAATTAGCCGCATCGGAGGGGGACGTCAAGCGGGAATTGCGGAAAGGATGGGGGAGGAACAGGGTGTTGATGCGAGTGGTTCTCTTCAGGTCTTGCAATTTGAGCATGATGGGGTTAAGGAGCCTCAACTGTGGCAAGTTGTCCTGGCCTACCTGTCGGATAACAGTGAAGGCGAGGACGCATATCGGATGGAGGTGTATTTATGGTCTACACCCTCGAGCAGTTCTCCGCTGCGTGTCACCGAATCCTCAAAGCTGAGCCCGGACCCGAAGGCCGGCAGAAGCTCTGTGCACTTTTGCAGGACGTGCTGAAGGACGAGGAGTTTGTCTCCACCCACCTCGGCGACGACGTGCCGGAGCGCAAAGTCCTCTATGAAGACCCGGAGTTCGGCTTCTGCATCCTGGCTCACGTGTACAAGGGCCCCAGGGAGAGCCCGCCGCACGACCATGGCCCTTCCTGGGCCATTTACGGCCAGGCTCGTGGTGACACCGGGATGACTGACTGGGAGTTGGTCGAGCCGGCCAGCGAAGACAAACCAGGCAAGGTACGCCAGGCCAAGACTTACACCCTCAGACCGGGGATGGCCTACTTGTACAACGAAGGTGACCTGCACTCGCCGCGGCGAACGGGTCCGACGCGACTGATCCGCATCGAGGGCAAGAACATGGACAAGGTGCGCCGCCTGTCCTACCAGCGAGTGTGATCGAGTCAGAAGTCCACCAAACCTTCCTTCTGGCCTGGACATCGAATGTAAACTAGCAGGCAACAAGCTGTTGAAAAAGTGGTTTGCATGCTTCGACCCTTCGACTTAGCTCAGGGCTCCCTCGACAGAGCCTTTAGTCCCGAGCCCTTCGGTGAACTCAGGACATGCTTGTCGAGGGATCAGCATGAACGGAAAATTATCAATGATGTCATGATTGCCTCCGTTCGCCCTGAGCGTGTCGAAGGGTGAACGGAGAGTTTTTCAACAGCCTGGCAAGGCCTGACGCGGCTTTTGCTCCACGTGGTCCAGTGAAGGTCGTTCTCATTCAACCGCCGGTTCAGGACTTCTACGACACCGATGTACGGCTCCAGCCAATCGGCCTTTGTTATCTAAAGGCTGCCGTTAAAAAATACCTCCCGCAGGTGGAGGTCATCATCAAGGACTACCACAGAGGCTTTGGTCGAAAGACCGTGCCGCTTCCAAGAGCGCTGGAATATCTCTCCGATTACTACCCTGTGGCGGATCAATCGCCTTTTTCTGCCTTTCATCAATACTATCACTTTGGCCGATCGTTCGATGAGATCGAGGCCGAGCTGGTCGAGATGAAACCGGATCTCGTGGGAATTTCATCACTGTTCACGCCCTATTATCGGGAGGCGCTCGAAATTGCCGCACGGGTAAAGAAAAGGCTTGCCGTGCCGGTGGTCATGGGCGGTTCCCATGCTTCGGCTGCGCCCGCATCGCTGCTTTCCTCTCCGCATGTTGACTATGTCATCCGCGGTGAGGGCGAGAAGGCGTTTGTCGAGTTCCTGCGTTTCCTGCACCGTCAGAAACCCATCGAAGAGGTACCCAACCTGGGCTACAAAAGAGACGGCCAGCTCTACTTTAACCCGATCGGAGATAACTTGCCTCTCGACGAGCTGCCGTTTCCCGACCTAAGCGATTTCACTCCGTCCAGTTACGACCTCGCTGGGAAGCCCCTGACCTTCCTGATTACTTCCCGGAGTTGTCCGCACAGGTGCTCCTTTTGCTCCGTCCATGCCACGTTCGGCACAAACTACCGGCTCCGTTCCTTGGACAACGTATTGGAAGAGATCGAGCTTCGCTATCGTCAGGGCTACCGTGTGATCGATCTTGAGGATGACAACCTGACATTTTACAAAAGCACTTTTAAGGAGCTGTGCTGCTGTCTGATCGCGCGGTTCCCCGGACGCGAAGTCGAGTTCGTTGCCATGAACGGCATCAGCTACTTGAGCCTCGATGAGGAGTTACTGGAGTTGATGTTTCGGGCCGGATTTTCCCACTTGAACCTGGCCCTCGTGAGTTCCGACAAAACCGTCCGGGAAACCACCAAACGGCCCCACACGCTCCATGCCTACCTGAAAGTTATTCACAGGGCCTCTCAACTGGGTTTCAAAACCGTATCCTACCAGATTCTTGGACTGCCCCATGAGAGTCTAGCAAGCATGATCCAAACTCTGGCGGTCAACGCCCGGCTGCCCGTTTTACTTGGAGCATCGCCATTCTACCAGACGCCCAATGCGCCTATCGCGCGCGACCTGGATTTGACTGAAGAAGACTACCTGCGAGCGCGCCTCACGGCCATGGCCATCGAAACCCAGGGCTTCCGTCGAGAAGACATTTACACATTGTTTATTACCACCCGCATCATCAATTTTCTCAAAAGCCTCCCTCTTTCTTCCTCTGCCAATCTCACCGACTTGTTGAACAAACCCTGGTGCGACCATAGGGCGCGCATCGGCTTTGAACTGCTCAAACGCCTCGCAGAGACCAACCGTCTGTGCTTCTGGACTAAAAAGGGGCTCATCGGAAACAGCAAATTCAAAACCGAACTTTTCTTGCGCGTCCTTTTGGAGACCGGAGAGATTACCTGTCAAAACGGGACGCAAATTGCCGTTCTAGAATTCGCACGCTCTGCGCTTTCCCAAAGCCCAAGTGAAAATCGGCCCGGGACGGTGGATTTCCAATCAGCTTGGCCCGATCTCTAGGACCTATTTATTCTCTCTTCTCTGGTAGCCGTTCTTTAAGGATAGAATAAAAGGTCTCTTGGTCTCTCTTCGACGCGCTATCCAGAGAGCACCAAGGGAATTCGTTCGCATAAACCCGGACCGTGGGATTTAGCCTATGGACGGTGGGAACAAGGTCCCGCAGAGTATCATACCAGGCTCGCCTTTCATTGCGGTCGGGCGGCCCGTCATCCTTGGCATCGATGAGGCGACACAGCTCTTTCCACCGGGTTACCGGAAAACCTACTTTGACTTCTGGCGGATATAGGGACAAGGAGACGTGCCGGGCATGAGTGAAGTGTTGGCTCTCGTCAAATTCTAAGATAAAAGGGGGGTCTGAAACACGATCTTTACAGGCGCGACAATGTTCGGAGTGCTCTGGAATCATGACGCATAAACCCCATTAGCTTGCGTAGGCAGAAAAATACCATACCATAACAGATCAAAAGGAGAACCTCGCATGGCCAAAGCAAAGTCAGTGATCGGCGCCCCGGTCGCTCGGGTCGAGGGCGTCGAGAAGGTAAGCGGCCGCGCACTCTACGCGGCAGATGTCCAACTCCCCGGAATCCTGTGGGGCAAAATTCTCCGCAGCCCACATCCCCACGCCCGCATCATTCGCGTCGACACCTCGCAGGCCTCGAAGGTCGAGGGCGTACGCGCCGTCATCACGGGAAAGGACGTGGCCGGACACTACAGAGGCAAGAGCATCCGGGACATCCCGGTCCTTTGCTGGGACAAGGTGCGCTATATCGGCGACCGTGTGGCAGCGGTTGCCGCCGAGACCCTCGAAGCAGCGGAGGAGGCGATCGGACGCCTCGCAGTGGAGTACGAGGAACTTCCAGCAGTTTTCGATCCATTGAAAGCCATGGAGCCCGGCGCCCCCACATTGCACGATGATCCGGGTGCCTACGACGGCGTGCCTCAAGATATCCTCGTCAAAGACATTCCCAATGTCCTCAACCGCCTCACTTGGGGCAAAGGCGACATTGAGAAGGGATTCCGCGAGGCGGACTTGGTCCTTGAGCACACTTTCCGGCTGCCGCTTCGCTCTCAGGGCTACATCGAGCCGCAATCCGTCGTGTTGGCAATCGAAGACGACGGGAGCATTCAAGGATGGGCCTCCACCAAGACCCCATTCGCCGCACGGAACGAACTCGCCAAAGCCGTCGGCCTCCCCCCTGATCGGGTTCGCATCAACGCGGTCAACGTCGGCGGAGACTTCGGCGGCAAGGGCGGCGCCGGAGATCTATCGGTCGCTTATTTCCTCGCGCAGCAGGCGAAGCGGCCGGTGAGAATCACGCTGACCCATAGCGAGGACCTTACGACTACCAACCCGGCCCACCTTTCGGTGATTACTGTGCGCACTGGAGTCAAGCGGGACGGGCGGCTCGTCGCCCGTTATGTTCGGGCGGTTCACGCCAGCGGTGCTTACGGAGGTCAGAAACCGGGGCGTGCCAGCATCGGCGGCGCGGGAACCGCCGGGCCCTATCGTATCGACCATACATATATGGAAGCTCTCCAAGTCTACACGAACACGGTCCCGTGCGGATTTTGGCGGGCGCCCGGCGCTCTCCAGGCAATGTTCGCCGTGGAGTCGCACATGGATTTAATCGCAAAAGAACTCGGGATGGATCCAGCCGAGTTCCGCCTGAAAAACCTCATCGGCGAGGGCGAGGAGAACGCCTTGGGCAAATCCTGGCGCGGAGTGAAGGCGCGCGAGACCCTGCAGGCGGCGCTCGACGCGGCCGGCTGGAAAAAACCCAAGCCGGGCCCCTACTACGGTCGGGGAGTCGCCATGTACGAGCGCGGTACGGGAGCCGGCAAGAGCTGGATTGTTTTGACCGCCGAGCGCGACGGAACCTTCACAGTCTTTACGGTGAGCGGCGATCAGGGAACCGGACTACGGACCGTCTTATGCCAGACTGTGGCCGCGGAGATGGGCGTGCCGGTCGAGCAGGTCCGGGTACGGGTCGGCAACACCGGTGACGTGCCGTTTGGCTTCGATATCGGCTTCGGCGGCAGCCGCTCGACCAACATCGGCGGCCACGCGGCATTGCAGGCGTGCACAGAGCTGCGCGCCAAATTGATCATGCAGGCTGCCCGAATGCTCAACTGCCCGGAAGAGCAGGTCGTCTACAAAGCCGGGCGATTGTCGAACCGAGACAACCGGCGGCAATCATTGAGCCTGAGTGAAGTCGTTGCGGCTGGAGAGGGCCCGATCACTGTCAGCGTACAACTCGAGGTTCCCAGAAAGGGCTCATCCACATCCTTTGTCGCCCAGGTAGCCGAGGTCGAAGTGGATCCGGAAACGGGCAAGGTGCGGCTGCACCGGTTCGTCACGGCCCACGACGTGGGCACCATCATCAATCCCATAACCCATCAGGGCCAGATCGACGGCGGGGCGATGATGGCGATCGGCGCAGCCTTGATGGAAGAGTTGGCCCTGGAGGACGGGAGGATAACGACTCCCAACTTAGGGGAATACAAACTTCCTAACATCGCCGACATTCCCCAGCTCAAGACGGTACTGGTGCACTCCCCTGGCGGCCCCGGCCCTTACGAGGCAAAAGCCATCGGCGAGATGGCCAACGTCAGTCCGCCGGCCGCTATCGCCAACGCCGTGGCTGACGCGGTTGGAGTGCGATTCTTTGATCTGCCGATCACCTCCGAGAAAATCTACAAGGCCCTAAAAGGGAAGAACCAAGCGTCTTAGCCCATCGACCTACTCTCCCATACGGCCTGTTGTGAGCTTCGCCGAACGGCGACCGTATAGTACCACCGACGCTGGAGGGCTTAACGACCGAGTTCGCAAAATGTCCACTTTTTATGACTAGACAAGTTTTCTGGCTTATTATATAGTTCTTTTCCATGAAGAGTGTCCCTGCCGCCCAATTCAAGGAGCAATGCTTAGCCCTGCTGGATCAGGTAGGCCCCGATGGCATTATCATCACAAAGCATGGGAAGCCGGTTGCCAAGCTCGTTCCAATTCATACCGACACCGCAAAGCTGATCGGAAGCTTTAAGGGCAAGATCAAAATCAAGGGGAAGATCTTATCGACCGGCGTAAAGTGGGATGCTGAATCTTGACACCCACATCCTGCTCTACGCGTTGACGGGCGATTTGACCAGGCGCGAAGCCTCGCTGCTATCGAGCGACGCATGGAGTATTTCCGCGATCGTTCTCTGGGAGATCAGCAAGCTGACTGAGTTAGGGCGCATCGAAATCGACCTGGAGCACCCGGAATTAATACGGACCCTAGCACGGATCCAAACCTGGCCGCTCACACTGGAACTCTGTCGCGCAATCCGCACTCTCGACTTCAAGGGTGATCCTGCAGACGAGATCATCGGCGCCACGAGCATCGTACACAAGATACCCTTGCTGACGCGTGATCGGCGAATCCGGCGCTCCAAGCGCGTCCCTCTGGCGCTCTGATTCTTGAGATGACCGCCTTTCATCTCATTTCTCGACTAGGAAAAACAAAAGACCCAGGCCTGGAGCTACTCCGCTTCGGCCTCTTCAGCTTTGAATCCAAGTGCCTTATAGGTCTTAAGACGTCTGAAGTGCATTTTACTAAGAATCGGTATCTTTGCATCTAAATAGTCATAGACCCTTACGCTGTTTTTGCCTCGGTAATTTCTTAATGTCCTTCCAACGTATTGAACAATTTTCCCCTTGAAAGAAACAGGAAAGGTGAGAAAAAGGGTATCGATTTTGGGGCAGTCGAACCCCTCGCCTAAGTATTGTCCAGTTGCGATTATAAGCAACTCTTTCTGCGGAGACGTATTCTCGATACTCTTCAAGATGGAAGCTCGCTCTCTTTTACCCAGTGCTCCGCTCAAGATCAAAGGAACCTTCCCTCTTTGAATCAATCTATCTGCCAGTAATCGACAATGCTCCTTCCACTGGCTGAGAATTAAACATTGCCGTCTTTGGTCTAAAGCCTGAATGACATCCTTTTCAATCAACGCATTCCGTCCTTCATCCTTGACCAGGGTACGGAAAATGTCCTGGATTGAGGAGTGCTCATCGGTTGGAAGAGTGAAGGGTGTCGCTCGAACATTCAACCTCAGAGAAAAATCCGCTGGTGCATCCTCCATTTTGTGACGTATTGGCCCGCATTGCATGGTGATAATGCTCTGGAGACCGTCACGGCGGTAAGGTGTCGCGGTGAGCCCTAGAATGCAGCGGATCGGAGCCCTTTTGATACAACCTTCAAAGGTAAAGGCAGGCAAATGGTGGCACTCATCCACAATAATAAACCCGTAGTTTGTGTAGAAAGCTTCTAAATCGGTAATGCTCTTTAGACTCTGAATCATGGCTAGATCCACAACCCCACTTTGGCGATTTCTTCCACCCCCCACCTGACCGATTTTCTGCGAGGAAAGGCCCAACAGTTCCATCAACTGGACTCGCCACTGTTCTAAGATCGGCTTGCGATGGGACAGGATAAGTGTCGGCAGACTTCGCTTGGCTACTACAAAACATCCCATCACGGTTTTCCCGGCTCCAGGCGGAGCTACTAAAACCCCCATCTCGTGTGCGAGCAAATTCCGAACTGCATGATCTTGTGTCGGCGTCAATGAACCCAAGAATTTAAAAGATAATTTCTCGGGTACGGGCCGCTGGTCAATAATAGAAACCTTGCTCCCAGCCTTCTTAGCTACCTGTCGAACATCTTCCAAAATTCCTCGAGGCAGGTGGATGTGATAAACGTCTTCTCCATAACATCTTACGAACCTCGGAATTTGGAAGGTAGAAAGACGCAATTTCTGGCGCTCGTAGAACTTGGGATTATGGAAAGATGCCAGGTGTTTGATCTGAGAAAGCATCCATGGAGGGATGCCGGATTTTTCCAGGCTTACCGTGGCTCCTAAGCTGCACCGGATTTGCCCAGGGGCTGGATACTTGTGACGGATCAAAGGGGACGCCATTCCCGCAATCCCCGGCCCAACTGCCACTGGTGGTATGTTTTCAAGCAAAGCCTCCAGATGGGTTGGCCTAAGTCGTTCAATGCGGCTTAGAAAAGTCCATTGGTCCGGATAGGGACGTAGTTCCGGGTCTTCGGAATCTATGAATTCTGTATTTCGCTGGGCTCTACTTTTTTTCTGAAGAGGCAAAGCAATAAGATTCCCAAAGCCTCCCACAGGCACGAAGTCCTGGTTAGGGAAAAACCGGTCATAGCTGGCGAGATCCATATCTGCACGAACGTCCATCGTTTCTCTTAGAAGTCTCATCCCTAATTGCCTGGCCAAGATCGCCGACACCGGAGAAGAAAAGAAAATCCAGACGTGACCACCTTTCCCTGAACGCGATCGTTCAAGATAAGCTGTTACTTCAAACTGCTTACAGACGCTCACGAAAGCCAAGCTATCCAAAACCCAACCCTCCTTGTCGAAATCACAAGCCAAAAACCAACAAGTATTGTCTTTTAGCAGTGGGTAACACCCGATCACTTTCTCTCCTGCTAGGTGATCATGAATTACCTGATCGGTTAGAGGGAGATACCTTTTTGGTTTGCCCTTTCCAGAGTTCCACGGATCCTCTACAGCCGGAGAATATCCCTTCTTGCCACTCCGTTCATTCGCCCAGAAAACAGCATAGACATCTTCTCTTCCTCTAAAGAGATTTCCGAATAAAGCGATTTTCTCCTGAGTCGAGGAATCGGCAGTCAGCAAGGAAATCGGTTTATCACTTAATGGATGTTCCTCTGATTTTGCATGATAGTTGAGTGTCGGTTCGACAACAGCCGCACCCAACAGCCTGCGAAGCTCAGTGTTTTCCTTGCGGAGTCGCTCCAACTCGCGGCGCATCTCTTCCAACTCAAGATACATTTCCTTCGGCTTATCAGTATCGCTCAAGGTGCGTGCTCCAAGACAACAAAGGATGAACGGATCCCAAAGGCTGCCTCGGCAAAGGCTAGCACATTAGTGAGCGATAAGGGAATATCGGCGGGTATTAACGAAGGGGTGTTGGGGTTGGATGTCTTGCGGCTCGGGCCTTTTATTTTTAAATCCAGCGACGTCCTGTCTGCGTGAACGCACAGGCAGGCCTACTCTTCCATACGGCCTGTCGTGAGCTTAGTCGAACGGCGACCGTATAGTACCATCGGCGTGCACGGTTCTTGTCCAGGTTAACTTTTCTTCTCAGATTTGCGGATTTCCAAAAGCGCTTTTAATTCCGGCAGTAACCTCAAGTCCTTCGGGCGTCCGGTTGCCTGCTTGGTCTTGATCAAACCTTCCAAAGTTAGAACCTTACATGGGATGCCAAAAATACCCATTTCGTCTGAAAACGCTAACGCCTTTTCATAACTGCCTAAGCCCTTGACCTCACCGAAAATATCCAGGTCGCCAACATCCGTCACGAGCGTGAAGTTCGACCCTGATCTCAGAGCACCAACGTCTAAGCGAAAGGGAAGGTTTTCTGGAACACCTCGAAGTGAAGGGTGAAAGGGAGCTAAAGCTTTAGCCAATCTCTCGACATTCTCTTTGGCTCTGGAATAACAGAGATCAAAATCAGCGGTCACATAGGCAGAGCCTTGAAGTACTGCAGCCGCTCCTCCGATCACGACAAATTCCACTCCCTCACTGTGAAGAGCCTTGAGCAGTCTTTCAACGTCGTTTTCTGTCACGATGTTTCTGCCCCGCCCTTCTCAACTCCTCAAATGCTAGCGCCGCACTAAAATTTCTTTTGATGCGCTCGGTTGGCGTTAAAGATAGGCGCTCATAGAGTTGGCTCAAATCGATGCCTTCCTCATGGGCTCTCTTTAAGGCAGGTGTCAATCTCTCAATTTGTTTCATAGCTGCAATTCTAACATTATGTGGCAGAAACAGAAAGGCCCGGGCTTGTGAGAGCCTCGGGCCTTTGAGTTTTAAATCCGGCGGCGACCTACTCTTGATTAAGACAGCCCCTCGGAATTTCAAATCTGGAATCTGAGATGTACAATCTGAGATTCCGAGCCTCGCGATGATAAAGGCGACCGCATAGTACCATCGGCGCTGGAGGGCTTAACGACCGAGTTTCCCATTCGACCCTGTTTTCGTTTCCCTTGCGGCCTAGGGTTTCCGAACTGTGAAGGTTTTTTCTGCTAGTTTCTTCCCTTTGTACCAAAGCTGTATCATCCACTCGCCAGGAACGGCTTCCCATTCGTAGTCAAAACCATATCCGCTATGTCCTTCTATACCGATCTCCGCTTCTATCGCATATTCGCTTTTATAGACTACGCCTTTCTTGTGAGGATTTTTTAGACCAGTTTTAGGATAAATTGTAATTTTTTTTAGTTCCACCGTCTCGCCTGATGGCTCGCCTTCGACGACATACAGGATACCAAACCTGGTCCCAACAGAAGCGGGAATATCTGTTGTCCGTTTTATTATTCCTGTCGTCTCAATTATGTTTCTATCTCCAGTTGCTGTTTTTTCAGTATCTACTTTTTCAACTATTTTAGCGTGGTAAATGCCGTAGTCGAGTATCTTTATCCCACGAACATTTTGGGCCCAAACGTTGGCCCAAGTACAATGCAGAAGAATAAAAACAGCACAAAAAAGAGTATTTAATCTCATAGACCCTCTTTATGGATCCAGCCAAAGTTCGTCGGGCGCAAGGTAGGATAAATTGATCATACTCGTCAAGTAAAAGCAAAAAGGCCCGGGGTTGTTAGACCAACGGGCCTTTAATTTCAAATCCGGCGGCGTCCTACTCTCCCATACGGCCTGTCGTGAGCTTAGCCGAACGGCGGACCGTATAGGTCCATCGGCGCTGGAGGGCTTAACGGCCGAGTTCGGCTGATGGTTATTGACACTAAAACGTGAGACCTGACGCGCATGCTTTTGTCTTTACCGGTTCCCGACGATGAGGGCGTAA
>JAHFAO010000111.1 GCA_023250515.1 Deltaproteobacteria bacterium | reverse complement strand
TCCAGCAGATCTCCTACGAGGTGGATCGGCTCGACGATCTAAGAAAAAAGGCCGCGGAACTAAGGACACAGGGGATTGAGGTCATCGGCCCGGAGCAGAAAGGTCCAGGCATGGACAAGACTATCGAGTTTCGCGATCTAGATGGAAACAAGATTCAGTTTTACTGCGACATGGACCCGATCGGCTGGGATGACCGTAGCCGGCCCCCAGAACAGTGGCAGCGGCAAAACAGCCTATGACTAACTTGAGAGGGACGAAATTTGTCAACCGCCTCTCAAGCGAGAAAGTTACAGGCAATAAACACGCTGGCGAAAGGGTAAAAGCAGCGGGTAAGCCTGATGCTAAGTTGGTTACCTGAAAACGTCTCGACCTTTGGTGGGGACATCGACTCCCTCTTTTACCTGATCTTATACATCACAGGAGTGTGGTTTCTTCTAACAGAGGGGCTTATCGTCCTCTTCCTAATCCGGTATCGGCGCCGCGAGGGACGACGGGCCACTTACATCCCAGGGAACACCCTCAAGCAAGCAGCCTGGATACTGATCCCAGGTCTGATCGTTGTGGTTCTTGATCTTTGGATCGATTTTCGCGGCGCAGAGGTATGGGCGAAGATCAAAGGCCAGATGCCAGCCGGTGACCTACAGATACAGGTAACCGGGAAGCAGTTCAACTGGGAGATTGTCTACCCCGGACCGGATGGGAAATTGGAAACGGCGGATGATCTCCAAATAGACAATGAGCTGCATGTTCCAGTAGGTAAGATCGTGCGTGTGGTTCTTAAATCAAAGGACGTCATCCATAGCTTTTTTCTGCCGAATCTTCGCCTGAAACAGGATGCGGTACCGGGACGGGAGATCGTAGCCTGGTTTGAGGCGACAAGGCCTGGCAAATACGAGATGCCTTGCGCCGAACTGTGCGGCTTCGGCCACTCCGGAATGAACGGATGGCTCATTGTGCACACGGCGGAAGATTACGAAAAATGGGTGAAGGAGCACTGGCCCTCACCCTATCCCTCTCCCACCGGGAGAGGGATAGGGTGAGGGAAGATTGAAGGCAAAAGATGAGTGATGCTGCTGCAACCGGGGCGCGTGAGGCCCATCACGAGGAATTGGGCTTCTGGCGCACATACGTCTTCTCCACCGACCACAAGACGATTGCCAAGCAGTACCTTTCCCTGGGACTATTCTGGGCTATCGTGGGTGGGCTTATGACCTACCTGATGCGCTGGCAGCTTGCCTATCCCGACACGGCTGCACCCGTCTGGGGGTTCATCGCCCCGGACTTTTACAACATGCTCGTCACCATGCACGGCACGATCATGGTCTTTTTCGTGGCCATGCCGATCCTCCTGGGGGCCTTTGGGAACTTCCTCATTCCGCTTATGATTGGAGCTCGGGATATGGCCTTCCCCCGGCTCAACATGCTCTCCGTCTGGGTTTTCACCCTCTCATCGCTAGTCTTACTGGTCTCTTTCTTTGTCCCCGGTGGCGCCGCCTCTGCCGGCTGGACCGGGTACCCGCCGCTTTCCGCCAAGGCGGTTTATACCGGGGTGGATTGGGGCTTGAACCTGTGGCTGCTGGCCCTCGCCCTCGAGTTTGTCTCCTTCCTCATGGGCGGGATCAACTTTCTTACCACAACCATAAACCTGCGGGCGCCGGGCATGACCTTCTTCCGCCTGCCCCTGATTATCTGGATGCAAATCACTGCGGCAGTTCTCTTCATGCTCTCCGTGGGGCCTCTCATCGCCGGGGCAGTGATGCTCCTCATGGATCGCGTGGTGGGGACAACCTTCTACCTCCCTGAAGGTGGCGGCGAGCCGCTCCTGTGGCAGCACCTCTTTTGGTTCTTCGGCCACCCGGAGGTCTACGTCATTCTCCTCCCTGGCATGGGGATGGCCCTGGAGGTCCTGGCCGTCTTCAGCCGAAAGCCGATCTTCGGTTATCGCGCCATTATTTATTCGACCATCGCAGCCGGCATGCTCAGCTTCGTCGTTTGGGCGCACCATCAATTTCTTAGCGGCATGGACCCCCGACTCGCGATGCCCTTCAGCATCACCACCATCCTGATCTCCGTTCCCTTCGCCCTTATCGTCTTTGCCATGATCGCCACCCTGTGGCGTGCGTCGATTAGCTTTCCAACTCCCATGCTCTTTGCCCTCGGCACTCTCTCTGTGTTCATTATTGGGGGTTTAACCGGCATCTTCAATGGTTCAGCGCCCGTGGACATCTACATCCACGATACCTATTTCGTTGTCGCTCATTTCCACTTCACCCTGTTCAGCGCCACTGTCTTCGCCGGATTCGCCGGCCTCTACTTCTGGTTCCCGAAGATGTTCGGCCGCATGACGAACGAAACCCTGGGCAAGATCCACTTCTGGCTAACCTTTATTTTCTTCAACGCCGTCTTTGTACCGATGCACTTTGTCGGCCTTGGAGGGATGATGCGGCGGATTGCTAACCCGATGCAGTACGAGTTCCTTATACCGCTTCAGCCGATGAACGTGTTCATCACCGTAGCCTCGATTCTCCTCCTGCTCTCGCAGATCCCCTTCGTGATTAACTTCTTCTGGAGTATGGTTCGGGGAAGATTGGCCGCGCGAAACCCATGGCAAGCAAACACGCTGGAGTGGAGCGCGCCGTCGCCGCCTCCGCATGGCAACTTTGAGACCATTCCGACCATTTACCGGAGCGCCTACGAATACAGTTCCCCTGGAGTTGCTGAAGACTGGTTGCCGCAGGATCGGTCTGTTCCGATGCCAGCGGCAACGCAGAAGTAGGAGAGAGTTTGAACAACTTGAAAACCTTAAACCGCTTGAACCGTTGAAACCGTCTGAACCGTCTTACCAAGTGATCAAGGAGGGATCGAATTGAACAGCACAGTGCAAACTCTAGCAAGTAGCGATGTCCCTTCAGGAAAGATAGGGGTGTGGTGGTTTCTTGCGTCGGAGATTACGGTATTTGGAGGGCTCATTGCGTCCTATATCGTCGTCCGCCTTGGAAGCGGTGGTTGGTCTGAGGCAGCAGCGCACTTGAACTTTCCCCTAGGCTTGGTCAACACCTTTGTCCTCCTGACGAGCAGCATGACCATGGTCCTGGCCTTTGCAGCGGTTGAAGAGAGGGACGCAAAGAGGCTTCGAACCCTTCTCTTCCTTACCATCCTGCTGGGCCTGATCTTTTTAGGCTTTAAAGCCTTTGAATATGCGGGTGAAATCCGAGAAGGTTTCACCCCTGGGAGCGGAATCTTTTGGTCCTTTTACTACGGGATGACCGGCCTCCATGCCCTGCACGTGTTAGCTGGAGTCGTAGTCAATTCAATTCTTCTCGTTGCAGCGCTGGGGGACATTCTTCAACCGAATGAGCACCGTGTGGAGCTCGCCGGTCTCTACTGGCACTTCGTCGATATTGTCTGGATCTTCCTCTTCCCGCTCCTTTATCTGACGTGAGGACACATGACGATGGATGATAGGAACCGTCCCAATTACTTCCTCGTGTGGGTCTGGCTAGTGCTCCTTGTAATCCTCTCGATTTCGGCCAGCCTGGTCTTGCCGAAAGCCGCAGCGCTCTTTTTGATCTTCCTTGTTGCAATGATCAAGGCCTTGCTGGTTGTCATGAACTACATGCATCTCAAATATGAAAAGCCCCTCCTTTACGCACTTGCAATTGTCCCGCTTCTGATCGTCGCCGTCCTATTATTCGCCCTCTTCCCCGACTTCGTTTTCCGCAGCTAACTCGACGCCTCACCCCAAATCCCTGGCAGACAATGTTTCTCCCTTGTTTTCCCACTTATGGGAAAAAGCATGCCTCCGATTACACTTTTTGAGAATATGAGGAGCCAAATTCCCGTCTCTCTTTCAGAATCCATTGGCACAGTTTGTGCTCACCTACGAAGGAGAAGAACCCAAGGAGGACTTACCACCCTATAGCGGAGGACCCTATGCAAAAACCCATTCATATCAGGAACCTCGATAAGAGCGATCTTTCATCCATCGTCAACATCGAGGAGCGACTTACAGGAGTGGCACGTCGGGACTATTGGGAAAAAAGAATCGAGTTATCCGAGGCCATTCGGCCTCACTGGGCCTCTCTCGTTACTGAGGTAAACAGCCAAGTGGTTGGATTCATTCTCGGGAGGGCTGGCGAGCTCGAGTTCGGCCTTCCCGGTACGGTAGCATGGATCGAGGTCATCGGTGTGGACCCTGCTTTCCGGGGTCAGGGGATCGCTCGGGCACTGATGGAGAGGTTCACTGCATCCGCGGAAGATCATGGGATCAAGACGATCTTCACCCTTGTAGATAACAGTAATTCGCAGATGGAGCGGTTCTTCACCCGGCTCGGCTTTGTCCAGGGCAAAATGTTGCACTTCCAAAAAGAGATAAAGTGATATGGATTTCGACCTATCCGAGGAATTGACCGCGGTTCGGGATCTGGCTCACGGTTTCGCCGAGAAGGAGATTGCTCCCACTGCAGCCAAAGATGATGGGGAGCACACCTTCCGCAGAGACCTGGTCCTGAAAATGGGTGAACTCGGCTTTCACGGCTGCGTTATTCCAGAGGAATACGGCGGCACCAACCTGGGCTTTTTCGCTCTCGCCCTAATTTCCGAAGAGATCGCTCGAGTGCACAGCGCCATTAGAGTCTATATCAATATGCAGGTGGGTCCCGCCCTAACTCTTCTGGATTTTGGCACTGAGGAGCAGAAGCGGAGGTGGATTCCGCCTCTGATCCGGGGAGAGGCCCTCGGCTGCTTTGCCATCACCGAGCCCAATGCGGGATCGGATGTAGCGTCTATGGCTACCACGGCCACAAAAAGCGATCGGGGGTATATCCTCAACGGAACCAAGACCTGGATCTCCAACGCCCCGGTTGCGGATACCGCAATAGTCTTCGCTTATACAGACAAATCCAAGAGACATCATGGCATATCTGCCTTTTACTTGGATCTGAACCGCTCAGGGGTGAGCCGGCGAACTCTGGGGAAGCTCGGCACCCACGCCTCGCCTACCGGAGAGCTGATCTTTGAGAATTTCCACATCCCGGAGGCTAGCCGCATTGGGCAAGAGGGAGAAGGCTTCAAAATCTGCATGAGGCATCTGAACCACACGCGCTTAGGCTGTGCTGCCGGCGCGGTGGGTCTGGCTCGGGCAGCCCGGGAGGCGGCAGTGAGCTATGCCAATCAGAGAGAACAGTTCGGGCAGAAGATCGGTCAATTCCAGATGAATCAGGACCTCATTGCCCAAATGGTGGTCCACGAAGAGGCCGCCCGCCTGCTGGTCTATCGCGCGGCGTGTCTTGCAGATCGCAAACAACCCAATAATCTCGAGGTCTCGATAGCCAAATACGCTGCCGCTGAAGCTGCAGCCTTTGCTGCCGATGTCGCCCTTAGGATTCTGGGCGCCTATGGCTACTCAACGGAGTTTCCAGTGGAGCGCTACCTCAGAGACGCCAAGTCCTATCAGATCGTCGAGGGCTCATCGAATATCCAAAAGCTCATCATCGCCCAAGATGCCCTGGGCTACAGAAAGGCAAACCGGCAATGAAACAAATCATAAGTCGAAGGGGATAGCTATGGAGTCCATGCAGGAGAAATTAAGGGAGTTAGTGTTATTACTGGTCACGGAAAGGTCAACGGGAGAGATGTCTTCGTTTACTCCGAGGACTTTACAGTGATTGTCGATGTGCAGCAAAGATCTAGGCGCTGATTTTGTCTTCTCCCTTCCCACGCCGAGGTCTGCCTGATGGGATCTGCGGGCGCGGTCAATATTCTGTTCCGCAAGGAGATCGCAGAGGCAAAAGAACCGGAGAAGGTCCGCCAAGACAGACTCAAAAGTGAGGATATGGATTCGGCTACGCAACCCCAGAAAACTTTACCCCTTCAAAACGAGATCATCTACGGTCCCGTTCGCTCTAGGCGGCTGGGCGTCTCCCTCGGCATTAATATCCTTCCTTTCAGGTATAAACTCTGCTCGTTCAACTGCCTTTACTGCCAGTATGGCTGGACGCCAAAGCCTACGCTTAACCTCACTTACCAGATGAAAGATCTGCCGCAGCCCGACGAAGTCTCTGCCGCACTGGAGAGATCCCTGCAACGGATGCTCAGACAGAGGACAAAGCTCGACTCCATCACCTTCTCTGGCAATGGCGAGCCAACCCTGCACCCAGACTTTGTAGAGATCGTTGAGGCAGCCAAAACTCTGCGCGACAGATACCTTCCTCAGGTCAAGCTCGCGATCCTTTCCAATTCCTCGACAGTGGGAGAAAAGGAAGTGCGCGAGGCCTTGGAGATGTTGGACCTAAGGGTGATGAAGTTGGATGCAGGGAGCGAGGAATTAGTGCGCCAACTCAACGGGCCCGCTCATCCTTTTTATCTCGGAGAAATCGTGGCCGGGTTAAAGAGTTTAAGGGACGTCATCCTTCAATCCCTCTTTGTCCAAGGGCGAGTCACTAATGCCGATCCAGATTCCGTGGCGCTATGGCTCGAAAAGGTGAACGAGATTCAGCCTCTCCTGGTACAGGTTTATACTCTAGATCGTGTCCCGGCGGAGAGAAGGTTAGGAAAGGTCAATATTCCTACCCTGCAATGGATCGCCAGGCAGGTGCGCTGGAGAGCGGGAGTGCCCGCCGAGGCCTATTAGGCCTAAAAGAAGCTTAAGGCATATATCTTGCGCGGGAATAGGATAAGGAAGAGAGAACCAAAAAAAATGAAGGGAGGATTCTATGAAAGCCCCGTTAATCACCATAGCCGCCATCGTCCCGTGATCCGGTTCAATTGCAGGAAGGCGATCTACTGCCTAGTGCAATAAAGGAATTGGTAGCAGAAGGTGAAAACACCGCTTATTACACACGAAGGAGATATATGATGACAGATCTATGGACAATGCTAATGCCAGCCGCCGGCCCATTAATCTGGCTTTTTCTCTCCTTTATGGCTCTTCTAAAATTGGTACGCTATCGCAACAGAAGGCTTTTAAGGTGCCCTGAGACCGGCGGAGTAGCAATCGTGGATATTGAGGAGACGCTGTCGGAAAGGGGGGCGGCCGGTAGGCCACACCTCAGGGTCAAGACCTGCCAACTTTGGCCGGAGAAAAAGGACTGCGGTAGGGGTTGCCTGAGTCGCTGCAGTGGAAGTTGGGGGAGCTATGAGTTCGACCTGGCATCCTTGAGACCATTTGAGGAGCACGAGCCTAAGCAACATATTTCCCTGCCGCATCAATCCGGAAGCCGCACGACACACTTTGCCTGGAAAGATTGAAGAGTTCTTTAGCCCAAAAAGGTTGAACTGCTAGAGGGCACTGACAAGGGAAAGAACCAATCTTATTTTCTTTGGGCCTTGAATAAGCGGCAGCTCAAGCACTGCTTTTTCCCCTTGGGCGAATATACCAAAACTCAGGTGCGGGAAATTGCGCGCCGGATGAACCTCCCGACAGCCGAGAAAAAGGATTCTCAAGGACTCTGTTTTGTGGGAAAGGTGGATTTCGGTTATTTTCTCCGCAGCCTCTTGCCCCGGCAGGAAGGCTCGGTCGTTACCTCAGACGGCACGGTCATAGGAAAACACGACGGCGTTTCATTTTACACCATCGGCCAGCGCCACGGACTTGGCATCGGTGGAGGGGTACCTTACTACGTCGCCGAAAAAGATGTAACGACAAACACGCTCGTGGTTGGCGAGGGTCGGCATGATCCCATCCTCTATAAAAAGGAAATCTCTGTGGGTCACCTTAACTGGCTTAGTGACTTCCGCAAGGGCCGATGTGAAGTTCGTATCCGCTACCGCCAGCCTAAAGCTCCTACGCTGGTCATAAAGGAAAACAATCGCGTGCGGGTCGTCTTTGATGTTCCCCAGCGCGGGGTGGCTCCTGGGCAACCTGCTGTCTTCTATGACCAAGAAAAGGTATTAGGAGGCGGGATCATCCTTTAGTAGCTTGTCTTCTGCTCTCAACTCTCGCCTGGAAGCAGGTGGGTATGAGCGCACCAGACAAGAATGGATAAGCACCTCCACTGAAATCCCCATGCGCAACACCGGTCTACTCGTGGGAGCCCTTTTGATCTCGGGTGGGGAGTTCCTGAGTTTTGTCCACATCCTACCATGGTCCCAGTTTGTCTTCCCGATGTTCTGGTACGGTTACATCGCCGTTCTCGACGGCCTCAATCTGCGCTTCCATGGCTTTTCATTGATTTCAGACCGGCCCAAGGAATTCCTGTTCATGCTTCCTGTGTCAGCCCTCTACTGGTACATCTTTGAAGGTTACAATGTGGTTATCCAGAACTGGACCTACGTGAACGTCTCGTCCGAAAGGTGGCTCGAGATCGCTCTCAGGATCCTCTCTTTCGCAACGGTCATCCCGGCAGTCTATGAGACAGGCGACCTATTCGTCGGCTTTACATGGTCAAGTAGACACCGTAGCGCAAAAGGGCGCATCCCGCGTGGTTGGTCCATCCTATCGTTAGTGGTAGGTTCTTTCTTCTGTGTGCTCCCCCTCCTCTGGCCTAAATTCTTTTTCTGGTCCCTCTGGCTCGGGCTATTTTTCCTGCTCGATCCGCTCAACAACCATCTGGGCCGGGCCTCCATCCTCCGCGACTGGCAGCTCAGAGAGCTTCGCCGAACCCACACGCTTCTCGCCGCTGGGTACACCTGCGGCTTCTTCTGGGAGTTCTGGAATTACTGGGCCTACACCAAGTGGGTCTACAGCGTTCCCATCCCGGAAATGCCCAGGATCTTTGAGATGCCGGCCCTGGGATTCTTGGGCTTTGGCCCCTTCGCCCTTGAGACGTTCAGCTTCTGGACGTTCGTATGGGGGGAGCGAAGAAAAGATTTAAGGGTCGGGTTGCGGGATCGACTGAGCTGAGGATTAGCCGTAATGGAAAGACGAACTTACAGGCGCTGCTCCTGTTTGGGAAGAAGCTTTCACTCGACCATCCCTATTGAGTAAGATAGAATGCTCATTGCTAGGCTCCTCGATGAAGGAAACCAGGGTCAAGCTGAGGATAGTTTCTATGCACGCGGCCTATAAAAGCCGCGGGGAGATCGTAGATGGTTTTTTGGCTCGCCCTCTGAGCAACGATCCTACGCCTGCCGTGGTGCTTCTTCATGGCTATCGGGGACTCAACGATGCCCACAAAGCGATAACGCGAAAGTTTGCCAAAGAGGGGGTCGTTTGTCTCTTGCCAGATCTCTTCTCTCCCTTCTGCCTATGGGAGGACGGGTTTGCTTAACTCCACTGCCGGTGCGATAGCAGCTTTTCCTTTTACAACCCTCACATCGGGCTTTTCGGTGAGACGGCGAATCCACGCATCACCGCCCCTAGGAAGCCACTTCAACTGGTAATTGCCGACGGGGATATCCTTGAAGGCATATCTCCCCTCCTGATCGGTAGTCGTCTCGAACTCAGCCCCCTTTTTAAGCTCTTTGAAGATGCCTAAAAGAGAGGGTTCTTCCACCCAACGAACCAGCTTCACTTGGACCTCTGGTTCCCCTACCCCTCTGCGTACTATCCGACCATCAACAGAGCCATACTCAATAGGTCCAATTCCTTTGGTTACCTCTTTTTGAATCTCACCTCTAAGCTCTTGCAATATCTCGTTTTTTAGCTCTGCCCTTGACAGAGACTGGTCGGATGATCCTGAAGTCAACGAGCTTTTATCCCCCGTTATTTGCGCGGGCAAAGTTTCTAGTGGCTTGCCCTTTTCGGTAACTAACCCGATATCTCTTTTGTGAAACTTGATGATGATGTGATCGTTGGTCTCTTCTATAACTGTGGCCTTGTATTTAAGGAGAATCTCTTCACCCTTTGATTCGGAGACCGATAACGGGCCTGCGGAGGCCAGCCATATGGCTCCCAAGACAGCCGTCGCTTGTTGCCATCTTTCGCTCATAGCTTATCTCCTTCTTTACCTAAGGCCTAAGTTCAAAATCAACTTGTACCCTGCTTCCCGCAGAAACCTTTACTTCCTTGCTTTCGGGCCTAAGCTTCTCATGCCAAGCCCTTATCTGATAAGTCCCTGGGGGAGCATTCTCAATGGTGTAATTTCCTTTCTCGTCAGGTTTTGCGAAAAAGGGATTCTGCGTTGCCACGATGAACGCGCTCATCTCCGGATGAACATCGCACAGCAGAGTCACGACTCCTTCTTCCTTAAGGATCCTTCGGCTTTTTCGTTGTGGCGGGATACCAATATTAAAGAGTTCCCTTCTGTTCTGGCGCGCGTGGACATTGTGAAGCTCATTATCGCTGTTGAGAAACTCAATTTCAGTACCGACGAGGACGGCTAAAACATGGGGCACATAGGCGCGTTTGATTTGGTCTATTTGGACTGGTGAGTTTGGAGGCTGAAATTGACCTTGAACCTTTTCAATATAGACTACAACGTCTGTTGGGTTCTTTACGCCCCGCGCTCTTACTGTGCCTGTGATTGCCCCTGTAGCCTCGGTCTTTGCAGGGACAGAAATAAAGGATAAGACGGCTACAAGGACCAATAGACCCGTTCCCGCTTTGTTTCTCCTGCCTACTTTTCTCTCGTCCATGGCTTATGTGCCCCATGGATCTAGAAGGCAAAGTCAAAACGGGTCCAGAAGGTATGGGGTTTACTCAGGTTTCTGGATTCTGCTTCCTTGTTTCTGGTATAAAGTTCTCCCTCCATAACAAAGCGCAGGTTGGATCGGATCAAAAAAATCAGCGCAGGCATGAAACGGGTCTGGTCCAAAGAGCCGGCACTGAACCCGGAAAGTCTCAGGTCCCTAGGGCTACTGATATGTAGATCCTCGAAGCGGAGCTGAGCCATCCACCAGGGATAGATCATGTAATCAAGCCGAGCAAAGGGAGCGCGATATTTTATCGTACCTTCGCTGAGATCTCCCCACGGGTCGGAATGTCGGCCCCACACAAACCCAGTAGCAAAATCTAGGTCCTCCCATGTCCATCTAAGGGCCAAACCGAAACGGTTAAAACTATC
>JAHFAO010000253.1 GCA_023250515.1 Deltaproteobacteria bacterium | reverse complement strand
ATGAGGGAAAGACGTGTTCGTGATCGTGGACACTTCCACGTTTCGAGAATTGTCGAAATGTCGAAATGACGCGCCTTTGGAACTACCTCTTGCCGCTCTCGTGGTGCTCTTTAGCTTTTTGGTAGATCTGCTCCAGCTCCATCCCTTTGCTTAGCGGGCAGCCTGATAGATCACCGGCCGGTAGCGTGGCGGAGGAATGGGCTTGCCTGCCTGGCGGGCTGTTTCGAGCCAAGCCTTTTTGGCAATCTCCAGCTCTTTCAATGCTTGCTCCGGCGATTCCCCGAATGCAGAGCAGGCTTCAAGATCGGGAATGTCTGCGATATAGCCGCCATCCTCATCGCTATAAAAGATGTTGATATGATAGTCGCTCATTTTTCATCCTCCAGCTTTAGGTTGTAGCGCTCGATGAGTCTGAGGGGGGCTAGGCTAATCATGTCGTTGAATGCGACGTTACGCAAGGCCCCCTGAGAGAGCCGACTGAGCAGACGTCGTCTATTCATGGTCTCTCCGGAAGTCGCGGTTCTGTCGGGAGCGCTTTAATGGCTACTGCTTGCATGCCAAGGCTCGGCAATCTCGACGAACACCTACCCTTAGAGGTTACAACCGGATACTCCGATTTTCCGCGGATTTTACGCGATTTACGGGTCGGGTGGCAAGGGTCAAATACACGCAGAAGGCGGTAGGCAATAGGCGGTAGGCTGTAGGCGAGAGGGGACTAGTTTCGAGTAACGAGTAGAGAGTTACGGGGCGGGTAGGTTCGAGTAATGAGTTTTGAGTATGGAGGGTAACAAACAGATTCGAGTAAGACGGGAGAGTAAAGAGTACCGAGTCGCGAGGAATTACCGTCTTGCGCCGCACTCTCTATTCACAACTCGTCACTCAATAGTTATTCGGAATTGGAGGCCATCAGGCCGCTGAGCATCCTGGCTATCTCCTCCGCCTTACGGTACAAAATCTCATGAGACCCCTGCTCCACGTAGCCTCGCCTTTTGGATATTTCCAACAGATTAACCACCTCGTACACCGACCCTTTCGCAATATTGTAAAAGTACTTCTTTTCCTTCCTGTTGTTCCTTCCTCCTCCTTCAGCAATGTTATTAGATATCGAAATCACTGCCCTCCTGAGTTGTTCGCCTAGAGAAAATGCATCTCTGCGGTCAATCTTCTGGTCAGCCATTACCAGGATTTTCTCCGCAAAATCCACGCTCCTTCTCCACACCTCCAGTTGCTCAAACGGAAAGGTCATAAAGTTACAAGTAATGAGTAATGGGTAACCGGTATCGAGGTCTGATCCTTCCCCTCTTTACTCTAAACTCTTTACTGGACTACTGTACGTCCGTAGCGTGCCGCTTTCTCCCGCACCAGAAATCCTATCTTCCGTTTCTTGGGCTCGGGCGGGGCCATAAGCTGGCGGATAGCATCGAAGACCACCTTGAACTGCGCATCATATTTCTTCTCCAGCGCTTCAAGCTTCTTCGCAAGATCTTTGCGTGTGGCCATCAATTCTCTCAACCGCACGAAAGCCCTCATGATTTCTATATTCGCCTGAATGGCGCGCTCACTGTTGAGAACGGTCGACAGCATGGCAATCCCCTGTTCTGTAAACACGAGTGGAGCATACCGACGACCGCCACGCCCTTTGTTTGAGGTCGCAAATTGCGACCTCAAAGATTCGACTTCTTCGAGCGTCAGTCGGAACATAAAATCACCGGGAAATCTGGCAATATTGCGTCGGACCTGCTCGTTAAGCCGCTTAGTAGTCACCCCGTACAGCACGGCCAGATCCGCATCCAGCATGACCTTGTGCCCGCGGATCAATAGGATTGACCGCTCAATCCGCTCAACAGGTACGAGAGATTTTTTATCAGCCATAATTCTCGCCGGATTTTACGCGATTTGCGGGACGGGTGGCAAGGCTCAAATACACGCAGAAGGCGTTAGGCAATAGGCGGTAGGCAACAGGGGGAAAACCCGTAAACGTGCGCGTGCTCGTCCATCAGGAGGAGGCTAGAACCTCACGTGGACACTTCCACGTTTCGAGAATTCCCGAAACGTGGAAATGATGGGTGACTACCCTCTTCCGTAGCGTGCCGCTTTCTCCCGCACCAGAAATCCTATCTTCCGTTTCTTGGGCTCGGGCGGGGCCATCAACTGCCGAATGGCCTCGAACAATGACCTGATGCGGGAATTGTGAGTCGCCACTGTTCGCTCCAGCTCGGCTAATTTGGCCGCCATCTCTTTGTGAGTGGTCACCATTTGCCGCAGTCTTACAAAGGCTCTTACGACAAAGACACTCATCTGCACCGCACGAGGGCTGTTGAGCACGTTCGCGGCCATGATCGCGCCATGCTCCGTAAAGGCAAACGGAAGGTATTTAACGTTTTGCCCGCGCTTCAAGGTCACAGATTGTGATCTTGAACCGGCGATTTCCTCAGCTTCGCTGCGCGCCAGCCGAAACATGAAGTCCTCTGGAAACTTGTCGATATTCCGTTTGACCGCTTGATTGAGGACGCGCGTTTCGACCCCGTAAATCCGCGCTAGACCAGAAGCGAGTATGACTCGTTGGCCTCGGACCACGATGATTGCATTTTCGATGGGCACTGTCTTGCTACCGACCATTGATTGGCTCCTCGTGCTTCGCGTAAGAAAAGATCTCTGCGGATTTTACGCGATTTGCGGGTCGGGTGACAAGGCTCAAATACACACAGGCTCAAATACACACAGAAGGCGGTAGGCAATAGGCATGAAAACAAGGAAAAAGGTCCTTCGACACGCTCAGAATGAGGGAAAGACGTGTTCGTGATCGCGCAAGTTCCACGTTTCCGGAATTCCGGAAACGTGGAAATGATGTGCGAAATGGCGGCTAAGCGGTCCGAGCCAAGGGCTCTTCGTTTTGTATGACTATTTTTGGAGCGTGGGCATGCTTAGGAACGGGAAGGCCTTGTTCCTTGAGCAGCGCGACGTGCTCCTCCATGCCCCACTTAGCGTTGTACAGGCAGTCCTCTACGGAATGGCCGACCCCCGTGAAGCCTTCCAGATCAGGCGAATAGAAGCCAAAAAACGTCGGATCGTCGGTCGCTTCGATCACCAGCGAGTACTTGAGGTCGATCATTTTACTTCTCTCCTTTTAACCCCGCCGCTTTAAGTATTGCGTTGCACGTGCCGCTTGGCACTTCCTTTAGACCATGATAATCGACTCGGATCAATCTGTCCACACCCGGTTTGCTGTAGTACCGCACTGAACCTTTCTCCCGGAGCACTCGAAATCCGTTTTGCTCCAGGAGCCTAACGAGTTCGCTAAATCTCACTATCGCCGCTCTTTCTCATCCCGAGTTCCGCGGATTTTACGCGATTTGCGGGTGGGGTGGCAAGGCTCAAATAATCTCAAATAATCTCAATGGGCGTGAGGCTAGAGGCGGAAGGCAACGGGCAAAAAGGGTTGAAGGGTTGGAAGGGTCTAGGGGATGAAGGAAAAACCACCCATTGCGGCCAGGCTTTAGCAAACAATCACAGCCTCAACTATACCTTTTTCTTTCCTCGGGCGTCTAATAGGGTGTAAGGGTCAAAAAGGCTGGAGGTGCGAGGCAACAGGCGGAAAATCAAAGATGAAGGATGATTTATGAGGAATAAAACCAAAAGAAGAAAAATGACAAAACCGATGGCCGCCTTACTTGCCGTCTGTTTCACAGCCGCCCTCTCGGGACCGGCGGCAAGCACGAGAAGTCCTTTGGGCGCCGCGACCGCCCAAGCCCAGGAATATTTTTCCGACCGGCGGT
>JAHFAO010000010.1 GCA_023250515.1 Deltaproteobacteria bacterium | reverse complement strand
ACCTTTGGACCATAACCATCCCCTCAACCATTCCGTATATCGTTCCACATTGGGACAGGGTTTTCCCTCCAGATGTCCAGGCAACGTCGGCGCGAGGCTGCCCGGATAGTGTTTGAGCTGATGGACAAACGATTCGGCACATCCTCCCGCCCCGGGCCCATGAATGAAAACCATTTGGTTCATATCTTCTCCTGAGTAAGAAGGTTAGTCAGAGACCGGATCGATGCAGCCAACCTGTTGTGAACCGGCGCTTTGAAGGGGCTAGTAATACAGTCGAGCGCAAGCCGTCAAGAGCAAACGGTGCGGTGAAGCCGACACACCAAACAGAACCTGAACTTCCTTGAGCGGCGCAATGCGCGGTCGATGCAATGTCAAGCAATGACCCGACTGCCATCCCAGAAAACTCTAAGAGAAAGACTGGTTGGGTTAGCCCGAAGCGGACAAAGGGAACTTTGGCGCTCGGCTATGCGGCCGCGAAATCGGGGGTGTCGTGGAGAACCATCAACTGATCAGGCCGAAGGGGTAAGATGGCAAACGCGCGGCCGTCGCGATCGGCGAACTCGACTTCGCGCGCGCCATCCGGGTAAGTCATCACGACGGTGCCGATCTGACCACGGCGTAAAAGCAAAGGCCGACCGCTCTCGAAGTGCTTCGTTCGCACGTCTTGCAGCAAGGCCACCACGTCATGCATTTTGATTTCGCCGATCATGGTCTAGAGTATATAACAAGTTATCAACCGGGGGAAGTCTTCGCTGTCTCGGATGATCCACACCGTTAGAACCGTCGCGCGCCCTCGCTGCGTTTCTAGCGGAAAACGCAGAACGTAAACCTCCCCATGACCATTGTTTCCGAGTGGCTCGGCCTCGTCCGAGTTCTCGGCCGCCGAAAGAATGGCATGACGCAACACTTCCCGGTTGGCCAGCGTAATGCCGAGGACCGACTCGAAAACCCGCGCCTTATGGCGCCCCTCCCAATGTCGAGGGTTCAGCACATAATCCTCGATCTTCGTGCCGAGATCGGCGCGGTCGCCGTTGGGGAGCTTCATCGTTCATCGGTTTGCCAGACTGCACGGCGATGTGTCAAGACACACGGGCTCCCGCGTAACATCGGAATGAAAACCATTTGGTTTATATCCCCTCCGGATTATGGGCTTAAAGGTTATAGAAGATTCTTTGCGTTCTTGGCGTCTTGGCGCGATGGAAAATCCAATTCGCACGCAGAGAATCTCGCGCAAAGGCGCAAAGGGCGCCAAGCAGAAAAACTCGGGTAATTTTCAACAGTGCATAATCCGGGCTAGTAATACAGTCGAGCGCGAGCCGTCAAGAGCAAACTCTCCGTCACGTTGACATATCGCTATCTCATCGAATAGTTTAGGCTTCGAGAAGGGGCGGCCTCAACACATAAAGACAAGGAGAAAATGATGCTCGAACTGTATCACGGGACAACGTCCGTCTGCGCCCAGAAGGCGCGGCTGACCCTGGCGGAAAAAGGGCTGGAATGGAAAAGCCACCTGATGGCCCTGAACGGCGATCAGCTCGACCCCGCCTATCTCAAGCTCAACCCGAACGGCGTGGTGCCGACACTCGTGCATGACGGGAACGTCATCGTCGAATCCACGGTCATCATGCACTACCTCGACGACACTTTTCCCACACCCCCCCTCATGCCGCGCCATCCGCTCGACCGGACGCGGGCGCATTTGTTCAAGAAGCTGATGGACGAATACATCCATCCTGCCTGCATCGTCTTCACCTTCGCCACCGCTAACCGCGCGCGGCTCGCCAGCCTCTCGAAGGAGCAGCGCGACGCCCAGCTCGCCAAGGCGCCGCTGCAGCGCCAGTCCGAATACAAGCGCGCAGGGGTAGAGGAAGGCCTTAACTCGCCGATGGGCAAAGAGGCGACCAAGAGCTTCGAAAAGCTGCTCAAATGGATTGAGGAGTCGACCGAGAAAGGCCCGTGGCTCGCCGGGCCAGACTTTTCGCTCGCCGACATCGCGGCGATCCCCTACATGGTGCGGCTCGAGATGCTGAGGCTCTCGCCCATGTGGGACAACAAGCCCGGCGTTGCCAAGTGGTGGGAGCGCGTCAAAACTCGCCCGTCCTACGAGACGGCGATCACGAAGTGGCTGCGGCCGGAGGATATCGCGCGCTACGAGAAGATCGCCGACCCCTGGATCGACGTGAGCAAGAACCTCGCACAATAGATACGAAAACGAAACTGAGATGAGAAATGCGGGACCGGATGTGCGCCTGGCATAACAATCTTGTCATTTACTTTTGGCCAAGCGATGAGACAGAGTGTCATCGCCAAGGACGAAGAGGCGAGAAAAGACTCCCGGTACATTTTTCTCCCCGCATCTCGATACCTTCGGTACCCTGGATCTGAATTGAGAGCAGACCACTTGATCAATAAGAGAAGAAACCAGGGCGGGTACTTGGTCACTTCTTGAATTGGAAAGTTCTTCAGGTCGTGTAATTTCTTGACCGAAAGCGATAGGACTGACTCGAAGCTGAAATGCCTTAGTTTATTCCGTAGTGGCTTAAACGCAGAAAACGGATCCATAGAAATTCACAATAGCCGTCTGTATTCCCAACTCATCTGCGGCACTCTGTGTCTGGATTTTGAATTTTAATAGTCTTGGCCGTGCCGGAATTGTGTACAAGCAAAGGTGGGTGGAACAACCAAGTTACACGATGCGGAGATACTTCTTTACATGCCACATCCAATTCTCTAGACCATACGCTTGCAATTCACGGGCAGACTCGTCAGTGCCGCTGGTCACTGCCAAAACCAATAAGAAGGGATTCTTCCGGAATCGCTTGTTTAGTTTTCTCCAATTATTTGCTAGAAACCAAGCGGACCCCGAGGTCCCCCATTCGCCGAGGCCTTCACACACTATCAGAACATGACCGTCAGAGTAGGGATTATTAAGCTTCATTATCAATCCCTTGTCATATCGCTGTTCGACTGTGATCGCAGTCCCGTCTTTGAATGTAAACTGTCCTGAATCATTAAGTAGCCATGGGTTTTCTGGGAGAAGTTTAATATCGTCCGTCTTGATATTCGAGTACGAGCTGCCAAGAGTGATGAACGTGCCGTTCCACTGAGGACTTGCTGTATTATCAGACATCGTCTTAGCAGAAAGTCCACGGACTCCTCTGAAGGCCTCAAGGAGATAAGCGGCCCCTCTTGCAGAACATTCCGGCAGGAGACTTCCTGTGGGCCCATTAATGGCAGTTATGTGACCATCCGGAAACGATTTGAAAAATCGCGGGCCGGGTTGAGACGAGCCCGCATTAGAAATGCCGATTTTCTGTTGCTCTGACGATGGGAGGAGTCGAGTATCTCGAATAGTGTCAAGAACTATAAGCAGGTCGCCCGATTTTCCCGCTCGTGTGCCGAAAATCCGTCTAAAGGCCCTGGTTTTACACGTGTAATCTGACCACCTACCGGCCAAGTAACCTACGACCAACAGTATTATGCTAGAAAATAAGTTTCCGACTATATTGGAAAATACGGTCTCCACGAATGCAGTAATCTGTGACCGGTCAGGAAGGTACGACAGTAATGCGCGCATGGGTCGAAGAAGCGTGTTGGCGTCGGGCTTGCTTTGTTGCGTAGCGGGGCTTAGCCCGGAGGTCCTACAATAAGAAGGCAATCCGAGCCGAGGTGTGCGTGCAAAGATGTGAGCGGATCGGACGGACCCAACCATGATTAGCAAGTCGTGATCGTGTTCGTGATTGTGACGATCAAGCGCCAGACCAACCTTATTAACCGCTTATTGTACTCGCGAAAATCGAGGCGTCAAATGGAAAAAAGGCGTGCGGCCTGAGCTGTGAGGCGTGAGAAGGCAAGAGGCACTGGGCAATAGGAAGATGACAGCCGTGTTCGTGATCGTGACTCGAAGACATTACCGCGGTCAAGTCTTGAATCTTGATCTCGAATCTTGATAGCCCTCTTCAACCACCTGTTTTGCTTCTTTTATTTGCTGTCGTCTTCCTCGTTCCGGGACTCTTACTGTGCTAAACCTTAGACCATGGCTTTCAATATCGTTTCACCTGGGAAAGAAAAATCCCTGTTAGAACGCATGCGCGCTTTGAGTGTTCGGGAGCAGGACATCGAGGAACAATTTGTTCGCTCTTCGGGAGCCGGCGGTCAGAAAGTCAATAAGGTTTCCACCTGTGTTGTGCTCCACCATCGGCCCACGGGCATTCGGGTGAAGTGCCAAAGAGAGCGCTCGCAGGCTCTCAATCGTTTTTTGGCTAGGAGAATCCTGCTGGACAAAATCGAGGTGAAGCTCAGAGGAGCCGAGTCTGCGGAACAGCAAGAGATTGCACGGATCCGCCGGCAGAAAAGAAAGCGCTCACGGCGCGCCAAGCTTAAGCTCCTCGCGGGGAAGCGCCACCAGGCGGAGAAGAAATCTTCACGCGCCGCCGTGCGGCCTGAACACTACGACGATTGAGCACAGATAACGGAATTATCGCTTCTTTGTCATAGCGGAGGGCGCTATGCTCAACATCCCCTTGTTCTCTTTCTTGGCCCACTTGGCCGCCCTCTTTTCCATCAGGGTCTTCATGGGTTTCTTTTTCTGGTCTTTCTTTCTGTCCTGCCCTTTGCTCATGTTATCCACTCCTTATGATCGTGTTTGATAGCTCGCGCGGAACACCGCGCGCTCTCCTATTGATTATTGCCGCCTCAACTCCTCACACCACTTCATCACTGACCACAGCAGTTTTTGTACTTTTTACCGCTTCCACATGAACAGGGCTCATTACGTCCGAGTTTCTTTTCGACTCTTTTTGGCTTTGGTGGATTCAATAGACGTTCCAGATCGGTGATATCCTCCGGCTTGTCTGGTTCCAGTCCAATCTTGTATTTCCAACCCTTTTCTTTAAACAGGGAGGTGATCACTTTGAGTCTTTCTTCTGTTCGTACATGAACAACTGCCGGATTTTTCTCAGTACCCAGTTTCCCCGTCTTCTTAAGGTCGACAGTTCTTAGCCGATTCTCGCCATCGACAATGCTTTTCATCTTGCCAATATCAGCAATCCTGTTTCCCATATTTTCACTATTTCAAATATTGTGGAACTTAGCTACCGCAATGTGAAAGCCTTCAGGACGAAGTGTCCCTGAATGGGGCAGCTGATCTCGCGTGTCCAACAGCCTCGCCCCCTTCTGTCGTCGGCCGGCGGTCGCCGCAACGATGGAACTATTGAATCCCGGCAGCCTTGAGGTATCGCAGGTCGATGAAGCGCTCCGCGGCTGGGACCGGCGTTGGGATGACACCTGCTTCGGGAAGAAAAGGGGTCGCGAGTCTTTTCACAACCCCGAAGCTCTACCGTACCACCCTTACACCCCGCCGAATCCCTGGTCCTGGGATTCGGCCAGCAGCCACGGATCATTGATCTCTGTGGTGGGTCGTTGACCGCTGAGGACCCGCACAACCTCTCTCGCCGCATGCGTTTGGCAGTCGACGTAGGACTCGTTCGAATTGGCGGCGGTGTGGGCCGTAACGATGACGTTGGGAAGAGTGAGGATGGGGTGGTCGGCTGGCATCGGCTCGGGGTCGGTGACATCGAGGGCCGCGCCGGCAATTTGACCTGATACGAGCGCGTCGTACAGTGCGTCTGTGTCCACAAGGCCGCCCCGGGCGCAGTTGATGAGGAATGCGGTTGGTTTCATGGCCGCGAACTGGGCGCGGCCAAACATTTTGCGGGCCGCCGCCGCGAGGGGAGCGTGCAGGCTGATGAAGTCGGAAGTCCGGATAAGTTCATCCAGGGAGACGAGCGGCACCCCAAGGTCGTCCGCGATCTTGGGGTCCAGATAGGGATCCACGGCCTGGACGCGCAGTTGCAGTCCCTGCGCGCGGGGAGCGACCTGGCGCCCGACATGACCCAGCCCAACGATGCCGAGGGTTTGCCCCGTGATGCGGGAGACGGAGCCGCGATAGGCGTGCAGTTCGGCGGTGTGGCGCCGCCAACGTCCCTCGTGCACGTACTGGTTCATGCGCACGAGCTTTCGCGCGACGGCGATAAGCAAGCCGATCGTCTGCTCCGCAACCTCGACGGAGTTGCAACCCGCCGCGTTGGCCACGATCACGCCGTGCTCCGCGGCAGCCGTCAGGTCCATCCGATCCACGCCTACGCCGGTCCGGCACACGATCTTGCAGCGCCTAAGCTGCGAAATAATCTCGCGTGTAAAAGGGATTGCGCCGTGGAAGATCATCGCGTCGGCGTCGCGACCCGCCTCCGCGACCTCCGCGTCGGTTTTGGGCCTCGCGATCACCAGCTCCGCGTCGATCTCATCGAGGATCGGCTTGATTAGATTGACGGGGACCTGGTTGCTCCCGCAGTAGACGACACGATAAGTAGCCATTTCTATCCCTCCAGTCCATAAAGGCGCACCGGATTGTCCCACAGGATTTTCCGCCGCGCTTCGGCGGACAATTTATTGTTTGCGCTGAGCGCGCCCACGGTTTTGTCCGGGAACTTGTCAATCGCGTCGCTGTGCGGGTAGTCGGTCGCTATCGTCAAGTAGTCCTCCCCGACGTGCTCCACAAAGGTTGGCGCCAGCTCTTCTCCGGCCTCGCAGCTCACCCAGCACTGGCGCTTGAAGTAAAAGCTAGGTTTCTCCTTTGTCGTTTTAGCGGAGCCGTGCGATTCGTGCTCCCAGTGCTCGTCCATACGCTCCAGCCAGAACGGGACCCACCCGCATCCGGACTCGAGGTGGGCGACCTTGAGGCGGGGAAACCGCTCGAGCACGCCGTCCGCGCAGAGGTTGAGACAGGCGAGCATCTGTTCGAGGGGATGGCAGGCGACGTGGCGGCCGAATTCGCTGTAGCGATCCGAGCCGGCTTGGGGCAGTACGGTGCGGGCGCCCTCGTGGATGCAAAGCGGCGCCTCCAGGTCGGATGCTGCCTCGTAGATCGGGAAGTAGTTAGGGCTGGACATTGTCCGGCCGCACATTTTGTTGGGCCGCCAAAAGATGCCCACGAGACCAAGTTTTTCTTTCGCGTACCGCAGCTCGGTTACTGCCCGGGCCGGATCTTGTAAAGGAATGAGCATCACACCGCGGAGGCGCGACAGATTGTAGCTGCAGTATTCCGCCAGCCAGGTGTTGTAGGCACGGCAGATGGCGGTGCTGAGCTCCGGGTCCAGGTTGTCCCGCCACATGATGTAGAGGCCGAGGGTCGGGAAGAGGACGCTGACGTCGATACCCTCGCGGTCCATGTCCCGCAGGTTCGAGGCGGGATCAAATTTAGCTGCCAAAGCATCCGCGAAGCATTCGCGCCAGCGCTTGGATCCTGCAAAGATGTAGCCAAAGTCCTCCACCTCTCGATCCGGCCGCAGGTCTGAATCGGAAATCCGCTCCCCATCCACGTAACGGACCGTCTGGTTGGGTCCCTCGACCCGCACCCGGTTGCGAAACTTCTCGGGTAGATACCTCGCGTAAAGATCAGATGGCTCCAAAACGTGCCGATCAGCATCGATGACTTTAAATCCGTCTCTCATGGTTTATCTCCTTCCTATAACGTATCGTTCACCCCACTTTTTTGAGTTGGGGAATTGATTTGGTTGATTCAACGAATTTGTTGTTTAGATGGTCAACTCCAGGATGTACAACCCGCCCTTGAGCCGGTCGATGGCGTAGATAATCCTGTTCTCGTCCACATATACGTCATTGACTGAGTTGGCCCGAGCTGTGGGAGGTATCTGCGGCACGAAGTAGGCCACTTCTTTGGGTTGGTAGGGGTTGCTGGTATCATAGACCCGCACTCCGGCGTTGAAGAAGGCACCGAACACCAGTTGGTCGGACTGGAAAGAGAGAGGCAGCGGTTGGTTCTCGTGGACATTGTGGGCCCCGAACCGGCCAGGGCGAGCGCAGAAGTCTTCCTTATCGGGTAGGGGTAGGCTGCCAATCATCACCGGCTTGGACTCCACCCGGACGTCCACCAGCCACGCCAGCTTGGGGTAGTCCTCGCAGTGTTCGAAATTAGCGTTGGCCTCATCAGTGACCACCAACAGGTCACGGCTAAAGAGGGGCAAAACCGTGTGGGTAAACCCTGCGAAGGGTGGATGGTGGTCTACCTGACTAATCATTCGGGGGTGCGACTTATCCGATACGTCCAGAATAATGAATCCCGAATCGAGCCAGCCTAGATAAGCCCGGTCGGGGCGCTGAGGGTAGACATTGGTGTTATGCACGCGGTGACCGCTGTCAAACCGCGGGTGGCGCTCCGGCATGGGCGCATCGTCCCCCTCCCGGATACCCGGAACCCACCAGCGCCCCACCTCAGCGGGATGAGTGGGGTCTTTAACGTCGACGATCATGTAAAACTGGTCGTCATCCTGGTTGCGGGGCTGGAAATCGGCCGCACCGGTTGAGATGTGCGCATACTCGCCATCCACAAACCAGAGACAATGGACCCCCCGGGAGTACGGGCCAGAGGTGTCCAGAAAACCGATGCGCTTCGGCTCCGATGGATTGCTGATGTTGTAAATCCCCATGCCGGTGCCTGGCAGTCCTGGCTTGTTCGATTGGTAGGCCACCAGCATCAAGTCCCCCAGCACCGCCAGGGAGTTGGAGCGCAGGTGCGGATAGGGCAAGTCAGTCTGCAGCACGATCTTCGGGTTGGCCAGGTCGCTGACGTCTACGGCGGTGACATCTTTGGGGGCACTTTCGTGCGCGATCCAGAAGATGCGCCGACCATCCGGGAGCTGCTGGAGGGCAACCCCTTCGCCTCCGTTCCCGAATCCATTCAAGTCGTGATGGGAAATCAGCTTCATGTTTTTGATTTCCTGATTCCGTGTTGCCATCATGCCTCCTTAGATCAAGTAAAACTGTTCAATTCGTTCAAAACGTTCAAACGGTTCAAAGTAACCTCGGGCCTGCCATGTACTTAAACGAATTGATAGCCGGGACCTGTTTAATCTCTGCGGGTTAATTCCCGCAGCTTGCTGCGTAAAAGCTATTCCCAGACCTCTAAAAGTCTGTCATTCCCGAATGCTTCTATCGGGAATCCAGACGAAACTGTGACTGGACCCCCGATAAAAACATTCGGGGGCGACGGCTTTGGGATAAATTCTCATTAATGTTTTTGATACCCCGCGGCTTGCTGCCGGGTAGTTCATTTAAAAACGTTCAAACGGTTCAAGCAGCTTAGCCCTCGATAATAGTTCTCGTACCGATGGCCGGCTCCCCGTGACCCAATCCGGGAAGTTCCCACACCCCCGCACCGACAGGGTTTGCTTCTCCCTGAATATTCGCGTCGATGACACAAGGCTCATTCGCCTTGACAGCCGCCTTCACCGCTTCGCCTAGATCCTTTGCCGTCTCGACCCGGACTCCGTTGACGCCGGCGGCGCGGGCCATCGCGGCAAAGTCGGGGTTGTAGGGCTCTTTTGTGTCCGGCTCCTTAAAGTCGGTGACGAGTTCGCGCCCGTCGAGATAACCACGCTGCAGTCCGCGGATCGACGCGAATGCGTAGTTGTTCCACACCACCCAGATGGCCGGAATATTATACTCGACCGCCGTGGCCATGACACTGGCGTGCATGAGGAAGGCTCCGTCTCCGCAGACCGATATGCACGGCCTGGTGGGCGCGGCGATCGCTGCCCCCAGAACCCCCGCCACACCGAAGCCCATGGCACCGAAGCCCATTGAGCCGATCAGGGAGTGGGCGCCTTTCGGGCGGCAGAACTGGAGAAGCCAGTTGTGGTGGACCCCCACGTCGCTCACCAAAATGGCGTCATCGGGGAGTGCCTTATCGATTTCGTGCGCCGCACGTTGCGGATGAATCGGTGTGGTATCCGACTGGTAGCCGGGAGCCGTCCATTCTTCCCACTCTTTCCGCCAGTGGTCGATGTCGCGCAGCCATGCCTTACGCGCGGCTGGCACCTCGGTTTGTGCCTTCCGGAGGTCAAGCTCCCCAAGTACTTGTCGAAGGAATGTTCTCACATCAGCCATGAGGCCAAGGGCCACGGGGTAGTTGCGCGCGATCTCGTCCGGATCGATATCCACGTGAATCAGCTTGGTTGGAGGGATATTGAATGAATACCCTGGGAGCCAACTGCTCGATGTGCGGTCGTCGAACCTTACGCCGAGGGCGAGCAGGACATCCGCCTGGCGGGCGGCATGGTTCGCCGGGTACGTTCCGTTTCGAGCGATGAGGCCCAGCGCAAGCGGGTGGTTCGAGTCGATAGCGCCCATGCCGCTCGAAGAACAAACCACCGGAATCTGCAGGCGTTCCGCCAGTCGGACCAGCTCTTCCGTCGCCCCTCCGTATTTGATTCCCTGGCCCATCATGATGACGGGACGCTTGGCACCCAGCAGCATGTCGACTGCTTTTTGAACCCCCTCCGGATCCGCGCCGCATCGGCATGAGATGTTAGCGTTCCAGTCTTTTGCCTGGGGCATTTCGACATCGGCTTCTTCCTTGAAAATATCGAACGGAACGTCGAGCACAACGGGCCCGGGGCGGCCGGTAACCATGGTTTTCCATGCCTGCCGCGTGAAGAGGGGAACTTGCTCAGCCCGCGTGGGCTGGAATACGCGCTTGCAGAAAGGTCTGACGACCGAGGGAAAGTCCGCCTGGTAGTGGCGGTAGGTTTCCTGAAAGGCGCCCCTGTTGAACTGGTTGGTGGGGATGTTTCCCGTAATGGCGAGGTATGGAACCGAGTCGAAGTAGGCGTTTGCAAGACAAATGGGCATATTGGCGGAGCCGGGGCCGCAGGATGTAAACGTGGCGGCCGGACGGCCAGCGACCCTGTAGTAGACGTCCGCCATGAATCCCGAGACGGACTCGTGA
Organism: Deltaproteobacteria bacterium; assembly: GCA_023250515.1. GTDB lineage: Bacteria > Desulfobacterota > Binatia > UBA9968 > UBA9968 > JAHFAO01. The sequence continues at coordinate 23,549 of JAHFAO010000010.1, read as the reverse complement.
CGGACGGAGTAGGAAGTAATTTCGTCGGATCGCTCATAGAGCGCGTCGATAAAACTGATGTTTCCGTGGCCGCAGAGGCCAAATGCATGGGAAACATTTTCCTGGATCAGATAGTCAACGATAATCTGGCCACCGTTCATGCGAGTCGAAGTATCGCTCCTTCTGCCCATCTCTTGTTTTGGGCAAGAAATATCCGGTATGGGGTATTATGTCAACGGTTGATTTTTGAGTTGTTGTAGCAAAGTAACTCTGTCAGAGGTTAACGGCAATGTGAATATGTCGGGTGATGGAAACAAGCGTAGCCCTGACGATGAAAGAGCAGAAGCGTCTTTTCGCCATTTCGGTAAAGAAGCCCTCCTTCTCGGAATAGAGTTATTCAATGTGCACGTAGGCCCTGACCCAATTGTGCGGTGTCGCCGTGTGCCCTTGGCCGGTGACGTCTTCGGCGAGGAATAGATCGCCGGGGCCGAAGGTCATGGTGGTGCCGTCGCCGATACCGATATCGACAGTACCCGAGAGGGTAATGACCCATCGGCGCCGTGGCGCTCGATGCCAGTTAAGAATGTGCGGCGCGAACTCTTTTCTAAATAAGAGCCCTTTCACTGAGTGGACGGTGTTAAAAAGCTTCGAAGCGTCGCTCGTGTCCAGTGGCTCGAAGTGAGATTGCCCGTCGTCGCCGGTGTACAATCGGTAGAATTTCAACTCTGCCTCCCGTTTAGTCTTGTTGCGTGGATGGCGGAGAATGTCTCATGGCTCACGTTAAAGCGGGGTTGTGCTAGCTGGCGGCCTGCGATGGTGGGTCGCTTGCTCATACGAGTAGGCCAGTTTTATCATCGTTCCATCGTCGTAGGGCCGTCCCAGGAAGCTGATCCCGGCGGGAAGGTTGTCGCGCGTAAATCCCGCAGGGACCACGATCGTGGGAACGAATACTAAGAACGTGTTCAAATGCGGGGCCCCCTTCTGGTCGACGTAAGGCGGGTTTACCCCCTGGCTGATGAGCGTCGGCTGGTGCTCGACAGCCTTGTGCACGATGGCGTCCAGTTTGTTATCTGCCATGACCTTTAGCAGATTGATCATCAACTCGTCTTGCGCCTTAAGGTACTCATAATGTCCGGTTGCATCTGAGGACCTCGTCCATCGGTCTTGCGAGCGTCGGACGACTTTGGCGAAGTCCGGCGACCGCGTTGCCTCCTCACGAGACTTGAATGGGGGATTGGCGCTCCTGTCGAAGAACACCTTGAACGATTCCTCTCCTCCGGTGGGGCTTCCCGCTCGTTTCGCGAGCAACTCCTTTAGCTTTGGAATGACGATCGGGTCAACGATCTCGGCTCCGGCGGCTTTAAGTTCCGCAACTGCTTTGTCGAAAACTGCCGTGATTTTTTTGAAGTCTTCCGAGTCGGGCTCGGAGCCGAGACCCATCGACTCACGCAAGATCCCGATGCGCGCTCCTTTCAGGCCGTTTTTGTCGAGGAATTTTGTGTAGCTGTCTGGAACATGGCCGACGCCCTTTGATGTAAGAGGATCCTCGGGATCATACCCGACCATGACGTCCAACAGGATGGCCAGGTCGCTGACCGTGCGGGCCATCGGGCCGAGAGAACCGGCGATTTCTGGCCAGCCGGCATAAACACCGCCGCGGCTCACAAGGCCAGCCGTGGGCCGCATCCCAGCGATGGAGTTCCAGGTCGACGGCCTGCGAATGGATGCCAAGCCCTCCTGTCCGACTGCCACCGTCGCGAAGTTTGCTGAGACGCTCGCCGCGGAACCGCCGGAGGAACCACCGACCGTTCGATCCAGCGCGTAAGGGTTCCGTGTCGATCCAAAAAGAGAGCCATGCGTGTCACCGCCTCCTAATTCACCAAGGGTGGCCTTCGCTAAAATGATCGCTCCAGCTTTTTTCAGTTTCTCCACTACAAAGGCGTCTCTGTCCGGGTAGTAGTTCTTGAACAACACCGAGCCCAACGTCGTCGGCATACCTTTGGCGTCGCCCTGATCCTTCATAATCACCGGAATCCCGTGAAGCGGACCCACAAGGCCTGACGCCTTGAATGCGGCATCGAGCCGGTCCGCCTCTTCGAGGGCCTTGGAATTTACCGTGATGATCGCGTTAAGGGCGGGTCCCTTCTTGTCATACGCCTCTATGCGATCAAGATACATCTGGACCAGTTGGCGCGATGTGAGCTGCCCCGATTTGTAGGCCCTGTGAATATCGTCGATTGTCGCTTCTAGAAGGCGAAAGGGCGCTATTGATTCCGAAGGTTTCGAACGCATTGGAGCCTCTCCTTTGTTCCAGTCTTAACACATTCTCATCTTGAGAAACTTTAAAAACTTTGGAGCCACCCGCCGGATTCATGCGACCCCAAGAACTTCCAATCCAAGACTTCGAGCGGCTGTCTTGAGCCGGAGGTCGTGGGTTAAGAAAAGGTCTACTTTGTCAAATTCGCGTATGGCTAACGCCGTGGCCAAATGAATGGCGTCCAGGGTTCCCACAACCGTCGGGAAGGACTCGCTTGCCCGTTGCAGGATCCTGTCACTGAGCGGATGGATTGACAGCGTCTCGTGAACAATCCGGATATCCCTTGCCAGGTCGGCGACTTCTCCGTCAGAAAGATTCCCGGAAAGCCGAAGACGATCCACGGTTCTCAGCGCCTCGACACGCCACAGGCTGCTGCTGTACGCCTTGTCCCACTTACCCCAGACCTTCACCGGATTCTGCTCGTGAAAAAGTACCCGCAAGACCACGGACGTGTCGAGATACACGATCATCCGTGCTGACGATCTTCTAAGAGTGTTCTAACAGCGGAGACAGAGCGCCTGGGCCTTACCCCTTTCAGCTTAAGTAGATCCTTCACGGGCCGACACGGCTCGGTAAGCTGGGAGTCGGGTACAGATGCGGGCAGGATACGGGCAACCCGGTGCCGGTGAGACGTGACCACGACTTCCTGTCCCTCTTTCACCAGCTTAAGGTAATAGCTGAGCTTTTCTTTCAACGTGGCCACATTTACTGTATTCATGGTCTTAATATAGTCCTGGTCTAGTCATATTGTCAATCTGCAGGTGGTATATCCTGTTGACAGAATTCTGGCAAATACAACGAAAAAGGATTGGAGCCACCCGCCGGATTCGAACCGGCGACCTACTGATTACGAATCAGTTGCTCTACCGACTGAGCTAGGGTGGCTCACATTTCTTACCGGCAGCTTATCTGAAATTACACGGATTCTATCAGAGAGTCCCGCTCTGCCACAACTCCCGTGGGTTCGTTTGACGATCGCATTGCCCCAGGCGAGGGCATTTGCATTTCCAGGCCTCTTGCTTCCGTATCAAAGATGTGATCAATTTAGACGCACGGAATGGGAGGTTGGGCTGACATCAAAATTTAAGGGAGAGTAGGCCCATGAAAATCGTTCGTTTTGTAGTCATATTAGTCCTGCTTATGGTTCCTAGCTCAGCCTTTGCCGGTCACTGGGGCCGTGGCCATCACCGTAACGTGGTCGTGGTCAGGCATCACCATAATAACGGAGGAGCCATCGCTGCCGGAGTTTTGGGCGGTGTTGTGACGGGCATCATTCTGGATCGAGTTCTCATTGCCCCTCCGCCTTCACGCGTGATCTACTATTATCCACCTCCAGCCGTGTATTATCCGCCTCCCCCAGCTCCTCGTGACACATATGACCAGGGATATTCGGACGGTTATCAGGAAGGCTTGGAGCGTGGCCGTCGTGAACGCTATGAGGAAGGAAGAAAGCGTGGATATCAGGAGGGCTATGAGGATTCCAGGTCTGGACGGCGCTTTTAAAGCCACTTGCTCTACGGACTGAGCCAGAGTGGGCTCAGTTGGGTTTGATGAAATGAATAAGAGCGGCCAGGATAAAAGAGCCGATATATGCGGCAAGGAAATCGAAGAAAAGGCGGAAGGCGGCTAGCTCCTCCATAGTTTCCTTAAGGCCAAAGTAGAGCATGGCGTATTGTCCCAGGAAAGAACCCAACAGCCCAACAATTAGGTAGAGAACGAAGTTACCCTTTTCCCCATGCGCTACGGTTTTGCTGGCAGCAAAGCCAGCAAAAAGGGCGATGACGAGGGCGGCCACAAGGTTCTCCCGAAAGTACTCTAAAACTTCTTGCGCCATCTCTTTCATGCGATTTACCCCTTCAGGAGTCTAAGCATCTCTTGTGCGGCCGCCCGCGGGTCGAGAGCGCTTAAGATTGCAGAGATCAGGGCAACCCCTCGGATGCCGGTTTCTTTTACCTCAGGTATATTCTCTGGCTTGATTCCTCCGATAGCATAAACGGGAAGGGAAATTATTTCCACCACTTCTTTCAAGTGGGCAAGGCCCTGAGGCTTTCCGTAGATGGCTTTGGAGGGAGTGAAATATACCGGTCCAAACAGAACGAAATCGGCTCCTGCCCGCTCAGCCTCTTGCGCTTCTTTTATGGAGTGGGTGGAGGCCCCGATCAGTTTTCTTGGTCCGAGAAGATCTCGGACGACTTCGATAGGAATTGAGGCGTTTCCCAATTGAACCCCATCCGCGTCGACTCCTTGAGCGACGTCGATGCGGTCATTGATAAAGAGGCCCGCGTCATAGTGCTCACAAATCGTTTTGATCTTTTCAGCGAGAACAAAGAGTTCCCGACCGCCAAGGTCTTTCTCTCTGAGCTGAACAGCCCTTACCCCGCCGTCCAACGCCCGTTGAAGAACCCAGAGCAGGTCTCTTCCCTGAGTCTCGTTCCGGTCTGTGACCAGGTAAAGATCAAAGTTAGGGAAGCGTGATCGCAAAGGAGATTTTAACCCAGGATGCCTTCCAGCGGGCTCGAGGCGGTGGCGTAGAGTTTTTTCGGGATCCGCCCCGCCAGGAAGGCTTTTCTTCCAGCCTCTACAGCTAGCTTCATCGCCTCCGCCATCAAGAGCGGATCCTTGGCGCCAGCAATAGCCGAGTTCATCAATACCCCGTCGCAACCCAGCTCCATGGCTATGGAGGCATCAGAGGCAGTGCCTACCCCAGCATCGACAATCACGGGAACCGTGGCTTGCTCTAAGATGATCCGAATATTGTAGGGATTGCGAATTCCCAGACCTGAGCCAATCGGTGCCGCCAAGGGCATCACGGCAGCGCATCCCATTTCTTGGAGTTTTTTTGCCGCCACTGTGTCATCGTTGATATAAGGTAAGACAATAAAGCCTTCTTTAATCAGGACTCGTGCGGCCTCAAGGGTAACAGGGATGTCCGGAAAAAGGGTCCTTTCGTCTCCAATAACCTCCAGTTTGACCATATTGCCTACCCCTGCCTCACGCGCTAGACGACAGGCCCGGACGGCCTCTTCGGCAGTGTAGCAGCCAGCAGTGTTGGGCAATATGGTATATTTCTTGGGATCGATATAGTCGAGGAGATTCTCCTTGTTGGGGTCTGTGATATTGACCCGGCGCACGGCGACGGTAACAATCTCTGCTCCTGAAGCCTCGATGGCCTTTCGAGTCTCGCGAAAGTCTTTATATTTTCCTGTCCCCACAATGAGACGAGACTTGTAGCTTTTGTCGGCTAGCTTAAAAAGGTCATTCATCTTTCACCTCTTATGCCCTATCCCCCACCGACAAAGTTGACAATTTCGATTATGTCCCCTTCTTGTAAGAAGGTCTTGTCGTGGGCCTCACGGGAAAGGACGTCCCGGTTTAGTTCGACGACTACCCTGCCGGGACGAATCCCCAACTGCCCGAGGAGCTGGGCTATGTTTAGCCCCCCTGCAATTTCTCTTTTTTCCCCATTGATATGGATAATCACCTAATAAAAAAACCGTATCCGACATGACCACATAGAGTGGCCAGGGAATACGGTCTTAAGTTGGCCCCGCTGCTGATCTATCTGGAGGCGGGACAGTGACTTTCACGCTTCCCTACGCCGGCACTATCCGGATCAGGTTCAGAGGGTTACCCGATTGTTATAATATCGAGCTCTCAGTCCGCCGTTGGCAGACACCCCTAGCATTTAGAAACAAGTAGCAGATGGGGAGGGGCAAGTCAAACCAGTGGGTGTTTCCCACCTTCGACCGTTTTGGAACTCGACGGAACGACTGCCGCTCTCTGCACCCGATAGAAAAACCGGTAAGGCGCAACAACAACCTCTCGATGTGGTAAATCTGGAAACTCCGGCAAACGCCTTCCCGAATTTGGAAAGCGTTCGAGCCTCTTCAGAACTTGTTCGGCCCGCTCGCGGAATCTTTAAGCGGCCAGAGGATTGTCTCTTCGGATGTACGTTAATGCTCCAAGAAACTGGGACCGCCCACTCGGTGTAAACCTTACTCTCACGCTTCAGAGAGAAGCTCGTCAGCTTCAGCTAACACGTCGTCAAGATCGAATCCTTTGCCAACAGCGATCTCTCTTTCACCCCGAGCAAGGAGTTTGAGGATTTCACGCTCTTGCTTGCCTTTTTCGTAAGCGTCCACACTCAGCATCACCGCAGCAGGTCTGCCGCGCTGAGTCACGATCAAGGGACCTTTGGATTTTCGGACGCGTTTGAGGGTTGCAGATGGATCTTGTTTAAGGTCGCTTACCGGGATTTTAGTCGGGTTCTTGGCCATCGTCTACCTCCAAGGATCTCTCATGACCCTACAGCCGATGGATTCAAAACGCAACGCTGAGTGATTCTGTTGAAGGCAAAACGCCAAAGAACAGAGGTAGCTTTTTTTGACATGTTTGTCGTCATTTATCATAATAAATGACGATGAGTGGGTCAGATAAAAGTTGGACCCAGAACTCTCTACCTCTAGTTCCGACGATCATTGGAGCCCTCCTTTTCTTTTCGCTGTTGAGCCGTGCAATTCCGCAGCAAGCCGATCCTGCTGGCAAGATTGAATGGATAGATGTTCATGTCCACCTGATAGGGGGAAGAGGAGCGAACGCGGACTATGAAAGAACCGTGAAAGCAGCAGTAAAGGCGATGGATGAAGCAGGCATCAAGAAGAGCGTAGTTATGCCTCCCCCTCAGGTAAGCGGAATGCCGGCATTGCACGATTACGATAGCTTTATCTCTGCTATCAGAAAATATCCCGGTCGTTTTGCTTTCTTAGGTGGAGGTGGAACTTTGAATCCGATGATTCAAGATGCCGCAGGCGAGATCCATCTAGAGGACCCGGTCAGGCGCCGATTCGAAGCCACGGCTGATGAAATTATCCGGGCAGGTGCGGTTGGCTTTGGTGAAATGACTGCACATCATCTCTCCCATACGGCGGGCCATCCCTATGAGTCCGTACCTGCGGATCATCCGCTCTTTTTGGTCCTGGCTGATAGAGCGGCACGCTATGATGTTGTCATTGACTTCCACCTCGATCTCGTTACGGAGGACATGGACCTGCCGAGTAGGTTTAGCTCGCCCCCCAATCCATCAATCCTGCGCGCCAACCGGGCTTCCTTTGAACGGTTCCTGGCGCATAACCGGAAGGCCAAGGTCGTCTGGGCCCATGCCGGCTCGGATTTTCTCGGGCATTGGACGGTTTCTCTGAGCCGGCAGTTGCTAAGAAAGCATCCCAACCTATATATGAGTCTCAGGATCGGAGGCGGTGTGCCCCGGAACCTGGTCTTTGATTCGGGAGGTCAGATCAAGCCCGCATGGATGGATCTGTTTAGGGATTTTCCAGACCGGTTCGTTATCGGCGGGGACCAGTTCTTTGCTTCACCCTTGCTGCGGGGTTCAGGGCCAGGACTGCTTTTCGCCCAAAGGGGGTCTTTTATTCGCAAGAGAATGCTCGATTTCTTGTCAAGACTACCAGCGGATCTTGCACGCAAAATCGGACGTGATAACGCCCATCAGTTATACAAACTGAAAGAATAAGCGCCCTTGGAGGTGAGGTCCAGCTAAAACAAGATCTCCCAGCACTCAGCCAACGAACCGACTCCAATCAACTCTGGATTTTTAATGTGACTCAACTGGCGACTATTGCTTAAGGGAAGGATGCAGCGCTTAAATCCCAATTTCCCGGCCTCTTTGACGCGTGCTTCAGCCTGAGCGATGCCCCGGATCTCACCAGCCAAACCTACCTCGCCGAAGAGAACGGTCTTAGGTTCGACTGCTTTTTCTTGATAGCTTGAAGCGACGGCAGCGATAATCCCGAGATCGACCGCCGGCTCGTCTACGTAGACCCCTCCGGCTACATTGACGAAGATGTCTTGATTGAACAACTTCGCTCCCATCTTTTTCTCCAGGACGGCTACCAGAAGGGCTACCCGGTTGTGATCGACACCGATGGTAGTGCGCCGAGGCACGGCTAAAAAGGAAGGGCTCACTAATGCCTGAAGCTCAACCAAGATGGGGCGCGTCCCCTCCATGCTGCAAACGACCGTGGATCCGGGAACCTGAAGCGGCCTCTCAGAGAGGAAGAGCTCCGAGGGATTGTTGACCTCGCGAAGACCTGCCTCTTTCATCTCAAAGACACCAATCTCGTTGGTGGAGCCAAAGCGGTTCTTGACCGCCCTTAGGATGCGAAAGTTGTGGCCCCTCTCCCCTTCAAAATAGAGGACGGTATCGACCATGTGCTCGAGTACCCTGGGACCCGCGATCGATCCGTCTTTAGTGACATGACCGATGAGAAAGGCGCTGAGGCCACCTTTTTTCGCCAAGATGATAATGGAGCCTGAACTCTCTCTTACCTGGCTGATGCTTCCAGGCGCTGAGGGAAGGGAAGGGGAAAAGATGGTTTGGATCGAGTCGATAACCAGGACAGAGGGCTTGATCTTTCTGATATGGTCAATGACCCTCTCCAGGGAGGTTTCGCTGAGAATAAGAAGGTTAGGGGAAGTGACACCGAGCCTTTCTGCGCGCATCTTGATCTGTCTCTGTGACTCCTCTCCGGAAACGTAGAGACAGGTGAGTCCCCTTTGGCTCAGTGCATCGAAGGCTTGTAGGAGGAGAGTTGATTTTCCTATCCCGGGATCCCCGCCGATTAGGATGACCGATCCTGGGACTAGACCCCCGCCCAGGACGCGGTCAAACTCACCGATCCCAGAAAGAACCCTACCCTCCTCAGCCGTTGAGATCTCGGGAATCGGTGATGGATCTTCCTTCGTTCCGAGAGTGAGCTCTTCGCGGGCATGTGAGGGGCGCTCGATCCTCTCCTCGACCAATGTGTTCCACTGATTGCAGTCGGGACATTTACCAAGCCACTTGGGCGACTGATAGCCGCAGCTCTGACAAGCATAGACGACCTTGGTTTTAGCCATGATAAGTTACTACTCTTTTATATTTACTTTCCTCCTTGTCTAAACTCTGCCAGAACCTTATCGAGATCTATGCCGAGCTCCTTTGCTTCAAGAAAGACCCCTTCCTTTTGCGACGCCCAGCTTTGGACAAAATGCCTCTCTAAGAATTCCCGTCTTCTTTCGTCTTCGGCTACCCTGGCGAGCTTCTCTCTTACCCTATCCTCATGACCCTCTTCATCTCCGATGATCTCTGCTGCAAGTCTTCTTACCTCTGGATCCTTTGATACAGTGCTTAGATGAATCATAAAGACCACAGCCGATTTTTCCGCTATGTTGCAAAGCCGGAAAGCCTCCACATCCCCTGATAGAAACTGGCCGAAATAGGAATCATAGGCATCTGCGGGAATATCTTCCACATCCGCGCCTCGGCTCCTCAGATAATCCTTGATCAGGGCATGGTGCTTGTATTCATCGGCCGCCTGTTCGGCGATCTCTGCCCGCTCATGATGGTCGAGTTCTGGATATTGCAGAAGCGCCTTGGTAAAAGCTAAGGCATGCCTTAGCTCTCTTTTGGCTTGCCTTTGCATTAGTGAGAGGAAGGAAGGACTTTGAGGGTCCAGTTCGGCCAGGGCCTTTCGCACAGCTAGGATGGGACCCTCAAGTTCGGGATAGTACTTGCGGTAGAGATAGCCAATAAACTCTTGACCGGTCATCTTTTTCTCCTTTGGAAATGCTTTTGGTCTTCCCTAACTCGCTCCCTTACTCTTTCCATAGGTGGCGGAAGCGGGTGGCAACGACCTGATCGTAGGGAACCGGCCCGGAGAGAAGCCCAACATCTTGGGCAAAACGGTTCATTCTCGTCACAACCTCTTCGGAAATTACCGGATCGTAATAGGGAAGGTCGCGCTTAATAAGCTCTGCGATAAGCCCTGCCTCGGTGGGAGGGTAGATCTTTTGTCCCACTTCTGTCGCGAGCGAGGGGTTTTCCCTAAGTATTTTCTGTGCCTTGACGATTGCCCGTATGGCGCCCCCTACCGACTCAGGCTCCTTCTCGAGCTTCTTTTCGGTAGTGACCAGCGCAGGAAAAGTGTAGTAAAGGGCCCCTGGCGGTCCGTCGCCGCGCCGGACATCCAGGACAATCGTACCGATGCCCTTGCGCACGGCGATCTCGGCTCCCATGGCGTTGGCCCAAAAGCCATCCAGCTTTCCCTCTTCAAGCGCCCTGGCCGCGGAGATTCCGAAGGAGACGCCCGAGCCGGTCGCTCCTGGGATGGGGCCGATCTGCACCCGTTCTATATCTATGCCTGCTTCGACAAGAAGGCGCTTAAGGCCGAAGTCCACGCCCGGCGCGGCTCCGATGCGAAGGCCCTTGACCGAGTTAACATCCCCGCGCTTGGCCTTGAGATCCGCTCGGAGTACCAGGAGCCAGTACATCCTTTGCGCCAGGGCGACTAGAAGCCTGGCGCCGTTCCAATCCCGGAAGGCCGTCAATGTGGCGTGCGCGGAGCCGGCTACGAAATCTAGCTCTCCATCCCGAAGTGCCTCCATAGTCTTGGGCACAGGGAATAGGAGCTCGACCTTGGTTGCGTCCAAGCCCTCGGATTTAAAGAATCCGAGCTCTACAGCGGCAATAGCTGGAAAGTATGAGTTGGATATCAGATCGGGTACAGCGATTCGCATGGAACTATCTCCTACTGTTTTAGCTGAAAGAAAGCTATCCGATTAGGAGCTTTCATGTCAACTTTTTCTGTTGAGGAAAAGGGCAGCGCTCACTATTATGGGAACTATACCATAAGCAAGGAAGGCTCAAGGAATATGGCCAGATACGACTATGATTTGTTCACGATCGGTGCTGGATCCGGCGGTGTCCGCGCAAGTCGGGTAGCGGCCTCTTATGGCGCCAAGGTAGCCATTGCGGAGGAGCGTTACCTAGGTGGCACCTGCGTCAATGTCGGCTGCATCCCCAAGAAGCTTCTCGTGTACGCGGCCCATTTCAGTGAGGATTTCGAAGATGCGGCTGGCTTCGGGTGGACCGTTGGGGAGCGGCGTATCCATTGGACCAGGCTGATCGCTAATAAGAATGCTGAAATAGAGCGGCTGAACCGTGTTTACCGAAAACTACTCGATGAGGCTGGTGTCACGATCCTTGATGGGCATGCTCAAATTCTTGACCCGCATACCGTCGTCGTCGACCAAAAGCGGTATACCGCCGAGCACATTTTAGTCGCCACAGGGGCCTGGCCCACAGTGCCGGAGATTCCAGGATCCGAACATGCCATCACCTCTAATGAAGCGTTCTTTCTTCCGGCACTTCCTGAACGTGTCATCGTCGTCGGCGGCGGTTATGTCGGCGTCGAGTTCGCCGGCATCTTCCATGGCCTTGGCGCGCGGGTAACGCAGGTTCACCGCGGTCAGTTGTTTCTTCGCGGTTTCGACGATGATGTGCGTGCGGCGCTGGCAGCAGAGATGAAAAAGAGAGGTATCGACCTGCGCTTCAATACCCAAATTGAAAAGATCGAAAAAGTCAAAGACGGCATACGTGCTAGCCTTACCGGAGGAATGGCGCTGGAGGCGGGCCAAATCATGTTTGCCACAGGTCGATTACCTAATACCCGGGCCTTGGGTCTGGAGAAGGTCGGAGTCGAGATGAACGGAAAGGGCGCTGTGGTCGTGGATGGGTATTCGCGGTCGACCGCATCCAGCGTCTATGCCATTGGCGATTGCACAGACCGGCGCAATCTGACGCCGGTTGCTATCGCCGAAGGCCGGGCCGTGGCTGAGACCCTTTTCAATAACAATCCCACGAGGCCAAACTATGCCAATGTGCCGTCTGCTGTCTTTAGCCTTCCGAATGTCGGCACAGTGGGTCTTACCGAAAGGCAGGCCCGCGAGCGATATGGGAAGATCGACGTCTATAAGACCACCTTTAGACCGTTAAAACATACTTTGACCGGTCGTGACGAGCTCACCATGATGAAGCTCATCGTTGATCAGGCTACGGACCGTGTCATCGGTTGTCATATGGTAGGTCCAGAAGCGGGCGAGATCATACAGGGCCTAAGTGTGGCGATAACCTGTGGGGCCACCAAGGCGCAGTTTGATGCGACCATCGGCATTCATCCGACCGCAGCCGAAGAGTTCGTGACCATGCGCAGCAAACTGCCCGAGCCAGCTTAGAATCGAGTCTTTCGACCCCTTCAAGTTTATTTCAGGACTAGACGGACTGTTGAAAAACTCTCCGTTCACCCTTCGACTAGCCTGTCCTGAGCAGGGCCAGCCGTTTCCTTCGACAGGTCTCAGGACGAACGGCTAGGAATGTCGAAGGGGCTCAGGGCGAACGGAGCAACCCATGTCCGTTCATGCTGATCCCTCGACAAGCTCGGGACTAAAGGCGCAGTCGAGGGAGCCTGTCCTGAGCCCAAGTCGAAGGGTCGAAGCATGCAAAGCACTTTTCAACAGCATCTAGATGGAAGAAACCGCTGGCGGGAAAGACGGAGACTGGGTAATTCTTGGAAACTGTCATCGAGAACTGACTGTTACTGGGGTAGGGCCATGCACTCGCCCGGCGGCAATTCTACCCAGACTGTTTCTCCACGGTGCACGTCTAAGGAGTGCGGCTGGTGGGTTTGCAGAACGACTTTTCCAAGCTCAATGGCGCAGTCCAGATACTCGCCGAGAAACATCACCGTCGCCACTTTACCCTCAACCACATTCGCCGCTTCCGCAGGTCTCTTTCGATGCAGCACTACACTTTCCGGCCGAACCACGACCACCACTTCCGATCCGGAAGAGACATCATCCATCATCCCACAGGAGATCTCCCCCACCTCTGTGCCCACGCAAACCAACCCTTCTCCCTTAACGCTCCGCACCTTGCCGGACAACTGATTCGTGGAACCGATGAACTGCGCCACGAACTGCGTTTTCGGGTGCATGTAGATCTCTCGCGGGGAACCCTCTTGCACAATCACACCCGCACTCATTACGGCGACGACATTGGACATGGAAAGCGCCTCGATCTGGTCGTGGGTGACATATAGAGTCGTTATTCTGAGCCGTCGTTGAAGTTCGCGCAACTCCACCCTCATCCGTTCGCGCAATTTTGCGTCAAGATTGCTGAGCGGTTCGTCAAGCAGAAGCACCTTGGGCTCGCGAACAAGCGCACGAGCCAGAGCGAGACGCTGCTGCTGTCCGCCCGATAGCTGAGTCGCCATGCGTTCTTCCAGGCCGCCAAGTTCGACCAGTTCGAGCGCGTTTCGGACCTTTTTGCTGATTTCTCCACTCCCCAAGCGCTGTTTGCCCACCCGTAGGGGGAACGCGACATTTTCAAAGACGGTCAGATGAGGCCATATGGCATAGCTCTGAAAGACCATCCCAATCGGCCGACGATACGCAGGGAGAAAAGCCCCGGTCGACGACGAGTAGACCTTCGCGCCGGCAACCTCGATCTCCCCCGAATCGGGCCTCTCGAGTCCAGCGATGCATCGCAGCGTCGTGGTTTTGCCGCAGCCCGAAGGCCCGAGGAGCGTATAGAATCGTCCCTCCTCGACTTTAAAAGTCACCTGGTCAACCGCTTTTACGCTGTGGTCGCCACGACGTTCGGAAAAGGTTTTTACCAGAGTGCGAACTTCGATCACGGCTTATCCCACGATTAGGTCTGAATTCCAACTCGACCCGAAAGCTTGTAAAACACTGCGACAATGGTCAGTAGAGTCAGGATCATCAAGATGCCGATCGCCGCCACCACCGTCACCTGTCCCTGTTCGAACATAGTGAAGAGTAAGATCGACAACACTCGGCTCTCTCCGGTGGCCAGGAGGACAGACGTTGAAAACTCTCGAAAGGAGACAATACAGATGTAAATCCATCCAGCGACAAATCCGGGTCTCAGTAGCGGCAGGGTGACCCGCTTAAAAGTTTCCCACCAGGAGGCCCCTGAAGCGGCCGCCGCTTCCTCAAGTTCGCCATGGATCTGCAGAATCGCCCCCGATGCCGAACGCATCCCGTATGGGATGTACCTTGTGACATAGGCGATCATTAAAACCCAAATGGTCCCGTAGATAGGAATTGGGAAGGCCACATAAAGCAGGATGAGTGCCATGCCAAGAACTATGCCGGGTACGGTAATGGGGACGAAGGCGAGAAAATCCAGCACCCAGGATCCAGGAAGCCTGCTCTTATAAACAATCCAGGCAATTAAAGAGGTAAGTACCATCGCCACGGTTGCACTCATTAACGCTAGAACGATGCTGTTCTGCATCGCATCCCAAAACGGCCTAAAACCAAACAAATATCGGTAATTCTCGAAGGTCAGTTTTCCAAGGGCATCCGAACTCGGAGTGGCAAAGAATGGCAAAAACGATGCCCACAGCATAACTAAGAAGGGAAGAAGCACGACTACCAAGAAATAAACCATCAGAAATCCGAAACCGACCCAACGCCAGGGTCCGAGATCGAATTGACGCGGCCTGAAGGCCTTACCGGTCACGGTTTGAAACTTTTTCCCCTCACGCGTCGATCTCGTGTAAAGCCAGACCCCAGCCGCGCTAAGAATGAGCAGGCCGACCGCCAGCGCGGCCCCGCGACCATAGTCCGGTGGGTATTCATTGAAGGCGAGATAAATCTCACTGGTATAAACATAGATGCGAGCCGGGATACCAATTAGAGCTGGGGTTTCAAAAGACTCCAGTGTGCGCACGAAAAGGATGAGGAGTACGGAAGCTGAAGTCGGCATGAGCAAACGAAGCGTAATCCGCCGCAGGGTCTGCGAAGTATTAGCGCCGGACATCATGGCGGATTCTTCGAGCGCAGGGTCCATCGACTTAAATGCCGCCACCATCATTAGAAAGGCGAGCGGAACCTGCCCGACCGAATGAACCCAAATCATTCCGCCAAGAGAAAAAACATTGAAGGGCGCCGACTCCAAACCGAAGATGTGCATCAATGCCACATTGATGTAACCAAACTTAGGGCTAAGGAGAAAGATCCAAGCAATCGCTTCCAGCACCCCTGGCAAAATTAGCGGGACCACCGCAATCGGAATGAAAACCACTCTCAGCGGCGTGTTTGTGCGCTCGACTAGCCATGCCAGCAGAGTCCCAAAGAAGAAAGTCAGCGCCGAAGAACCGGCGGCAAAGATAAGCGAGTTTTTGAACGTTGAGTAAGTATACTCGCTGGCATATGCGTTCTTATAGTTCTTCAATGTAAGGACGAACTCACGCGGAGCAACCTCGGCCTGGAAACTTCCCAGGAGAAGCATAAAAAGGGGCAGGATAGCCAAATAGATGAGTACCCCTGTCCCTACTACAGGGATGAGCAGCGCAGGATCACGGAAGAGCGGAATGGTATCCCTGACACTTCTTGGCAGCGCGATCGTAGACATGCTTGACCCCTGTCACAGCCGCAAGACCTATGGATCGTAAAGGCCTCTTACCGGAGCCGGAAGATCTCTTTCCAAATTTTCTCGTATTTAGAAAACTCTTTAAGCTCGGCGGCAGTCACGGCGTAGATTTTTTCCGGCCGAGTCTTCTCAACCGGCTCTACCTTAGGATGGGCCGGCGTCCGGCCACCCATGGCATAAACCTTTTGTCCCTCCTCACTAGCGGACCAACGCGCGAAGAGCCACGCCGTGTTCGGATGAGGCGCGCCCTTCGGAAGCGCGGTTGCAGTTATAGTAGCGATTCCTTCCGCCAGCATATAGTTGACCGGAGCGCCCTTCTTGATTCGGGGCGGGTAGTGGTGGGCGTAGCAGGTGATGCAGGCCGCGGCCTGACCCGCCACCAACAATTCAGCAAGCTGGGAGTGGCCTTTATGAAACTCCACACTATTTGTGGCAATCTTCTTAAGCAGGGAAACAGCCTTCTCCATGCTCTTATACTTGTGAGTCATGCCTATCAGCAGCTCTGCATCCCTGGGCTCGCCAATTAGCTTGTTTTTCCATTTAAGATCGGCAAAGTCTTCAAATTGCCTGGGTTCGTCCGCTTTTTTGACTAAGTTCGTATTCCAAGCGCCAATAATAAAGATCGGTTCGGACGCCAGCCAATACGAACCTTTCAAGTTGTCGGGGTAGGCCGCCGCTTCGGGTGGAAGCTTTTCCAGGACAAGCCCCTGCTCGTAGACCTGCACGATGTTTTCAAGCGCAAATTGGAAAATGTCCGCTATGACTCTTCCTCCACGGGCTTCGGTAATAGCGCGGGCCGCAAGTTTATCAGCAGTGGCGTCAACGTGATTGACTTTAATCCCAGGGAAGCGCTTCTCGAACTCAGGAAGAATTTTGGCTGCATTGATCTGGGCCAGGGTCCCGTAAAAGTTAAGGGTCCCTCCCTCCTTTAACGCCTGCTTATAGACCTCGTCTAAGGTCTGGCTCGTTGCCGGCGAGTAGGAGAGGAAGAGCAGGCAACTCAGAATCAGACCGCAAAGAATGAGAAAACCTAGCCGTTTTTTTCTATGCATAAAACCTCCTTCTATCGAATCCATTCAGGTCAGGTCAACCTTGCTTCCTGTACCCGCTTTGGTTTCATACTCTGTTTACGACAAGCGTGGCCTTCTCTCTTACGCTCGTTTCCCCTCACCGCAATTTGAATATCTCTTTCCATATCTTCTCGTACTTGGGAAACTGTTTCACGTCGTCGGCCCCAACCGCATAGATTGTCTTCGGCCGGATTTTCTCAGTGGGTTCGACCTTCGGATGAGCCGGTGTGCGGCCGCCCATGGCATAAACCTTTTGGCCCTCCTCTGACGCAGCCCACCGCGCGAAGAGCCACGCGGTGTTCGGATGAGGCGGATTCTTCATGACTGCAACTACGATGATCCCTGCGATTCCTTCTGTAAGAAAATAACCCAGCGGCGCCCCCTTCTTGATCCGCGGCGGATAATGGTGAGAATAGCAGGTAAAACAAGCCCCTGCCTGTCCGGCCACTAATAACTCTGCAAGCTGCGAGTGTCCCTTGTGGAACTCCACGTTGTTGGCGGCGATCTTACTGAGGATGGCGCGGGCTTTCTCCAGGCTCTTGTGCTTGTGCATCAGCCCTATGACCAGCTCCGCATCTCTCGGCTCAGCAATCAGCCTGCCTTTCCATTTGGGATCGGCAAAATCGTCAAAAGACTTGGGCTCTTCCTGCTTCTTGACCCGATCGGTATTCCATGCACCGACGAAAAAGATCATATTGTTCGCAACCCAATATGATCCTTTTAAGGTAGCCGGATAGTCTGCCGCTTCAGGCGGGAGCTTCTCTAGCACAAGGCCCTGCTCATAAACCTGTATTACGTTCTCAAGTCCAAATTCCAGGACATCAGCAATAACCCTGCCCCCTCGAGCTTCAGTGATAGCGCGAGCCGCAAGCTTATCGGACGTAGCATCCACATGGTTGATCCTGATACCGGGAAAGCGCTTTTCAAACACCGGGTAAATCTTCTCTGCATTGATCTGAGCGAGTGAACAATAACAGTTTAGAACCCCGTCTTCTTTTAGAGCCTTCTTGTGGAGCTCGTCGAGAGTCTCGCTCCACACCGGCAAGGCGACTACCAGGAGCAAGACAAGAAAAAAAGTCCAGGAGGTTGTGACCAATCTGAAATTTCTGCTTCGCAACATAGGCTTCCCTCCTTTGCAGTAATTACCTATTATACAGTAGCCTCATCTACCCCTATAACACTCTATGCCGAGGGGTCAATAACCGTAACTGACCCGGTGGCCTGAGGCGGCTGTGCGGGCTGGACTCAGTTTAAATGCGATTGCGTGCTGACGTGTGGAAGGAGATCTACTGTTTCCCGGGGGGCTGTATGCAGATGGATTCATTCAGCGAACTTTGGAATCACCTCTTTAGCCATGATCTCCATGGACTCGAGGATTTTTTTCTGCTCCAAGGTGGCAAAGTTCATCATGAAGATAATATAGTTGGTTCCCGTCTCTCTGATTTCCTCTATTTGCCCGATGCAACGTTTAGGGTCGCCCACCATGATCATCCTTTCCCCATAAAGCTGATCGTAAGTACGCGGTCTTATGTGAAGTCGCGCATTATAGTAGAGGCTCATGGCGCCTCTGGCGTTTCTATCGGCCTCTTCATCGCTTGGGGCCACGTGGGCATGAAAGCATTGAACGACATCAAAGGCAGCAGGATTATGCCCGAAGCGCGAAAGGGTGTCCTTATAAAAGGACACCTTCTCCTTGACCTCGGCGATGTCCTTGCAGCTCGCAAAAGGAATCCCGAGAATGGGATACCCCTGCTCTCCTGCGACCTTATAAGAGCCAGGACTCAAGGCGGCGAAGTACAACGGAGGAGTGGGTTTCTGAACGGGTGTGACGTTTAATGACACGTCATGAATTTGATGGTATCTCCCCTTAAAAGAAACCTTCCCTTCGCGCCAGGCCATCTTAACCACCTCGAGGCTTTCCACCAGTAGGTCTCGGTTATCTTCTTTGACCCCGAAGCCCACTAATTCCGGCGGCGTTCCTCTGCCAACGCCGAAGTCCAGCCTGCCACCGCTCAACACATCCACCATCGCGTATTCTTCTGCAACAAAAATAGGATTACGGTAAGGAAGAAGAGATACGGCGACGCCCAACCGGATCTTCGTAGTCCGCTTTGCCGCGACGGACATGAAAACCGGAGGAGAGGGAATCACTCCAAAAAAGTCAAAGTGGTGCTCTCCAAACCAGAAACACTCATATCCGAGATCCTCAGCCCATTTTACCTGTTCCAGCATCTGCTCATAATAATCGCTCAAAGACTTGTTCGCCTGAGGGTGGTAGTCTCCGATTACGAACATCCCGAATTTCATTTACAAACCTCGCTGAAGCAACTGAGAAAAAAATCCTGGATTTCGAAGCAACCTACGCTATCAAGTTCGTTTTTGTCAAACGTTTCGTAAGCTCTTGATCAACATGCCACATGGCTAGGCAGTCATCCTCGTTATAAAGGATCGCTTTATCCATTTCGGATTTCTCCCTGCTATCCAAATAGTTCCAGTAACAAACCATCGCTTCAAAGGCCCCTATGTGAGCCTGCCGCCAGTTGAAACCCAGAGCAGGAGCCACAGATTTGATGGAAAATGTGGGGACGGGTAGGTAAACAGTCGATTGGATTGTTTGTTTGAGATCGACACAGCATGAGATCAATCTTTCCAATGGCCCCTCTAGAGCTGGCCAGCGCCGGATAACTTTCTTAATCTGCCTAATCTCAAAATCGGTCCAGTGATATAGCCGTGTATTCTCCAAATCACCGACATAGTCAAGGAACCCGTTAAAGATTCCCCCCTCATCTCCCGCTCCCCGGGCAAGAAATTTGACGTACTGGTCCCGCATCGCATCCCAGCAGCCGATGAGGTAGATATGAGGAGGTTCTGTTGGATGCACTTCATCAGAAGTTTCAAAGTCAAAGTATAGGAGTCGTTTGGCTCGGGGAATGGTCAGCTGACATCCAGGCTTAAGGATAGGCTGCCCTGTCTTGTAGGCCTGCGTCACATAATAGGCTGTGGTCCCATAGTGTTCGCCAAGAATTTCGCAGCTCTCCTCTAGTTGTAGGTTCCAGAGCTGATCGACCCTGTGGATTCCCGCCCTACGAAGCTTCGCTCGTTCTCCCCTGGGGACACCAGCCAAGAGGACCAAATCCTTCCTTGTTTCTACGAGCTTGCTTCCATAGAGCCGCCAGGGCGAGGCCGTAACCCTTGGCGGCCTTCCTGGTTCAGGAACGAAATCTCCGTCACGCAAGGCCTTCCATCGTAAAATCGTTTCATCAAGCGCCTTTTCCCTATCAGCGTAGGACACGCTCTCCTTAGTCTCTTTTAGAACAAGGGTGATCTGCTCCGGAATATATCCCTGTAGCTTTCCTAGCATCCGGTTATAGAAGGCCGCCTGGAGAACATGGTAATCCTGCAAGGATCCAGACCTCTTTATCTCCACCAAGCGGTAGTGAAAAGGTCCAAGGTCAGACGCACGGCTATCGTCGCAGATTAGGAGGTCACCCTTCCCGTAAGTCTCTCCCCCTAGGTCCCACAGATGGGGTTGGTATATCGCCCTGGCCCCTTCCAGCATTGCCCGCAGGGTGTTCTTGAGTGCTTCAAAGCCAAAATCCGGCTCGATCGCAACCGCTGAGGGATAGTGACTCCGCACCCAGCTCTCTTCGAACTCTTTTCCCCGCTGGAGCCGCATCTCGTCGTAACGGCTCTTCTCATCCACGGCTTCCTCCTTGGGAGCGTGGTATTCACACCAGATCCAGAAGGGATCAAAGAGCATTTGATAAACCAAGGAAGGGCGAAAAAGGAGATGGTGATTAAAGCTCTGTCCGCTCGTAGCTCGCTGTATTAGCTCGTCGAGGGTTACTCTGCTATGAGCCATAGGGAATGATAGGCCGATCCTAGGAGATCAAGTTCACGGATTATATCACAAACCAAGAACCAACCTCCCTGGTTGCCATGAAGCCTACCTTATAATAAGTCTAGCCTTGAGATGACAACGGATTTCATTCCAAATGAGTTGGAGAAAATGAGGCAGGAGGGACTCTATCGAAGACTCCGCCGCGTGGAAGGAGAGCAGGGGCCTACTTTGATCCTCGACGGCAAGGAGGTCCTGAATTTCTCCTCCAACAACTACCTGGGACTGGCCAATCATCCAGCGCTGCGCGAAGCGGCGAAAGAGGCCATTGATCGCTATGGCTGTGGCTCTGGAGCCTCGCGTCTCATATCGGGGAACATGACGCTCCATGAAGAGCTGGAAGAAAAAATCGCTGAGCTTAAAGGAACTCAGGCCGCGCTGGTTTTTAACTCCGGCTTTCAAGCCAACATTGGTATCCTCTCCACCCTGGTGGGAGAAGGAGATGTGATCTTTAGCGATGCCTTGAACCACGCCAGCATCATCGATGGTTGCCGCCTCTCGCGGGCGAAGATAATAGTCTATCCTCACTGCGATTTGGAGCGCCTGGAGGAAGAGTTAAAAAAAGCGTCTGGGAAAGGTCGAAGGCTAGTTGTTACAGAGACCCTCTTCAGTATGGATGGAGATGAAGCCCCGCTTGCAGATCTCGTTGATCTCGCGGAACGATATGGGACGATGCTTATGGTTGATGAGGCCCATGCCACGGGGGTCTTTGGGCCGAATGGGGCTGGCGTCGTAGCCAAATTGGGGCTAGGAAAACGAGTTCCAGTTCAGATGGGGACTCTGGGCAAGGCCCTGGGAGGTTTTGGGGCTTATGTGGCAGGTAGCCAGGCGCTGCGCGACCTTCTTATTAACCGCTCTCGGAGTTTTATCTTTACCACCTCTCTTCCACCCGCTGTCCTTGCGATGGCCATTGCTGCCATTAACCTTTTAAATAAAGAGCCGCAAAGACGTCTTGCCCTATGGCATAACTGCCGGACTCTCAGAGAAGGACTAAAAAGGCTGGGTTTTTCTCTAGGGCAGAGTCAAAGCCAGATCCTACCGCTCATCATCGGTGATGCGCAGAAATGCATGGCCTTTTCAGAA
This sequence comes from Deltaproteobacteria bacterium, assembly GCA_023250515.1. GTDB lineage: Bacteria > Desulfobacterota > Binatia > UBA9968 > UBA9968 > JAHFAO01. The sequence continues at coordinate 1,911 of JAHFAO010000010.1, read as the reverse complement.
CGGTTATTGCAACAAGGGGTCTTTGCCCAGGGAATACGCCCGCCCACCGTTCCTCCCGGGAGCTCTCGATTGCGGATCACACTCATGGCGACGCATACACATGAGCACCTCCACCGGGCGCTAAGCGCGTTCGAGAAAGCAAAGAATGAACTGTAGATGTAAGGGTCGCGCGGCCGACTGCCCCTCAATGGCAGCCGATGGGTCTCTACCCCTCTGCTCCATTATGATCAATCCAAGATGCCACTCTTCTTTGAGAGCGTCCGTGTCGGACGTCTGCCTTTTTTCGGGGCAGCCGCCCGCCCTCCAAGCTCGCACCGGAGGCTATTGGTAAGGATGACAGATAACAACGAGCTGAAGCGGCTGGATCATACCTACCTCTGGCATCCCTTTACCCAGATGCAGGAGTGGATGGGAGAGGAGCCATGCATTATTGCCAAAGGTGAAGGGCATTATCTCGTTGATATCAAGGGCAGGAAATATCTGGATGGGGTCTCCTCTCTCTGGTGCAACGTCTTTGGTCATCGAAGGCAAGAGCTAGATGAGGCATTGAGGGAGCAGATTGGCCGTGTTGCCCACTCCACTTTTCTTGGGTTGAGCCATGTGCCCGGCATCGAGCTTGCCGAAAAGCTTATCGAGATCGCTCCGTCAGGACTCAACCGAGTTTTTTATTCGGACAACGGAGCTACGGCAGTGGAGGTGGCCCTTAAGATGGCCTTTCAATACTGGCAGCTCAAAGGGGAGAAAGAGCGCACGCGCTTCGCTTCCCTCGTTGAGGCCTATCACGGAGACACTATTGGGGCCATGAGCGTCGGTTACTCCGAGACCTTTCACCGCTTTCACCGTCCGCTTCTCTTTCCTGTACTGCGTCTCAACCCGCCTCATATCTTTCGCTACTTTCAAAACATGAATGAGCAGGATGCCCTTCAAAGCGCGATTCAAGAAGCCGAAGAGAAGCTTTCCAGGGAGAGGGACTCCCTTGCCGCCTTTATCATGGAGCCCCTGATGCAGGGGGCAGCGGGGATGTGGTCCCAGCCATTGGGTTATGTGAAAGCTCTAAGCGAAATCTGCCGCAAGAACCGAATTCTCTTCATCCTCGATGAAGTGGCCACTGGCTTTGGCCGCACCGGCAAGATGTTTGCCTGCGAGCACGCAGGCGTGAGCCCGGACATTCTCTGTCTGGCCAAAGGGATCACCGGCGGCTATCTCCCCCTTGCTGCGACTCTGGCTACCGAAGAGATCTTTTCCGCATTTCTCGGTGAGTATGGAGAGTGCAAAAGTTTTTTTCATGGGCACACGTACACCGGAAATCCCCTTGGCTGCGCCGTAGCTCTCGCTAGTTTGGAGATTTTCAAGAAGGAGAAGATTCTCGAACGGATGCAGGATAAGATCGCGCATCTCAAGCGCAGGCTGGAAGAGGATTTTCTCTCGCTGTCTCACGTGGCTGATGTCCGCCAATGGGGCTTCATGGTCGGAATTGAGCTGGTCGAGGATAAAAGCGGGCGCAAGAACTACGCGCCGGAAAAAAGAATAGGGCATAAGGTCATTCTCGAGGCTCGAAGGAGAGATGTAATGATACGGCCGTTAGGGGATGTGATCATCCTGATGCCGCCACTGACAATAGCCGAAGATGAGCTTAAGAGCCTTTTGGATGTCACGTGGGAGTCAATCAAGGCGGTGACGGAAGGCTGATGTGTGCGGTGGATGTCATTCTGAGGAGCGTAGCGACGAAGAATCTCGGACTAGTCGCTGTTAGGCAGGATGAAACAATATTACGTTTACATCATGACCAACAAATCGCGCACCCTTTATACAGGTGTCACAAGTGATCTAGAGCGGCGGGTCTATGAACACAAGCAAAGGCTCGTTCCGGGCTTCACCGGCAAATACAACATCACTCGGCTTGTTTACTTT
>JAHFAO010000110.1 GCA_023250515.1 Deltaproteobacteria bacterium | reverse complement strand
CACGCAGTGGTGGAGACGAATCGGGGTCATAACTTGGGACGGGTCCTTTGGCAAGGCGCGGCTGAGGAGGATACAGGGGTTCCAGCGCCTGTTGGGGGTTATACCGATGAGAGGGTTCTGCGCGTCCCCCAAAAGGGTTTTTTTAAGGCTCTGCACGAGATTGGTGATCGGGTGAATACAGGGCAAGTTGTTGCTCAAGTCAATGGTTATCCCATCCGTGCCCAGATCAAAGGTGTTTTAAGAGGCCTGCTCAAGGACGGTATTCCAGTGGAGGAGGGGATCAAGGCTGGAGACATTGATCCCCGGGGGAAAAGGGAGTATTGTTATTCGATTTCCGATAAGGCTAGGGCCATTGCTGGAGGAGTCTTGGAGGCTATTCTTCATTCTTTGAAAGACCTAACTCCACATTCCACTTGAACTCCGTCTCAACCCACACGCAATGCGAGGGTATCAGTGAACCCGAAGAAGCTCACCATTGAAAAGATTCAGGAGGCCTTGAGGAAGCAGCAGTATATCTGCGATCGCTCCCTGGCCACCGTGGTTTATCTTTCGATTACTTTAGGTAAACCTGTACTCCTGGAGGGAGAAGCAGGGGTCGGCAAGACCGAGATTGCCAAGGTACTGGCCGAGGTCATGGAGACCAGGCTGATTCGTCTCCAGTGCTATGAAGGACTGGACGCCAACACGGCCCTCTACGAGTGGAACTATCCGAAGCAGATGCTGCGCATCAAGTTGGAAGAGGTCCGGCATGGAGATCGTGAGGCCGTGGAGACGGAGATCTTTACCGAGGAGTATCTCGTCAGGAGGCCTCTGTTGGAGGCCATTCAAAGCGATGGATCAACACCGCCGGTTCTTCTCATCGACGAGATTGATCGTGCGGACATGGAATTTGAGGCCTTTCTGTTGGAGGTGCTCTCCGACTTTCAAATCACCATACCCGAAATCGGAACGATCCGCGCCAAGCTCCGCCCCTATGTCTTCTTGACCTCAAACCGTACTCGGGAAATCCACGACGCCCTGAAGCGGCGCTGTCTCTACCACTGGATCGATTACCCTACCTTTGAAAAGGAATATGAGATCATCATGACCAAGTTTCCCCATGTAAGAGACCTCTTGGCCAGGCAGGTTTGTACCTTTATGCAGCGGGTGCGCCAGATGAATTTTTACAAGCGTCCAGGTATTGCGGAGACGCTGGATTGGGCCTCTGCCCTGATGACCCTCAATCGACACGAATTGGACGAGGGGACTGTGGAGGAGACCATGGGTTGCGTCTTTAAATACCGGGAGGATCTCCACCACCTGCGGGAGGAAGTGGCGGGCAAGAGGTTGGACTTGGATGAGATGCTAAAAGAGTCTACCGTGCTCAAGGCATAGATCATGCAAATATCGGATGAAGCCATTCTTGAAGCGGTGCATCGATTCTCCGCCGTGCGGAGCCAAGGGACGTTGGCTAACCTGTTGGCCTTTGGCCGGGTCTTGAAGGAGGTAGGCGTCAAAGTTGGCCTGAGTCAGGTGATTGACGCCAGCCGTTCCCTGGAGCATGTGGATATCGGCCGTAGAGCGGATTTTCACGCCGTCTTGCGTTCCAACTTGATCTCCGAAAGAGAGGATATGTCGCTCTTTGATCGGGTCTTCGATTGTTTTTGGCAAGACCACACTCCCGAGGGTTCGCCTATGGAGTCAGTCGTGGTGTCGGGATCTCCCTCGAAAGATAGCGCTTGGGAGTCTCGTGGAGAAGGTGGCAGTTTGGAGGAGGTAGTTGCGCAAAGCTCCAGCCAGGAGGCCGAGCTGAACGAAAAGGAGCCCATCGCTGTCCCCACCTACAGCCCGTACGAGGCGCTCAATAAAAAGGACTTTAGCGAAATGGGCATCGAAGAAAGCCGTGCTATCAGCCGGGCCATCCTTTTGATCGCCACCAAGATCGCGACGCAGGTGAGTCGCCGCAAGAAGCGCGCCACCAAAGGGGATCAGATCGATCCCCGCTGGACTATGCGTAAGAACATCAAATACGGGGGAGAGATCATTGAACTCGTCGCCCGCAAGAGGAGGATCAAAAAGACCCGCGTTGTCCTACTCTGTGATGTCAGTGGCTCCATGGATTGTTACAGCCGTTTTTTGATCCAGTTTATGTATGGGCTGCAGAATGAACTTTGGGGCGTGGAGACCTTTGTCTTCAGCACCTCTTTAAGCCGCATCACCCACCTCATTCGCACCAAAAACATCGGCAACGCCCTGGAGCGGATTTCCAGTTCTGTTTTGGGCTGGTCGGGAGGAACCAATATTGGCCGCTCGCTTTATACCTTCAACCGGGAGTTCGCTCCCAGTATGGTCAGCCATCGGACCGTAATCGTTGTTATCAGTGATGGGTGGGATCGGGGAGACGTGGCTCTGCTGGAGCGGGAAATGAGGACTCTCAAGCGGCGGTGCTACAAGATCATTTGGCTCAATCCTCTTTTGGCGAGCGAGAATTATGAGCCTCTATGTAAAGGGATGCAGGCGGTGCTTCCCTATCTGGATCTTTTTTTATCAGTGCATAATCTAAACAGCCTGATTACTCTGGGTCGGACATTACAGAAGCTCGTAGCTTAATGGATGAAACCCTCACCCCTACACTCTCCGTTGAGGGAGAGGGTGTGGGCGAGGGAGAAGTGAGCGAAAGGAAACTGCGTAAACAAGCACACAATGACCGCGGACCGAAGACGGGAGACCGGTCAGCCGTCGTCGGTCATCGGTCAGTCTTAAGCTTTGGAGGTTAAAATGGATTCGATCTATCATCAAGTGAAGGAGTTCTTGGAAAAAGGGGAGACGCTGGCGGTAGCCACTATCGTCTCGACGCGCGGTTCCACCCCTAGAGAGGTAGGGGCAAAGATGGTGGTGACCGCCTGGGGGGAGATTTTGGGGACGATTGGGGGAGGTTGTGGAGAGGCAGATGTGCGGCGTGAGGCGATCGAGGTGATCCGGACGCGCAAGCCCAGGATGGTGCGCGTGGATCTCCTTGACGATATTTCCTCGGATAGCCCGGCGGTCTGTGGGGGGATTATGAATATTTTTATCGATCCCTGGTGGAAGGGACGTGAGGAAGAGAAAGCTGGAAAAAAATGAGCCGGTTAGCCGACGAGTTGATTCAGGTCAAGGACGAGGGCGCCGCCGCGGTCTTGGCGACCGTGGTGGAGGCAGGGGTAAACGGCCGCGTGGAACCCGGTGAAAAATGTCTCATCAGGGAGGGCACGATCAAGGTGGGGACGATTCGCGACCCGACACTTCTGGAGGCCATCCTTAAGGAGGCAGAGGTTCGCCTGCGGGAGGAGAGATCCAAGCTCGTTCCATTGGAGTTTCCCGCCCCTGAAAGTAAGGTAGAGGTCTTCTTCGAGGTGATTCCCTCTCCTCCCAAATTGATCGTCGTTGGCGCGGGTCATATCGCTCTTCCCTTGGTTAAATTCGCCAAGGTTTTGGACTTGCATGTAACCGTCCTTGATGATCGCATTCTCTTTGCCAATAGAGAGAGATTCCCTGACGCAGACGAGATCCTGGTCGGGGATATGGCGGTAACCCTGAAGGGCCTGCCGATCACTCCGTCCACTTATATCGTCCTCATTACCCGGGGCCATAAGTATGATGAACCCTGCCTGCGCGAAATCATTCATAGTCCGGCTAAGTACATCGGAATGATCGGCAGTCGGAGACGGACCAAGGCATGCTTCCAGAGATTCAGGGAAGAAGAAAAGATTGCCGAAGAGATCATCCAGAGGGTTTATGCCCCCATCGGTTTGGACATCAACACGGAGACCCCTGAGGAGATTGCCCTTTCCATTCTTGCCGAGATCATCAAAGTGCGTCGAGGGGGCAAGGCCAAGTCTCTGTCGGGCCATTAACCTATCGTATATTCGTTACTCGTTGACTCGTTACTCGACTCACGAATACACGAATAACGAATATACGAGTAACGAATAAGGCAATGGCGGACCGAAGGAAAATTAGCGGAGTTATTTACTCTGATTTGGGTAAGGCAACATCCTTTATGGCTTTGGATTGGGTGCAGAAGGTTTTGCGGGAGAAACTTGGCTTCTCTCCCTACCCGGCCACATTGAACCTGCGACTTGAGTCGGAGAAGGAAATGGGCGTGTGGCAGGAAGTAAAAAGGCAGGTAACCGGCATTGATCTTATCTCACCGGACCCTTCATTCTGCCAGGCGCGCTGCTTTCTAGTCAAGATTGAAAGGAAGTATAAGGGTGCGGCGCTCCTTCCCGGAGTCGCGGGCTATCCGGCAGATAAGATCGAGGTGATTGCGCCGGTCCGGCTTAAGGATGAGCTGAAGGTGCGTGACGGAGATCGAATCACTTTGGAGTTTATAGACTAAATTCTATGAAAAAGTCTTCGCCCGTGCTTCGACGGGGCCTGTCCGGAGCATGCCAGCCGTATCCTTCGACTAAGCTCAGGACGAACGGCTGGCGTGTCGAAGGACTCAGCACGAGCGGCTGCCAAATGCAGTTTTGTACACTTACCCGGTCACCCTGAGACTTGTCGAAGGGTGACGAAAGGGTTTTTGATCAAATTCTCCATGCGTCGGCTAATTGTAGGCATATCAGGCGCCACAGGGACTATCTATGGAGTTCGGATCTTAGAGGTTCTTGCAGGGCTCAAAGATGTTGAGACCCATTTGGTGCTGACTCGGGCGGCCAAGATGACTATCCAAGTGGAGACCCCTTACTCTGTAAAGGACGTCGAAGCGATGGCGGATGTCGTCCATGACATCAACAATGTCGGCGCCAGCATATCGAGCGGGTCCTTTCGCACCGAGGGCATGGTGATCGCACCTTGTTCCATGAAATCCATGGGTGGGATTGCCCATTCGGTCGGTGGTGACCTTTTGGTCAGGGCCTCTGACGTCGTGCTCAAAGAGAGAAAGAAGCTCGTCTTATTGGTGCGTGAGACTCCCCTTCATTTGGGACATCTGGAGAGTATGGTTGCCCTTACCCGAATGGGGGCGGTGATCTTTCCTCCGGTCCCAGCCTTTTACCATCGACCTAAGACCCTCGATGATGTGATCAATCAAACCGTAACCCGTGTCCTCGATCAATTTGGCATCGATGTGACCCTCTTTGAGCGATGGAGTGACGAGCAGATGAGTCGCCATCCCGAGGCGGCCAATCCGGCTTCCGTGCCTACCGGCAAACAGGGTAGGAAGGCCATAAAAAAAACCACGTAATTTTCCCTGCCATACCATGCCACGCGGAAGGGGTAAAAAATCCCTCTCAGCAACCCAGCAAAGAAAAAAGGAGCACCTTGAGCTCTGTCTTGACACCAAGGCAGTCGCAGCCCCCCACGGGACAGGTTTGGACCGGTACTTTTTTCTCCACAATGCCCTTCCCGAGGTCGATATCGCCGAGATCGACTTGAGCACGACCTTTCTCGGCAAATCGCTCAAAGCCCCTCTCTTGATCTCTTCGATGACCGGGGGCTTTGAATTGGCACGCAAGGTCAACCGGAATCTAGCGAAGGCTGCTCAGCAACTGGGTTTGGCCATGGGGGTTGGGTCCCAGCGGGTTGCGTTGGAGGAACGGAGCGTAGCCGATTCCTTCAAGGTAAGAGATCTGGCCCCCGATATCCTTCTTTTTGGTAACCTCGGGGCCGTTCAGCTCAACTACGGTTACACAGTCCAGGAGTGTCGCGAGGCGGTGCGGATGATTCAAGCCGACGGATTGATTCTCCACCTCAACGTTCTCCAAGAGGCGGTCCAGCCCGAAGGGAACCGGAATTTTAAAGGGCTCAGCCACAAGATTGCCGAGGTCTGCCGCGAGCTTGAGGTCCCAGTTATGGCTAAGGAGGTAGGCAGTGGGATCTCCGCGGATGTGGCCTTGCGACTTAAGCGAGCTGGTGTGAAAGCCATCGATGTTGCTGGCCGGGGAGGAACCTCATGGTACGCAGTAGAGGTCAAGAGGGCAGCCCAAAGAGGGGAGTCTGTTGACCTTACCTTTACGGATTGGGGTATCTCTACAGAGGAGGCCATAGTCGAGGTGCGGGAAGCAGTTCCCGACCTGGAGATTGTCGCCTCTGGCGGCATCCGAAATGGCTTGGATATTGCCAAGGCTATTGCCTTGGGGGCCAATATCGCTGCCATCGGACAGCCTCTCCTGGCACCAGCCTTGGAATCGGCTGAGAAGGTGATAAAATTTTTAAGCGGGATTATTTATGAGATAAAGGTAGCGATGCTTTGCGTCGGGGTCACGGACCTGACGGCACTGAGCAAGGTTCCTTTGTTACGCCGGTCTCTCTAGGGGAAGGCCAGTCCCCCTCACCCTTCCCTCTCCCCCTCTCGCAGGGGGAGAGGATGAAGGAGAGGGGGTTTGATGTAATGTGATAATTTAAGGCGATGTCTGAAGAGTTCAGGCAGCAGATCCTTAGTTACATGGAGGGTCATAACACGATGACGCTCGGGACCTGCAGCGGGGATATTCCTTGGGCAGCGACTGTTTTTTATGCCAGCGATGGCCTGCGCCTATACTTCTTTTCTGCTCCAGATTCACGGCACTGTCAGAATTTAACGGCTAATCCTCAGGTCGCAGTGACGATCCAGGAGGACTATCGGGATTGGCGTAAGATCAAGGGTATCCAGCTTGAGGGGAAGGTCGTGACAGTGGATTCCCTTATTGAGAAGGGCAAAGCGATGGCGGTCTACGCACGCAAATATCCAGAGGTCATGAAGCTCTTTGCCGATCCTGCAAGTGGTGTATTTTACAAGGCTTTTCTAAAAGTAAAGTTTTACTGCGTGGTTCCTGAAAGGCTTTATTATATCGACAACGAACAGGGTTTCGGTAAAAGGCAGGAACTTGTAATCAGTGAATAAACGGAATATTTCCTCAAACGTCTAAATATATAAGGAGGGTAGGGAAGGGTGTCGCAGCTTTTGGGCAAGGAGTTGACTGAGCAGCTCTTTGAGCGCCTCAAGGGGGAAGATGTGGCCTCCCAGATGGGCAAGGCCATTGTGCTGGTAACCGTCGATGGGCAGGGATGGGCCCATCCGGCCATGCTTTCCTATTATGAAATTGTTGCCAAGGATCGGTCCAAGATCAACCTGGCCATCGGCAAAATCAGCACTACAGCCGAGAACCTGAGGCGCACCGGCAAGATTACCCTATTGATCACGGACAGAGGGATGAACTACTATCTCAAAGGCAAGGCGCGGGAGATAAAAGAATCGATGGTGGGAGTGCCCTTCATGTCCCTCTTTCGCGTGGACATAGAACAGCTCTTGGAGGATCAGGAGCCTGATGCCGCCATAACAAGCGGGGTCACTTTTAGCCGTCCTAAGAAGAAGGAAATCGGCGATATCATAGAAAAAATCTTTCAGGGTGCACGAAAAGAGCCATGAAAGTAAAACGGATTGTTACAATTGTTATCGTGTTTCTCATTGCCGCTTTCCTAGGCGTGACCTTTTGGCTTCTTGGGGATGGAGCTAGAGAATCGCCTTACATCACGGTGCCGGTGAAAAAGGGCAATATCACCCAAGTGGTCTCGGCCACGGGAACCCTTCAAGCTGTGGTCACGGTGCAGGTAGGAAGCCAGGTCTCGGGAGCGATTTCCAAGCTTAACGCTGATTTTAACAGCCAGGTGAAGAAAGGCCAGTTGATCGCTGAGCTTGACCAGGCCAAGTTTAAAGCGCGTGTGGATGAGGCAAAGGCCAATCTGCTGGCGGCTCAGGCCAACGTGGCAAAGGCGAAGGTTACCCTTGAGGACACGCGGAGGACCCTGGCACGGGCCGCGGAGCTCAAAAAGCGCGAGCTGATCTCGCAGAGCGAGTTGGACGCCGCTCAGACCGCCTTTGACGCGGCATCCTCCCAATTTGAAGTGGCCAAGGCGCAGGTAGAGCAGGCTCAGGCTTCGTTGAATCAGGCCTCAGTGGATCTGGCCTATACGGTGATTCGGTCGCCAGTTGATGGGATTGTGATCTCACGCAATGTCGACGTGGGGCAGACAGTGGCAGCATCCTTACAAGCCCCGACTCTCTTCACGATTGCCAATGATCTTTCAAAGATGGAGGTACACACCAGTGTCGACGAGGCCGATGTCGGCAATGTCTGGGAAGGCCAGGAAGTGACCTTTACCGTGGATGCCCACGCCGCGCGACGATTCAAAGGGAAGGTCTCCCAGGTGCGCCATGCCCCTACCGTGGTGCAAAACGTTGTGACCTATGACGCAGTCGTCGGTATTGACAACCGGGAATTGCTCCTGAAACCGGGAATGACCGCCAATGTAGAGTTCCTAGTCAGCCAAAAAAATGATGTTCTTCGGATTCCCAACATGGCGATACGCTTCAGGCCGCCCTCAGAGAAACAGGATGCACAAGATTTGTTGCGCCAGGCAAATCGTCCCGGGACAAGTGGAAGAGGGGGCCGAGGACGCACCGGGGGAAGCAGGGCGAGAAGCGGAGATGGCAAAGATGGTCGATGGGTAAGGATTTATGTCCTCAAGGATCTTCAGCCGCAGCCGGTCCAGGTGCGTTTGGGGATTACCGATGGCTCCTATACTGAGCTTATTGAAGGTGAGGTCAACGAAGAGGAGCAGGTCATCCTGGCACTCTCTGAAGGTGCGAAGGCCGCCGGTCAATCAGGCGTTGCTAATCCGTTTCAACCACAGACAAGGGGGTTAGGGTTCAGGTAGACGAACCCCGATCCAAAAACCGATGGCCGAAATCTCCCGTACCATAGGCAAAGATTTGGATCGGGGCGAACTCATCCGTGTCCGCGATGTCCACAAGATCTATAGGATGGGAGACATCGAGGTCCCGGCGCTCTGCGGCGTTAACCTAGATATTCACCAGGGCGAGTTTGTTGCCGTCATGGGGGCGTCGGGGTCAGGAAAATCCACCTTTATGAACATTTTGGGCTGCCTGGATCGACCTACGAGCGGAACTTACCTTCTAGAGGGGCAAGAGGTAGGATCGCTCTCGGCGGATGCATGGGCCCAGATACGTAATCGCAAAATCGGCTTTGTCTTTCAGAGCTTTAATCTTCTTGCCCGCACATCGGCTTTGGAGAACGTAGAGCTGCCCCTGATGTACAACGGGCTTAGTGGTGGAGAGAGGAGAGAGCGTGCTTTGGAGGTCCTCTCCTTGGTCGGCCTTGAGGGGAGACTACATCATACTTCCAATCAGTTATCCGGTGGCCAGCAGCAGAGAGTTGCTATCGCCCGAGCCTTGGTCAACCGCCCCTCTCTGATTCTCGCCGATGAGCCTACTGGCAACCTCGACTCCAAGACGAGCGGCGAGATTATGGAAATGTTTCAGGATCTGAATGCTAGAGTTGGGCTTACCATTGTCTTGGTGACTCATGAAATGGATATTGCCGCCTATGCCAGAAGACAAATTCACTTTCGTGATGGATTGGTGATCTCTGACCATCTGACAACTAGGAAGGTTTAAGAGTTTAAGGGATGAAAGGATTCTGGATTAATCTAAAATCGAAAATCCAAAATCGAAAATCGATATGTGGTTCATGACTTTAAGGATTGCCCTGCGCGCGTTGGGGAGAAATAAGCTACGTTCCTTTCTCACCATGCTCGGTATCATTATCGGTGTGGGCGCCGTGATCGCTATGGTGGCTATCGGAGAAGGAGCGAAGTCCTTAGTGCGAGCACAGATCGCCAGCCTTGGAACGAATGTTATGGTGATTCTTCCTGGCGCTCGCACTGCCGGTGGGGTCTGGACAGGTGCCGGTGGGGTCAGGTCTCTCTTGGATAGTGATGCCAAAGCCATTATGGAACAGGTTCCTGCGGTCCCCTTTGCATCGCCTTCCCTTAGGCGCACGGAGCAGGTAGTGGCGGGGAACCTGAACTGGTCTACGTTGATTCAAGGGGTTGCGCCGGAGTTTCAGCAGATCCGCGGTTGGCAGGTGGAGGAGGGGCGCTTCATTACAGAGGGTGATGTAGACAATGCCGCTAAGGTTGCGGTCATAGGGCAGACCGTGGCCGATAACCTATTCGGTAACGAAGAGCCGATCGATGCTGTGATACGGATCAGGAACATCCCTTTTCGGGTCATTGGAATATTGGGAGTGAAAGGCCAGACGGGCCAGGGGACAGACCAAGACGACACGATTATGATTCCTTACACCACGATGCAAAAGAGGATCATGAGAATTACCTGGGTACAGAGCATCCACCTCTCCGTCGTGAGTGCGGATCGGGCCCAGGAGGCCCAGCAGCAGATTACCGCCCTCTTGCGTCAACGACACAGGATCCAGCCTGATCAGGAGGATGATTTTACTATTCGCAATCTCTCCGACATCGCCGAGGCGGCCTCGAATACGACCAGAGTTATGGCCATTCTCCTAGGCAGCATCGCCTCGGTTTCTCTGCTGGTTGGCGGAATCGGTATTATGAACATCATGCTGGTCTCCGTGACCGAACGGACCCGTGAGATCGGGATTCGTATGGCGGTTGGCGCACGTAGGAGGGATATTATGCTCCAGTTCCTCGTTGAGGCTGTCGTGATAGCAGCTTGCGGAGGAGCCCTTGGTATTCTGCTAGGAATTGGCAGCTCTACCCTGCTGAAACGTTTAGCCGAATGGCCCACGCTTATTAGTTCAGGAATAGTTGCCGTTGCCTTTCTGTTCTCTGGCGCCGTAGGCGTTTTCTTCGGTTTTTATCCCGCTCAAAAAGCCGCCAACTTAGACCCTATCGACGCGCTAAGGTACGAATAAATCTTTCACCCTTATCCCTTAAACTAAATCGAAATCGATTTCGCCGCGGAAGGCGTTGATGCGCGTGACTTTAACACGGACGGAGTCGCCTAGACGAAATTTGCAGCCGTGGCGGCGGTTTTCGATCTGTCCTTCAGGAAGTGCGGTTAATGACAAAAGGCCTTAGCCCCAGGCTTACTTGGGCGGCACGGTCCACTTCCCGGAGTCGAGCTATAGGGAGGCTGCCCGCCCGGCGTCCCAGGCGGCGCTTGTCAATGGTGTAGAGATGGCCAAGATGAACGACTGATGGCCGCGGCAGACCGGATTCCCTTGGAGAAATCTGGACTCCCACTGGAAGCCTAGCCACTCGGAGGTTGCTCGTGATAGC
>JAHFAO010000252.1 GCA_023250515.1 Deltaproteobacteria bacterium | reverse complement strand
TTACTATTTTTTCTGCGGCTTCGGCCATGGTTTCGACCGGGATAATAGAGAGGCCGGATTCTGATAGAATCTTTCTTCCCAACTCTACATTGGTGCCCTGGAGTCTTACCACCAAGGGAACCGTAACACGCGTCTCGCGAGCAGCCTCCACGACGCCTTGAGCGATCACATCACACCTCATGATTCCACCGAAGATGTTCACGAGCACCCCTTCCACCCGTTTGTCAGAGAGAAGAATTTTGAAAGCCTCACTGACCTTATCTCTCGTGGCCCCCCCTCCCACATCGAGGAAATTGGCTGGCTCTCCTCCGTAAAGCTTGATGATATCCATGGTGGCCATAGCCAAGCCCGCGCCGTTGACCATGCAACCAATATTTCCGTCTAACGCTATGTAAGAGAGGCCTAATTTTGACGCCTCAACCTCTTTTGGGTCTTCTTCATCCACATCTCTCAAGGTCGTAACCTCTGGGTGGCGGAAAAGGGCGTTGTTGTCAAAATTCATCTTGGCATCCAGGGCAAAGAGCTTCCCATCCCGCGTGAGCACAAGAGGATTAATCTCGGCCAAGGAACAGTCCAACTCCATGAAGGCGCGAACTAGACCCTGCAGCATGGAAACCATAGCGCCAAGTCGTTCTTGAGGAAGACCAAGGCCATAGGCAAGCCTCCTACCCTGAAAAGAAAGAAGACCGAGCGCCGGATCGATGACCTCTTTGAGGATCTTCTCAGGATTTTTCTGCGCCACCTCTTCAATCTCGACGCCTCCTTCTGCCGAGGCTATGAGAGAAGGCCTGGAAGCAGAGCGGTCTAAGACCAGACCCAAATACAGCTCCCGGTCAATATCAAGCCTCTCCTCCACAAGGAGTCGCTTAACCTCTCGACCCTCCGGGCCGGTCTGGTGCGTTACCAATTTTTTCCCGAGCATCGCACCGGCAATCTTCTCTGCCTCCACTGGGCTTCCCGCCAACTTAACCCCGCCGGCTTTCCCCCTTCCGCCAGCGTGGATCTGGGCCTTGATGACGCAAGAGCCTCCCATCTCTCGGGCTATCGCTCCGGCTTCTTGAGACGTCGATGCGACTCGTCCTCGGGGAACTGGGATTCCGAAGCGTTTCAGAATCTCTTTTGCCTGGTACTCGTGGATGTTCATGTCAATCGAGATAGAGATTTGAGATAAAAGAAAACCCTAAGACTAATATATGAGCCTTAGGGTCTCAAGGTCTCAAATAGTCAAAGTGCCTAACCTGCTCCCAGAACCCTATCCATGGCCTGGACCAAATCCTTGACATGGGCCAAGGAATCCTCAAATGCTTTCTTTTCCTGGGGGCTAAGCTCTATTTCAATAACCTTTTCAATACCCCCTGCGCCAATCATCACAGGAACCCCAAAGTAATATCCATGGACCCCATACTCCCCTTCGAGGTAAGCGGCGCAGGGAAGGATCTCTTTTTTATCCATGAGATATGCTTGGGTCATCCGAATGGCAGCCGAAGCCGGTGAGTAGAAGGCCGATGCGGTCTTGAGCAGAGATATAATCTCTCCGCCGGCGTTCCTAACCCTGGCCTCGATCTCATCCAGGCGTTGACTTGAGATGAGTTTTGTGATCGGTACACCTGAGACCTGGCAACTGCTGCGCACTGGAACCATATCGTCTCCGTGACCTCCCAACACAACTGCCGACACGCTGGCGACGGAAACTTTGAGTTCCTGGGCAATGAAGGTGCGGTAGCGAGAAGAATCGAGGATCCCGGACTGTCCGACTACACGGTTTTTAGGAAATCCGGTTGCCCGCTTCGTTAGGGTTACCATGGCATCCAGCGGGTTGGTGATCGCGATTACGAAGGCATTGGGGGCGTAAGTTTTAATCCCCTCGGCTACCTGACGCAGGATCTTCGCGTTGGTCCCTAATAGATCGTCCCGGCTCATTCCAGGTTTGCGCACGATCCCTGCGGTCACAATGCAGACATCAGCGCCGGCAATATCCTCGTACTTCGTAGACCCCGTAATCTCGATGTCGAAGTTCTCGATCGGCGCGGATTGGAGAAGGTCGAGCGCCTTGCCTTGCGGGAGTCCATCGATGACATCATATAGGACCACGTCTCCTAGCCCTTTTAGGGCACAGAGATGGGCCATCGTGCCACCGATAGCCCCGGCGCCTATTAACGCGATCTTCTTTCGAGCCATGATTCTCCCTGACTGATGACCGATGACCGGAGACCGCCGACCGGTCTTCTGTCTTCGGTCTCCCGTCCTATTGTCTGCTTACATATTGTTCACTATGGCGTCGCCGAACTCGGAACAACGAAGCAATTTCGCTCCGGACATTAGCCGCTCGAAGTCGTAAGTTACGGTCTTGTTGCTGATGGTCCGTTCAAGTCCCGAGATGATGAGATCGGCAGCCTCCGTCCAGCCCATGTAGCGGAACATCATCTCACCAGAGAGGATGACCGAGCCAGGATTGACCTTGTCGAGATCGGCATATTTCGGCGCGGTACCGTGCGTCGCCTCGAAGACGGCGTGTCCGCTATCGTAGTTGATGTTCGCTCCGGGCGCGATGCCAATGCCGCCCACTTGGGCCGCCAGCGCGTCGGACAGATAGTCGCCGTTCAAGTTCATCGTGGCGATCACGTCGTAATCCTTCGGCCGGATGAGGACGAACTGCAACGTCACGTCGGCGATGGAATCTTTGAGGAGCAATTTTGACTTCCACTTGTCGTCGCCGTGTGTCGGCCACAGCTTCAGCGCGTCCTCCACCTCCTTATTGATGTCATTCTGCTGGTTGGGTGACATCATGTCGAAACCGGGGTCGATCATCTTGGCGTTATCTTCGACGCTCAGCTTCGGGTTCTGCTCTTTGTTGCCCAGAATCCACGTCTCGCGCTCAGTGACGACGTCATTGCGAAACTCGCGCTTGGCGAGCGCGTAGCCCCACTCCTTGAACGCGCCTTCGGTGTACTTCATGATGTTGCCCTTGTGAACGAGGTTAATGTTCTTGCGCTTGTTCGCCAGCGCCCATTTGATCGCCGCGCGGACCAGCCGCTCTGTACCCTCCACGGAAACCGGCTTGAGTGCGATACCTGCTGTCTCAGGAAAGCGAATTTTCACGTACTCCTCGGGGAAATTTTCTTTGAGCAACGACCTGAATTTTTTATTCTTTTCCGTCCCGTTGATAAACTCGATGCCCGTATAAATATCTTCCGTGTTCTCGCGGAAAACAACCATGTCCACGTGTTCAGGATGCCTAACCGGAGAAGGTACACCGTTGAAATAGCGCACCGGGCGTAGGCAAACGTAGAGGTCAAGCAATATGCGGAGCGATACGTTCAATGAACGGAAGCCGCCCCCGATCGGAGTCGTGAGCGGGCCTTTGATGCCTACCAAAAATTCCGTAAACGCCTCGACCGTCTCGTCGGGCAGCCAATTGTTGAACATTTTGAATGATTTCTCGCCCGCGTACACTTCCATCCAATGGACTTTGCGTTTTCCCTTGTAGGCCTTCTGCACCGCCGCGTCAAACACGCGCGCCGACGCGCGCCAGATATCGCGGCCCGTGCCGTCTCCTTCGATGAACGGGATGATAGGGTTATCAGGAACCTTCAGCTCCTTATTTGCCGACATCGTGATTTTCGCCCCGCCCTTTGGAACCTTGGTGTGCTGATACTGTGCCATGGAGCTCCTTACCAGTAACAAATAGCCCAAGGACAATTTTGGATTTTGGATTAAATCTAAAATCGAAAATCTAAAATCGCAAATTGCGCTTAGGCTATCCGAAAAATAAAAAAGTTAAGAACTTTTAATTATTTAGCCGATTCAGCCAAAAGAGTCAAG
>JAHFAO010000109.1:6719-11127 GCA_023250515.1 Deltaproteobacteria bacterium | reverse complement strand
TATTAAAGGCTTCAGCGCCCGATGCAACCCCGAGAAAAGAGAATCCTAATATGATGAGAGCCAAAAATTTCATTGGAGCCCCCGTCCTGCCTAGCTAGCTAACGTATAGCGTTTTATCCCTGATGCCTAGCAGTGATGAGTCTCGACAGAATCCCCTACGCGGCATTGGGGATAAACCTGTCCTGAGCCAAGTCGAAGGGACGTGTTGGACTAAACCGCTGAGCGGAATTTACCCTTTTGCTATGGGGATTGTAAAGCGGAGAAGTGATGTCATTTACCGTCAAACACTGCGCGTCTCACAGTATATCCCGACATCAGCCCCCAGTATGTCCAGGCTGATAGGGCATCCTCATAGCCGATCGGCCGGGCTATAGACATCGCGCCCGCCGGCGGTTCAAAGACCTCAGTATATATCATGGTCATGCTGATGTCCCTATGCCCCGAACCGTCCTGATGTCGTAGCCGTCCTCTAACAAGTAAGTCGCGAAAGAACACGCTGGACAGAAATCCTAAAAAGCAGTAAAAAGGGCCTCAAGAAGGGAAGCTGGATGAGTAAAAAGACTCGGAAGATCTGCATCACAGCACCCACGCGCATGAGGGTGGCGGAAGAGCTGCTCAAGAAAGCGGGCTGTGAGGTCATCTTAGGAAAGAGCGTGGATGATTTTCCCGAGTACCGGTACCAGAGGAAAGAATTGGTCGATCTCATCGGGGATGCGGATGCGCTTATGGTCTCTACGCGTGAAGTGATCAGCGGCGAGATCATGGATTCATGTCCGAACCTCCAGGCAGTGGTGAAAGGATCGATCGGTGTGGAGAACATCGATCAGAAGGTAGCTACCGAGCTTGGGATTTTGGTTTGCAATAGCCCGGCGCCGGAAAACTTTACTGGTTTGGCCGAGGCGACAGTAGGGCTTATAATCGCCCTGTTCAAGAGGCTCAAGTCCAATGAGGCTCTTATACGTCGAGGAGGTTGGAAGGCAACAGAAGCTAGAGGCCAGTTGATGGTCAGTAGGACCGTTGGCTTTATCGGTCTAGGTCGAGTAGGTCGGGAAGTCGCCAAACGGCTCGGACCGTGGGAGATGCGCCTCATTGGCTATGACCCTTATGTAAAGCAGGAAACGCTCGATCCGCTGGGGGTAAAGCTGGTTTCCTTAGAGGAAGTGCTGCGCGAGTCTGATGTCATCACCGTCCATGTCGTGCTCACGCTGGAAACACGACATATGATCACGCTCAAAGAACTCAAGACAATGAAACCAACGGCTTATCTGGTAAACACTTCAAGGGGTGGGGCGATCAAAGAAGAGGATCTGGTGCAGTCACTAAACGAAAAAGTCATCGCCGGGGCTGGTTTGGATGTCTTTGAGGAAGAGCCGCTCCCGATGACAAGCAAACTCCGTGAGGTGGACCCAACTCGTATCATTCTGACCCCGCACATCATCGGCAATAACCCTGAGTCTGCACGCACGGGCCATAGGATGGCAGTCGAGAGCATCCTTTCTATCCTTCAAGGGGAAGCGCCTTCCACTGTACTTAACCGCGATGCAGTTGAGCGCTGGAAGGCGAGGTTTTGGAGCTGATTAGCAGCCTGTAGGAAAAAAATGGTTTGATGCTTCGACAAGCATGTCCTGAGCAGCGTTCGTCCTTCGAGAGCCTCAGAGTCTGCCCTGAGTTTAGCGAAGGGACGAACGGCTAGGGTCGAAGGGCTCAGCATGAACGAAAAATTGACGCGGATTTTCGCGACTTCATCGTTCGCCCTGAGCGTCGTCGAAGGGTGAACGAGGAGTTTTCAACATTCTGTTAGATTATGGAATAGGAGCTTGGTTTGCCCACTAGGAGAACGATCATGAAGATACGGCTTACGAAAATATTGTTCTGGCCGTTGACCGGAATCATTCTACTCGCATCTCACTTTGGTGCCTCCAGAGCTTTGGCTGCAGACAAGCTCGTTGCGATCCATTCTGCCCGAGTGATGTCCCAATCTATGCCCTGGATTGCCCAGGAGGCGGGGCTATTCACAAAGTATAACTTGGACTTTCAGCTCGTTTACATAGCTTCTTCTGGGATGGTAACTGCCGCGATGCTGGGTGGCGACGCTGATATTTCGCTAACCGGCGGCGTGGGAAATGTCCGTGCCTATGTGCAGGGGGCTACTGACCTTGTTTTTACAGGTGGGGTGAAGAACGTTATGACCCAGAGTATCGTTGCCGCAACCAACATAAAAAGGGCTGAGGATCTTAAGGGGAAGAAGATCGGTGTTAGCCGTATCGGGAGCAATACCCATTACTTTACGATTCAGGCCATGCGGCGCTACGGCATGGAACCCGGTCGGGATTTCACCTTCATCCAAACTGGAGGAGACCCGGAGACGCTTGCAGCGCTTGTGGGCGGTGGAATCGACGGCGCTACCATAACAGCACCGACGGATGCCAAGGCCATTTCACTAGGCTATCGCTATGTCGTGTACGGGCCGGACCTCAAAATACCTTACGCAGCTACCGCCTTTGTCACCCGCCGCTCTGTGATGGCGAAGCGTCCTCAGGTTGTGGGACAGTTCATGCGGGCGATGGCTGAGGCTGCAAAGATCTTGCACACCGATAGGGAATTTACCTACAAGGTTTTAGGAAAGCAGTTGCGGGTAGACGATAAAAAAGTGCTGGATGCTGCCTACAATGCTGAGATCAAGGCCCTGGAGCCGAGGCTGGTTATTAAGACGGAGGCGCTGCAGGCAATCCTTGACGAGGTCTCACAAGTAGATCCCAGGGCGAAGAAAGTCAAGCCTCAAGACCTCATCGACCTACGCTATCTCGATGAGATGGAAAAGAGTGGCTTCTTTGACCAGGTGTGGGCTAGTAAGCGGTAGGCTCTTAATGGTAAACAGGCCGTTGAAAAAGGCCCATCTGCCAATAGCCTGCCACTGGCAGGCGCTTAAGATTGTTGCGCTCGACCGCCTCGCTTCAACGTACTATTTGGGTACGCCTCCGCTTGTCGGTTTCTCGCGCGCCTCGCATCTGGGACCTTTTTGACCGGCCTGAGAACAGGGTTGTTCAACAACCTGTAAAGGAGGAACAGATGGATGTCGCGAACGCAGGTAATAGCACGCAGGAAATTCTCATCTCGGCGGACTCGCATGTGATCGAAGTACCGGATCTCTGGGAAAAGCAGCTCAGCGGAAGTTTCGGAGATCGTGCGCCTAAAGTGTACTACGATGAGAGAAGAGAGAGCTGGATGTTTGGCTCACCCGAGGTCCCGGCACAGGCGGTCGGCGGCCTCTTCATGGCGGGGCACAAGCCAGAGGATTTGGAGAAGGTCCGTAAGGCCGGCTTTTCGGCGGCCCGGCCAGGCGGCTGGGATCCAGTGCAGCGCGTCAAGGATATGGAGATCGATGGTGTGAGCGCTGAGGTACTGTACCCGAGCATGGGTTTAGGCTTGTTCTGCATCGAAGATGCCGCACTCCAGGAGGCATGTTTTCGGGTTTACAATGATTGGCTCATCGACTATTGCAAAGGAGCGGCAGATCGACTTGTTGGCGTAGCTTTGATCTCTGTCTACAACATCGGCCACGCGGTTATCGAGCTCGAGCGCTGCAAGGAAAGAGGGCTCTGCGGGGCGATGATCTGGCAAGTCCCGCATAAGAAGCTACCGTTTGGTTCGGATCACTACGACCGCTTCTGGGCAGCGGCCCAGGATCTGGAAATGCCGGTCAACCTCCATATTCTTACTGGCTTCGGTGGCAGCATCCAGCGACAGACGCTCGCCGGCCTGGAGCGTTATCGCAGGGGCGTCAATCAGAGCGAAGAGATCGCCAATGCATTGTTCGACGTCATCTTCTCAGGTGTCCTGGAACGGTTCCCTCGCCTCAAGGTGGTTTCGGTTGAGAACGAGATCGGCTGGATACCCTTCTGGATAAGCCAGTGCGATAAGGCTTTCGAACGCCACCGTTCTGCCGTGCCTCTGATCATCGATAAAAAACCGAGCGAATATTTTCAGCGTCAGGTCTATGCGACTTTCTTCAATGACTATGTCGGCGGTCACCTTCTCTCCTGGTGGGGGGTGGATAACTGCATGTGGTCCAACGACTACCCCCATCAGAACTCGACCTGGCCGCGCTCACGTGAGGTAATTGCGCGGGATCTAAGCCACTTGTCATCCGAGGAGAGAGCGAAGCTGGTCCGATTAAACGTGTCTCGGCTCTACAACCTGAAGCCCCCAAGACCGGTGATTGCCGGTGCGGGAGTCCAAACGGCAGCATGAGACTGCGAGGGAGAACGCTATAAAAGTGAAATGTAGCTAGGAAGCGATTTAAACATCAACTTGTAAAGGAGGATTCTTATGGAAGCGATGCGAGATGTAATTAAGGTTATTGACTCTGACGGTCACGCCAGAGATCTAGACGAGCTGATCAAACCTT
>JAHFAO010000109.1:0-6619 GCA_023250515.1 Deltaproteobacteria bacterium | reverse complement strand
CTAGGAAGCGATTTAAACATCAACTTGTAAAGGAGGATTCTTATGGAAGCGATGCGAGATGTAATTAAGGTTATTGACTCTGACGGTCACGCCAGAGATCTAGACGAGCTGATCAAACCTTACTTAGCCGAGCCTTTCTGTAACCGCAGAATGCCCTACATTCCACGAGAGGTGTACGACCGAAGCTTGGGAGGGACCTTGGGTCATTCTGGAGTCAAGCATGAGGAGCGCTTTGCCGCGATGGATAAGCAAGAGATCCAGACCGCAGTGCTTTATCCGACGGCTGGGTTAGGCATCGGACAAGTTAAGGAGGCCGCTTACGCGGTAGCCCTATGTCGTGCCTATAACGATTATATAGCTGATTATTGTAAGGCATCCCCTCGCCTCAAAGCAGTGGCCAATCTCCCCATCAATAGCCCCGAAGAGGCGGCCAAGGAGCTCAACCGGGCGGTTACGAAGCTGGGTCTTGTGGGCGGGATGTTAGCTGCGCAAGCGCACAGCCAAAACTACGGCAGCCCCGAGTTCTACCCTCTATACGGAGAAGCTCAACGGCTGGATACGCCGCTAGCGATCCATGCCTTTGGAGGAGATGAGCCCGGTAGTGAAATTTTTGACCAGTTTATCTGTATTCATACTACAGGCCATCCATTTCCTGTCTTGCGCCAACTAACGACTATGATCTTCAGCGGCATTCCGGAGCTCTTCCCCAAGCTCAAGCTCGGATACCTGGAGATCGGCTGTGGCTGGATACCTTACTGGATGGAGCGAATGGATGAGGAGTGGGAGAAGCGCGGAAAGGTAGAGGCCCCACTTTGTAAAAAGAGACCGAGCGAGTATCTCACAAACGGCCGGATCTATTATGGCTGTGAGCCGGATGAAAAAATGATGGGATATGTGACAGGGGAGATTGGCTCTGAGACGCTCATGTATGCCTCGGATTATCCCCACTGGGACATGAGCTGGCCGGAGTCGGGCATTTTGATCTGGCAGAGAGAGGACCTCTCGCTAGAGGCCAAGAAAAATGTTTTAGAAAAGAATGCCCGCCGCTTTTATAACTTGAGCTAGCCAAAGGAGGTTCCACCGCGGCAAAGAGGCCTGACCTATGGGGATGACCATAACTGAGAAGATCTGTGCCAGGGCCACGGGACGGGAAAAAGTCCGCCCGGGGGACATGATCAACGCCGAGGTCGATAAGCTCTACATCAAGGATCTTCGCTTCGCCAAGGGCGAGGACCCCAAGGGCCTCTACGGGGTATTTAAGGACCTCTTAAGTAGCATGGGTATCAGCAAGGCCTGGGACCCGGAAAAAGTGATCATTAACCTTGATGAACAGCCTGCACGAACCCTGAAAAGGGCAGAGGGACAACTGAACGCCAAGAGGTTTAAAGAAGAGCACGGAGCGACCGTATACGAGGGAGAAATGGCCGGCATCGGCCACAATGTGATGGTTGAAAGGGGCCATGTGAAACCCGGCGAATTTATTGTGGGCGCCGACTCTCACTCCTGTACGTATGGGGCATTAGGGTGCTTTTCCACAGGGATCGGTTTCACGGAGACTGTTGGAGTATTAGCTACGGGTAAGATTTGGCTGAAAGTTCCACGGGCTGTCCGATTTATCCTAAAGGGTAAACGTCCTCCGTGGATCTGGGGAAAAGATATTGTCCTCAAGATCATGGCAGAGATTGGTCCGAACGGGGCCGTAAATAAAACCGTAGAGTATAGCGGAGAGGCAATCAAAGAAATTAGCATAGACAGTCGCCTTTCCATGTGCAACATGGCGGTGGAAATGGTTGCCCTCAATGCCGTATTCCCTCCAGATGAAAAAGCCTTAGAGTACGTGAAACAGGTTAGCCAAGAGGATTTCCGGGCGGTGGAGAGCGATCCTGACGCCGAGTACGAGTCGACCCATGAGTTTGATCTCACCGATATGGAGCCTTATGTGGCTGCTCCCGGCTTACCCTCGAATGGTCGGCCTATCAGTGAGTTTTTCGGGACCAAAATCGATCAGGCTTTTATCGGAACCTGCTCCAATGCCCGCATAGAGGACCTGCGTGTTGTCGCTCGAATTCTTAAGGGCCGGCAGGTGCGCGCAGGGGTGCGGATGATAGTGACACCGGCATCCTTCGGCGCATACTTCCAGGCGAGAGAGGAAGGATTGCTAGAGATACTTCAAAGGGCCAAGGCCATGGTAACTACCTCGGAGTGTGGTCTATGTGTGAGGCCTTCTCTGGCGGCAGATGAGGTCTGTGTTTCCTCAGGGAACCGAAACTTTACTGGTCGAATGGGGGACCGGGATTCAAAGATCTATCTTGGCAGTCCTGCATCAGTGGCTGCCGCCGCGATTGCAGGTGAGATCACCGACCCTAGGGAGTTTCTCTGAGATTGGGAATGGAGCAGGTCATTCAAGGTAGGGTCTGGAAGTTCGGGGATTGTCTAGACTCAGGTAACATCGCCGGTGTGATGGCAGGGGTGGACCGGGAGTTTCACAAAAAGGTTCGGCCCGGAGACATCATCGTGGCGGGTATCAATTTTGGTATGGGCTCCAGCTCGGAGCATGCTCCGCGGTCCTTGAAAGACGCAAGGATAGCTGCCGTGGTTGCGGAATCAATCTCCAATATCTATCTACGAACGCTGATCAATATC
The DNA here is from genome assembly GCA_023250515.1 of Deltaproteobacteria bacterium. Taxonomy (GTDB): domain Bacteria; phylum Desulfobacterota; class Binatia; order UBA9968; family UBA9968; genus JAHFAO01. Next base: position 3,976 of record JAHFAO010000109.1, on the reverse strand, counting down.
GGTCTTCCTGCCATCGAGTGCCCAGGTATTTCGCAATTAGTAGAGGAAGGCAATGAGCTAGAGATCAATCTCCAGTCGGGAGAAATTCGAAACTTAAACAATGGTGCCGTGAAAGCCTTTCCACCATTTTCCGGCCATGCCATCGCTATTCTGGAAAAGGGGGGACTGATTCCTTTCCTCAGAGAGACCCTTGGCAAAGAGAAAGGGACAGGAGAGCAGCATGCAGGTCGGTAAGAAGGCATTAGCCATTTTTTTAGGGACCTGGGCGCTGGCTCTTTTTTATTCTGATGGGGGTGCGGAGACAGAGAAGGAAAGAGTGGAAAAGCTCATCGAGGGGGCCAAAAAAGAGGGGACCGTAATGTTTTACGGCTCGATGAGCACGTTGGAGGCAGTGGACTTGCTCAAGGGATTCGAAAAAAAATACCCCTTCATAAAAGCAAAACATTACCGTGCGGGCTCAGATACCCTCATGGAAAAAATACTTATTGAGACAAGGGCTGGCAGATACAACGCTGACGTTTATAACCTCCGCTCTTTTACAAGCTCCGTTCTAGTCCAAAAAGGGCTTTTTGCGAAGTACCCATCTCCCCACTCTAAGTTCTATCCAGAAGGCTTTAAAGACCCTCAAGGCCACTGGACGAGTTTCTACATGAACCCTGCAACCATTGGCTATAACACCAAACTGGTGCCAGCCGTTCAGGCACCGAAGGATTGGGGTGATCTCCTGGATCCCAAATGGAAGGGGCAGATGATCATGGATCGGGAGGAGTCAGAGTGGTTCGCGAATATGCTGAAGTTCATGGGGCGAGAAAAAGGCCTTCAGTTTATGAGAAAGTTAGCGGCTCAGGACATTACCTTTCGTACAGGCCATACCCTCTTGGCCCAGCTAGTGGCAGCAGGGGAGTTTAAAGTCGGGGTGGTTCTATACAGCCCCAGGATAGAAAGGATGAGGGCATCGGGGGCCCCCATAGAATGGGTGAGGGCCAGTCCGGTCATAGCCTATCATTATGTCGTTGGGGTCGCAGCCCAGGCACCCCATCCAAATGCGGCCAGAGTTTTTGTCGACTTCATGCTCTCAAAGGAAGGGCAGGACCTCGTGGTTAGGAGTAACCGCGTACCGGTCCGAGCCGACGTGAAGGCTGATCCGCCGCAACTCGTAGAGGGGGTCAAAATGATGCCGAGCGACACTTCTTTGGCAGAGAAGGACTTTAAAGGATACTTCGATGAGTACCGAAAGGTTTTCAATGTCCAGTAAAATGGAGGGTCAATGAAAAAGACGACCAAGCTAAGACAGCTCCTTAAAGGAAAAGAGTTTATTATCCCGCCAGGGGTCTATGACTGCATAACGGCGAGGTTGGCCGAGAAGGTCGGTTTTCCTATGGTCAAGCTCTTGGGCAACGCTACTTCAGCAAGCATCCTCGGACTCCCTGACCTGGGATTGATCACGCTGGCCGAAATGGCTCATCACGCGAAAAATGTGGCCGCTTCAATATCGATCCCGTTAATGGTCGATGCGGACACGGGCTATTCGGGCTCTGCCCTGGGAATTATGCGCACGATCCGAGAATTTGAGCGAGCGGGGGTTGCAGGGATCGGCTTTGAAGACCAGGTAACACCCAAGAGGTGCGCTCTCATTGAGGGAGGGACACCGGTGGTTCCGTTGAGGGAACAACTAAAAAAGTTTGAGGCTGCTATGGAAGCCAGAGAGGATGAGGATTTTGTCATCGGGGCTCGGACCGACGCCGAGTCTGTCTATGGCTTGGATGAAGCGGTTAAAAGGGTCAAAGCATATGAGGGTGCGGGTGCAGATATTGTCTCGGTCGCTTTATCGTGGGTGAGAAAACCCGGAATGAGGGAGCGCACCCTGAGCGCGGTAAAGAAAATTCGAGATTCGGTAAAAGGCCCTGTAAACATGATGTTTATGGATGAAGCGATCCAAGCCGGCAATATCACTTTTGACGAAGTCAAAGAGCTTGGCTTTACGATGGGCTCGGGAAACGCCGTGAGATACACAGTGGTCAAGGCAGTCACGGATATGCTGACCATTCTTAAGAACGAAGGATCGACCAAGAGCTTTGCCGATCGAATGGCTTCACTGAAAGAGTATGAGGAGATGCTTGATCTTCCCGAGTACCTTTCGTTGGAAAGAAGATTCGCGGCAGAGTAAGCGGAGAGATTCTGCGGACATTAGTTTTAAGGTATAGAAAATTAGCAAGATGGCCCGACAAAATTTCTGAACCTGTTTCATAGAAAGGAGTCAACGAGGACAATGATAGAAACAAAAGGGCTAACGGGGGCTGAGACTCTATTGCATGTGCTCGGGGGAATGGGAGTCGACCGAATTTTTGCATCACCGGGATCGGAGTGGTCCCCTGTATGGGAGGCTCTGGCCGAGCCTCAAGGCGAGAGCGCCCCTCTTTATGTGACTGCGAGGCATGAAGAAATCGCTGTCGGTATGGCGAGCGGCTACGCCAAGGCTACTGGGAAGCTTCCAGCAGTGATGATCCATACGACCGTTGGCTCATTGCATGCTACGATGGCTCTTCGAGGCGCACTTCACGAACAGATTCCCATGGTGGTCTTATCCGGCGAATCCATCGGCTTCGGAGAAGAGGAGGGGCCAGACGTGGGGGGGCAGTGGATCGGCCACCTAGCCGACATTGGGGGACCTGCGCGGTTAGTTGACCGCTGCGTCAAGTGGAGCTTTGGAGTCAATACGAAAGCCATACTGCCGGCAACCATCCAGCGCGCATGCCAACTCGCAATGGCTGCTCCCAGAGGGCCGGTCTTTATCTCTGTGCCGATGGAATTTCTGTTCGAGAGGATGACCAAGAATCCACCGTCTGAGCATAGTCCTGCCCCGGCTCCAACTGCTGACCCTGGAGGGGTCGAAGAATTAGCCGGGATGCTCTCCGGGGCGAAAAATCCCGTCATCATTTCAGAAGATGCAGGCCGCAGCCCTGCGATAGTCGAGCGGATCGTTGAGCTGGCCGAGTTGCTCGGCGCGCCGGTCATCGAAAGCCGCAGCACCGGCTACTTGAACTTTCCGCGCAACCATCCGCTTCACGGCGGTTATGATCCCCAGGAGTATCTGAAGGAGGCTGATGTCGTTTTTCTGCTGGGCGCTGTCGCGCCCTGGCACCCACCCTCTAAGGGACCAGGCCCGGGAGCCAAGGTGGCAGTCCTCGATGAGAATCCCCTTCGAGCAGAACTTCCCTATTGGGGATTTAAAGTCGACCTCTGCCTGACGGGAGAGGTCGAGAGCTCGCTCGAGCAGCTCCTGGGACGTCTTAAAAAGAGTGTCTCAAAAGGAGACGCTGGGGTGAATGCCCGGACGGAGAAGTGGCGTAAACGTTTCCAGGAGCGAAAGGAGGCATGGAAAAAGGAGGCGCTTGCTCTTAAAGAGAAAAAACCCATCGACACCCGTTGGGTTACTTATGAGCTCAGCCAGGTCCTGCCGCCAGATGCGATGATCGTAGAGGAAACCATCACGCACAGGCTGGCGGTCCACCGTTATCTCGATGCGCTTAAGCCAGGGTCGTTTTTTGCCGGGTGCATCGGCGGCCTGGGCACTGGTTTGGCAACCGCTCTGGGGGTCAAGGCGGCAGCTCCCAAGCGGCCCGTCATCTGCCTGATCGGCGATGGCTCATTCAATTATGACCCGGCGCTGGCAGCTCTAGGGGTTTGTCAGGAGCACCAGATGCCCATCCTCATCGTCATTTTTAACAATCTCGGTTATCTCTCGCAAAAATCCGGCGTGCCTCGCTATTTCCCAGATGGATGGGCGGTGAAGACAAAGAAATTCGTCGGCATTTCGATCGTTCCCAGTCCGGACTACGCGACGATCGCCAAAGCCTTCGACGGTTATGGGGAGAAAGTGGAGGAGCCTGGGGAAGTGCGCCGCGCGCTGGAGCGGGGTCTCAGGGCTGTTGCTGGTGGCCAGCTCGCCCTGATCGATATTCGCTTGGAGCCAGTG
>JAHFAO010000108.1 GCA_023250515.1 Deltaproteobacteria bacterium | reverse complement strand
GCCCGAAACGATGGAGAAGGACGTGAGGAAGCTTCCTAGGTCCCGCGAGGTCATCGAGGTCTTTAACAAGATCGCCGGCTCGGGTCCTCTTCCCCCCCGCTAAGCTGGCGCTCACGGATATAGATTAACCGGGGAGCGAGGGTAATTCAGCCAGTGTGTTCCAATTGAATCCGAAGAGGAGGTTTGCGATGAGGGCACATGAGGTGACGAGGGGTGCAATTTTGCTTCTTGGGATTGTCATAGCGATACTCATATCCTCCAGCGAGGCCATTTCACAGGCGGACTTCTACAAGGGTAAAACCATCACCATCATTCAAGGCCGCGATCCAGGAGGCACAGGAGACCTACGCATTAGACCTTTTATCCCGTTTCTTCAGAAATACATCCCGGGAAATCCGACCATTGTTATGGAGTTTATGCCAGGTGGCGGGAGCCGAAAGGCCGCAAATCATATCTATAGATCGGCGCGACCTGACGGACTTACTATTGGCAACATGAGCTCTGGTATGGTTTCGCTTGCGGTGCTTGGAGAGTCGGGTGTCTTATACGATCTCGACAAATTAATCTATCTAGGCTCTCCGTACAGCACCTATCACGCAATCTTTGTAAGCAGGAAAGAGGCTGGCTTTAACAGCGTGGAAAAACTTCGTGCCGCCTCCGGGATTAGAGTTGGGGGTCAGTCCGTAGGTTTCTCAACATACAACGAAGGGCGGCTGTTCTCCTTTATGCTCGGCCTTAAGGAGCCAAAGTTTGTCACCGGCTATGGTGGGGCTGAACTAGACCCAGCGCTGATGCGTGGTGAGATCGATGCCAGGGCGACCGGCGCCGATACGGTTGTGCAACGGAACCGCGAGTGGCTGGAAAAGGGACTGGTGGACTTCCATGCAATCATGGAGATTCCCAAAGGGGATAAGCATCCTCGCTTCCCGCATCTTCCGGAGATCGAAACCTTTGCTAAGTCGGATCGAGAGCGCAAGCTCCTTACGATGAGCCGCGCCTTCAGGGTCGCCGGCGCCCCTTTTATTCTGCCTCCTGGCACACCGAAGGAACGCGTAGAGATTCTCCAGGAGGCATTTCGCAAAACCTATAGGGACCCTGAGTTTCACAAGGAATACAGAAAGCTCACCGGTGAAGATCCTACACCTCTCATGCCGGAGGCGCATGAGAGAACGATCAGGGAAATTCCTCGTGATCCAGAAGTTATCGAACTATACAAGAAGCTTGTCGGTGCAGCTCCTCTTCCACCCCGTTAGGATTGGCGGCCAAAGATGAGCTTAAGTAGACCGAAGTCCAAATGCCCTCTCAAGATTCTCGGAATATTGTTGACCTGCCTCTTACCTAGCCACGCGATTTCGCAAGCGGACTTTTATAAAGGCAAGACCGTCACGATCATTCAAGGACGAGACCCCGGAGGACTAGGGCCTCTCAGGGTGACAGCCCTTATGCCTTTTCTGCAGAAGCACATCCCAGGAAATCCCCATATTGTGACGGAATATATGCCGGGTGGAGGAGGGAGGAAGGCGGCAAATTACATGTACAGAACGGCTCGTCCAGATGGGCTGACAATCGGCAATATAGGCGGTGGTTTTGTAGCTAACGCGGTTCTGGGTGAGCCTGGTGTCCAATATGACATCGACAAGTTCATTTACCTCGGCTCCGGTAATAGCGTGACGAGCTATGTCTTTTTAAGCAAGAAGGAGCTCGGCCTCAACACACTGGAAAGGCTGAGGGCTACTTCTGGGCTGAGAGTTGGAGCTCAATCGGTTGGGCATGACATCTATATCATGGCTAGACTGTTCAGTTGGCTCCTCGATCTCAAAGATCCTAAGTTTGTTACCGGCTATTCCGGGCCAGAGTTGGACGTGGCTTTGCTAAGAGGAGAGATAGATCTCAGAACAACTGTAACGTATAACCTTGTGAAGCAAAATCCCGATTGGGCTGAAAAGGGGCTGATGGATTTCCACGTGATCGTCGAGATCCCTAGAGGCGTTCGCAGTCCTCATGTTAGCTTCGCCAAGGTGCTCGAACTGGAAACTTTTGTCAAAACGGAGATAGAGCGAAAGGTGCTCCAGATCATCCGTAACCTAAGGCTTCTGGGCTCCCCCTCAGTCCTTCCTCCAGGTACACCCAAGGAGCGAGTCGAGATCTTGCAGGAAGCATTTCGGAAGGCTTTCAGGGATCCTCAACTCCATGAGGCCTGGAGACACATAACTGGTGAACCTGCCTCGCCCCTGATGCCCGAGGAGCAAGAGAAGGCCGTAAGGGAGATACCGAGAGATCGCGAGGTGATCGATCTCGCTAAGAGGCTTGCCAGTGCAGGACCTCTGCCACCCCGATAACCGAGGTACAGAATGGCCGCGGACAGAGAGAACTTTGGAACCGTTGAAGCGGTTTAAATTGTTTAAGTCGTAAGGCAGAAGCCCGCGATGAAGCTCAGGACGATCCATTTCGGATTTGCCTTTCTTAGTTAGCTCGTTGTTGCTCCCACCAGGTACGGTTTTTTCGCAAGCGCCCTTCTATCAGGGGAAGACCATCATGCTTGTCATAGGGCTTAGCCCAGGGGGCACGGGTGATGCGCGGATTAGAGCCACCATCCCTTATCTGAGCAAGTACATTCCTGGAAATCCCATCATTGTCGCCCAATATATGCCAGGCGCAGGCGGCAGAACGGCGGCAAATCACATGTACAAGGCCGTCAAGCCCGATGGCCTAACCATAGGAAACGCAGGCACGGGTTTGGTTACCAACGGTGTGCTTGGCGCAGCGGGTGTCGGGTATAACGTTGACAAGTTTATCTACCTCGGCTCGCCTGACAGCATCGTCCACTGGGTCTTTGCAACGAGGAAAGAAGCCGGCCTCAGCAATTTGGCGAAGCTCAAGGCGGTTTCGGGAATCAGAATTGGCGCCCAGTCTGTGGGGCACACCATTTACATCACGGGCAGGCTCTTTGCCTGGCTTCTAGGGCTAAAAGAGACAAAATATGTTACGGGTTATAGCGGTCCAGAGATCGATCTAGCCCTGATGCGCGGCGAGGTGGATGGAAGAGCTAACCTGGCTGATACGGTGCTACAGCGAAACAGCGACTGGATCGAGAAGGGTCTGGTTGACTTCCATTCCATCATCGGTGTTCCTAAAGGGAACAGGCATCCGCGCTTTGCGCATTTGCCTGAGCTTGAAGGCTTTGCAAGATCAGAAAAAGAGCGAAAAGTCCTAGCGCTGCTTCGGGGTCTTAGGCAAGCGGGGTCCGCCTATGTTGTTCCACCGGGCACGCCAAACGATCGAGTAGAGATTTTGCGCGAGGCGATGCGGAAGACTCTGAAGGACCCATCGTTCCACAGGGAATTCAAAAAGCTATCGGGAGAGGAGGCCACACCGATATTGGCTGAAGAGCAAGAGAAGGTCTTAAGAGAGATCCCGCGCGGCCCGGTGATACAAACGCATATCGTTCAAAACGTTCAGACGACTCAAAAAGACGGCCTAGTTTTGAGGTTGGTTGTCTTCTTGACAAGCGGCAGGAATCGTAATTCAATCCACGCGAAAATCGGATTCCACAGATGAGCGTAGAATGAAGATAGCGAGATTGGTGTTTCTGGGCACGGTGGCCCTTTTGTTTTTACCCCCTTCTGGTTTTCCGCAGAGCCCCTTTTATCAGGGCAAGACGATTACCATCATTCATGGTCGTGACCCGGGCGGCTCAGGAGATATAAGGGTCAGAGCCGTCGTTCCCTTCCTCCAAAAATACGTCCCAGGAAATCCCACAATTGTGAATGAATATATGCCTGGTGGAGGAGGGCGCAAGGCGGCCAACCACATCTATGGCGCCGCGCGGCCGGACGGGTTGACGATTGGGAATGTTGGGGGTGGTGTCGTCGCAAGCGCCGTTCTCGGCGAAGCTGGTGTCCAGTACAATCTTGAACGGCTAATCTTCATCGGCTCTCCCTACAGCGCGACCCACTACTTATTCCTGACGCGAAGGGAGGCTGGACTAAGAAGTCTAGAGAAACTGCGCCTGCATTCAGGGTTGCGCATTGGCGCTCAGTCTGTGGCGCATACCAACTACAACATCGGCAGGATTATTGCCTGGCTCCTTGGCTTGAAGGAACCCAAATTCGTTACGGGCTATTCCGTACCGGAACGCGATGTAGCCTTGCTGCGGGGAGAGATCGACGCCATAGCGACCTCTTATGACGCCATCGCACGGAGCCCGGATTGGGTGGAAAAGGGAATCGTTGATTTTCATGTCCTCGTCGAAATCCCCAAAGGGGACAAGCTTCCCAGCTTTGCCCATCTTCCTGAGATCGAGACCTTCACCAGATCAGAAAAGGAACGCAAGCTTCTCATGATGTTTCGGACCCTCAGGTTAGCGGGCTCTCCATTCATCGTACCTCCCGGGACGCCCAAGGAGCGAGTGGAAATTCTAAAAGAAGCGATGCGCAAGACATACCAGGACCCTGAGTTTCACAGGGAATATAAGAAGCTCCTGGGCGAAGAGCCGACACCGCTCATGCCAGAAGCTAATGAGAAAGCTATACGGGAGCTTCCACGGGATCCCGAAACCGTAGAGCTTTTCAAGAAGTTCGCGGGCCCCGGTCCTCTCCCTTCCCGCTAACTGGCCAGAGCTCGTGAGGATATCAGGTCATGAAAACTAACGAAAACACATTTAAACCAACCGCGCTGTTTCTTGCAACATTATTCGTCTACGCCGGGCTCTTACCGGATTACGCGTTTCCCCAGGCTCCCTTTTATCAGGGCAAGACCGTAACGGTCATCTCGGGCACTGCTCCCGGCGGAACAGGGGATCTCCGCGTTAAAGCCGTGGTTCCTTTTCTGCGGAAACACGTCCCGGGGAATCCCACGATCGTGATCGAGTACATGGACGGCGGTGGAGGTCGAAAAGCGGCAAATCATATGTACGGGGCTGTTCGCCCGGACGGGCTCACTTTGCTCGCCTCGAGTGGCGGCGTAATAGCGCTCAGCCTCCTTGGGGAGAGCGGTATCATGTATGATATCGACAAGTTCATCTACCTTGGCTCGCCGGAAAGTGTTTCCCACCAGATCATCTATACAAGAAAGGAACTTGGTCTGAGCCAATTGGAAAAGCTCCGAGCGAAGCCCGGGCTCAGGATCGGCGCCCAGTCGGTAGGACACGTCTCCTATGTAGCTGGGCGGTTTTTTGCCTACTTCCTGGGTTTCAAGGAACCGAAGTTCATAGCGGGCTACGCGGCTCCCGAAGTGGACTTGGCCCTGGTGCGCGGGGAGCTCGATGCCCGAGCGAATCTGGCGACGTCGGTTTTGCGGCGGAACCCGGATTGGGTGGAAAAAGGTCTGATGGATTTCCACGCCATCCTGGAGATTCCGAAGGGAGTCAAGCATCCCCGCTTCGCCCACCTCCCTGAGATCGGCGGCTTTGCTCAATCCGAGAGGGAGACCAAGCTCCTTTCTATGTGGCGAACCTTCAGACTTGTGGGCTCACCTTACATTTTGCCTCCGGGAACGCCTAAAGATCGGGTCGAGATTCTCCGAGAGGCGATGCGCAGGACCTTTAAAGATCCCGAGTTCCACAGAGAGTACAAGAAGCTCGTCGCCGACGAAGCTGACCCGCTCATGCCTGAAGAGGTGGCGAAAGCGATCAGAGACATCCCGCGCGATGCGGAGGTTATCGACCTGCTTAAGAAGATTTCTGGTGCGGGACCTCTCCCTCCTCGCTAAGAGAGCCCATATCCCGTATTTTCTTCAGCAGAAAGGAGGCATGATGGAGTTAAACAGATTTCAATTGGGCCTTTTTCTCGGGCTATTTTTGGGCTGGTTCCAGCCCGACCCACTCCTTTCTCAGACTCCTTTTTATCAGGGAAAGACAATTACCGTGATTCAAGGCACGTCACCAGGGGGCACTGCGGATATGATGGTTAGGGCCGCCCTTCCCTATTTGAAAAAGCATATCCCTGGCGAGCCGACCATTGTGTCTGAGTACATGCCGGGCGCAGGGGGAGTCAAGGCCGCCAACCACATCTATAAGAATGTGCGTCCCGACGGCCTTACGATCGGAAACATAGGCGCCGCTCTAGTGGCCAATGCTGTGCTTGGAGAGATCGGTGTGCTTTACGACATCAATAAGTTGACCTACCTTGGCTCGTCACACAGCAGCTACCACTGGGTTTTCATCTCGAGAAGGGAGAGTGGTCTGGTGAACCTGGAAGCCCTGCGTTCGGCCTCTGGGGTTAGAGTCGGGGCTCAATCTGTAGGCCATGCCGTCTACATCGTTGGCCGGCTCTTCGCGTTTCTGATAGGCCTCAAAGAGCCAAAGTTCGTGGTCGGCTATTCTGGACCTGAACTTGATCTAGCGTTGCCCAGAGGAGAGTTTGATGCCCGCGTGACCAACGCCGACACGTTGTTAAAACGAAATCGAGAATGGTTGACCAAAGGCGTTGTCGAGGTCCAAGCCATTATGGAAGTCCCGAAAGGGACCAAGCATCCCTACTTTGCGAATTTGACGGAGATAGAGGATTTTGCAAGGTCGGAAAGGGAGCGGAAGGTCTTGGCGATGCTTCGAGCCTTTAGACAGGTTGGCTCGCCGTACATCTTGCCGCCAGGGACCCCGAGAGAGCAGGTAAATATTCTGCAAGAAGCAATGGTCAAGACCTTTAGAGACCCCGGCTTCCACACGGAATACAAAAAGCTTACCGGAGATGAACCGACGCCTCTTATGCCACAGGAAATGGACAGGGCGGTCAAGGAGCTTCCCCGGGACCGAGAAATTGTCGAGTTTTTTAAAAAGATCTCCGGCGGTGGTCCCTTGCCGCCCCGCTAGCCAGGAGAAATGCTGGGCTGGGGAGCACGGCAATCGTGCAAACGGTTCAATTCGTTCAAGTCGTTAGAAAGGAGTTAAGGGCGGCAACGTTTTGAACTGTTTCAACGGCTTGAACGTTTAGTAAGGAGAATAGCCATGGCATTAGTAAGAGATCGGCTCTTTAAAATCTCGCTTGCTCTGGGTGCGCTATGGATTTGTCTCTTTCCCACCTTCGTTTTTTCCCAAGCTCCCTTTTATCAGGGCAAGACTATCACCATCGTTCAAGGCCGCGATCCCGGGGGCACGGGGGACATGAGGGTAAGAGCTTTGCTTCCCTTCTTGCAGAAATATATTCCAGGGAATCCGACTATTGTTAACGAGTATATGCCTGGCGGAGGAAGCCGAAAGGCCGCAAACCATATCTATAAATCGGCTCGTCCCGATGGACTAACCATTGGAAACGCGAGTTCTGGCATGGTTGCGGTTGCTGTACTTGGAGAGAAAGGTGTCTTGTACGATCTCGATAAGTTTTTCTATCTGGGTTCGCCCTTTAGCAGCCATCATGCGGTCTTTGTAAGCCGGAAGGAGGCTGGTCTAAGCAGTATAGAGAAACTCCGGGCCGCCGCCGGAATCAGGATCGGAGGCCAATCTGTCGGTTTCTCTACTTACATCGAGGGTCGCCTGTTCGCGTACATTCTTGGTCTTAAAGAGCCAAGGTTCGTTACCGGCTATGGAGGAGCTGAGCTGGACCCGGCCCTGATGCGCGGTGAGATTGACGCGCGAGCGACCAGCGCTGACACTGTCCTCCGGCGGAACCCGGAGTGGCTCGAAAAAGGCCTAGTGGACTTTCACGCTCTCATTGAGGTTCCCAAAGGAGATAAACATCCCCATTTCGCTCCTTTGCCGGAGCTTGAGAGCTTTGCCAAATCGGAAAAAGATCGCAAGCTTATGATGATGCAGCGCGCTTTCAGGGTTACCGGCCAGCCTTTCATTCTTCCTCCCGGCACGCCCAAGGATCGTGTAGATATTCTCCAGGAGGCCTTCCGCAAAACCTACAAGGACCCGGAATTTCACAAGGAATATAAAAAGTTCACCGCCGACGATCCCACGCCACTCATGCCTGAAGATCATGAAAGGGCAATCAGAGAAATTCCCCGCGAACCTGAGGTTGTCGACGTGTTCAAAAAGCTGGTCGGCGCCGGCCCTCTGCCGCCTCGCTGACTGGTGTCATTCAAGCCGCCAAGGAGTTTGCCATGAGGATGAAATATTCGGTTCTGGCATTTGTGGTCGCAGTGGTTATCCATGTAGTAATTCTACCTGTCTCTCTTTTTTCACAGGCCGATTTTTACCAGGGTAAAACCATCACCATCATTCAAGGCCGCGAACCTGGAGGCTCGGGTGACATGCGGGCCAAAGCGGTCATTCCATTTCTTAGAAAATACATCCCCGGGAACCCCACCATCGTGAGCGAGTATATGCCTGGCGGCGGAGGGCGCAAAGCGGCAAACTACATCTACGGTGTCGCCCGCCCGGACGGGCTTTTGTGGTCAGCGCTGTTCTGCGCGAACCAGGAATTCAGTATGACCTTGATAAGTTCATCTACGTCGGGTCGCCTGAAAGTTCCTATCATTATGTGTTGATGACAGGAAAGAGCTAAAGCTCAACGGCATGGAAACGCTTCGGGCGCATTTGGGGATGAGAATTGGAGCGCAATCCATTGGTCACATCTCTCACGTTAACGGACGTCTTTTTGCTTGGCTTATCGGTCTTAGAGATGCAAAGTTCGTGGTCGGCTACTCCTCTCCAGAGCTTGATCTGGCTATGTTGCGAGGAGAAGTGGATGCGAGAACCAACAATGCCGATGATGTCGTGCGGCGAAACCCCGATTGGGTAGAGAAGGGTTTGGTGGATTTTCAGGTGATCTTTAAGGCGCCGAAAGAGGACAAGAACCCCCGCTTTGACCATCTGCCTGAGCTAGAGACCTTTGCCAAAACGGAAAGAGAGCGCAGGATTCTGGCCATGTCGCGGACCATGCGGGTTGCTGGTGTTCCTTACATCCTACCCCCAAACACGCCGAAAGATCCGGCGGATACGTTGAGAGAGGCCATGCGGAAAACCTTCAGGGATCCCGACTTCCACAGAGAGTTTAGGAGGCTCGCGGGCGACCAGCCCACGCCTCTCATGCCCGAGGAGCAAGAGAAGGCCATTCGGGCGCTTCCTCGGGAACCGGCGCTAGTTGAACTCTTTAAGCAAATCGCCGGGTCTGGACCTCTTCCTCCGCGCTAGGTACCGAAGCTCTGTTCGCGCTGCGGGCCACGCGACTCCCCAAGCTGGGAGGCCAAAATCCTCCCCGACCGAGTCGCTTGACAAGCAGGGGAAGTCGTGTAATTCAATGCAGCCAACACTAACCTGGGAATGCAGGGTTGCAAAAGAATGAACCGGACAAGCAGTCACGGGCGCAAGGCAATGCTGAATCTAGTCTAACAGGAGAAGTGAGATGGAAAACCAACTCAGGCTCAGCCGTTCAAATTGGCTGTTTGCCGCCCTATTTTTCGGCTTGCCGTTGCTGTTTTTCGTGCCCCCTGGTTTTTCACAAGCGCCGTTCTATCAGGGGAAGGTCATCACCGTTATCCAAGGCCGCGAGCCAGGCGGAACAGGGGACCTGCGAGCAAGGGCCATAACCCAATTCCTCCCGAGATACATCCCAGGAAACCCGACGATTGTGCATGAATACATGGCGGGAGGAGGCGGATTAAGAGCCGCCAACCACATTTACTCAGCAGCCCGTTCAGATGGCCTGACGATTGGGAGCGTTAGCTCCGGTATGCTTGGCAGCGCGGTTTTGGGCGGAGCCGGTGTCAAGTATCAAGTGGAAAGGTTCTTCTATCTGGGAGCCGCCGATGCCGGGGGCCAGTATGTCTTTTATACGAGGAAGGAGATCGGGATCACCAATCTGGAAAAGCTTCGAGCGACTCCTGGGATCCGAATCGGCGCGCAGTCAGTCGGCCACAGCAACTACAACATCGCCCGCTTGCTTGCCTACCTACTCCCGATGAAAGATCCGAGGTTCGTCACGGGTTATGCAAGTCCCGAGATCGATGTGGCCATTCTCCGCGGGGAAGTGGACTCCAGGTTCAACCAGATCCATAGCGTCCTGCGGAACTATCCCGAATGGGTGGATAAGGGCCTCATGGACTTCCATGTGGTCCTTGAGATCCCCAAGGGTGACAAGCACCCCCGGTTTACCCACCTCCCCGAGCTTGAGACTTTCACCCGGACCGAAAGGGAGCGCCAGCTAGTCGCACTGCAGCGGGGTTTCAGGATCACCGGCTCGCCCTTTATTCTCCCTCCGGGCATGCCGCGAGAGCGGGTAGCGATCCTCCAAGAGGCGATGACCAAGGTTTTCCAGGATCCTGAATTTCCCAAAGAGTTTAAGAAGCTTGTAGGCGATGATGCGGAAATCGTGATGCCGGAGGTCATGGACAAAACTATCAAGGAACTTCCCCGCTCACCCGAAATTGTGGAGCTTCTAAAAAAGATAGCTGGACCAGGACCGCTGCCGCCCCGGTAGAAGGACGGTATGACCAACTGTTTAAGTGCTTTAATCGGACTTTTAGTCCTAGTCGCTGAAGTCGCCAACGGCCAAACCTCCTTCTACGAGGGCAAAACCATTACTTTCATTGCGGGCACTGAGCCAGGCGGGACATTGGACATGAGGACGAAGGCACTGATATCCTTCCTCAGGAAATACATCCCAGGAGAGCCCACTATTATTACCGAATACATGCCCGGGGCAGGGGGGCGAAAAGCAGCCAACTATATCTACAAGGTCGCCCGCCCGGATGGTCTCACCATCGCAGTGCCGGTGAGCGGCTTCTTGATGTTGGCCGTCTTAAAAGAGCCGGGTGTCGAGTATGATATCAACAAGCTCATATATCTGGGCGCGCCTGATGGCGTAGCCCATTATGTGTTTCATAGCAGAAAGGACGCCGGGCTGAGCAGCCTGGAAAGACTTCGGGCTGCCGCTGGGATAAGAATCGGTGCTCAGGCTGTTGGCCATACCATCTACGTGGTTGGCAGGCTGTTCGCTCATATCTTGGGCCTTAAAGAGCCGAAATTTGTCACCGGGTATTCAGGCCCGGAAATAGATATCGCTTTGCTACGTGGTGAAGTCGATGCCAGGCCTAACCTTGCGGAGACAATCCTACGGCGCAATCCAGAATTCCTCGAAAAGGGGCTCGTGGATTTTCACGCCATTTTAGAAGCGCCGTTGGGAAAGAAGCATCCGCGCTTTTCCCATCTTCTTGAAATCGGGACCTTTGTTCGCTCTGAAAGAGCCAGAAGTGTGCTCGATATGTTCCGGGCGTCGCGGACTATCGGTGGGCCTTATATCTTACCTCCGGGTACCCCGAAGGAGCGTGCGGATATTCTCAGGGAGGCAGTCCGCAAGACCTTTAAGGA
>JAHFAO010000251.1 GCA_023250515.1 Deltaproteobacteria bacterium | reverse complement strand
TTGATGCCCTTGGTTCGCTGGCAGTTCCGTGGCTTGGAAGAGAAAGATCGAAAGGCGTTTTTCTTCGAAAATGTCGTCGATGTGAAAGGGAAACGTTACAGCATGCCCGTTTCGGTTGGCACCCTGGCCGCGTCAACTGAAATCTATAGTATTGGTCTCATGTGCCGGGCCGAGGAGATCCATGAGCGCTGGACCAAGGCCCAGCTAAACCCCATCGCGCCGGTTACCGTGCGGTCAGGTCCGGTGCACGAAGTGATTTGGCAGGGAAAGGATCTGCTCAATGGTCATGGTTTGGATATGATCCCGGTCCCCATCTCAACCCCCGGTTTTGATAATGCACCCTACCTGACCTCGGCGAACTGGGTCACTAAGGATCCGGAGACAGGCATCTACAACATCGGAAACTACCGCAGTCAGATCAAAGCTCCGAATCGGAACGGAGGCTTGTTTCTTGGGCAGCATGCGGGACAGCATTGGAGAAGGTGCCAGGCCAAAGGGGTGCCTCTCCAAGCCGCGATAGTCATTGGTGTGATCCCAAGCATAGCGTACTCAGCCACCGCCAAGCTCCCCTATGATTTTGATGAATACCGACTGGCAGGCGGTTTAGCAGGGGAGCCGATCGAGCTTGTGAAGTGCATCACGGTGGACATAGAGGTTCCAGCAACAGCGGAGTTAGTGATCGAGGGAGTTATCCCGACAGATTCTGTCGAGCCTGAAGGACCATTCGGTGAATATCCCGGCTACCTAGGTCACCGGGGGCTTGCCCCTTATATGGACGTCACCTGCATTACACACCGCAAGGATGCCATTTACACCGCTCTAATGAGCCAGTTT
This sequence comes from Deltaproteobacteria bacterium, assembly GCA_023250515.1. Classification (GTDB taxonomy): domain Bacteria; phylum Desulfobacterota; class Binatia; order UBA9968; family UBA9968; genus JAHFAO01. The sequence goes on along the minus strand of JAHFAO010000251.1, from coordinate 3,057 downwards.
CCACCCAGTGAGAGCAGCAAGATTAAGCATACCGGAACGGAAAAAGTTATTTATAAATTTTTGCGCTACGATTGTGGTAATACCGCTGTGCTTGACGTAGCGCTTCATGAAGAAGTGAGCGGAAGTGGGCAGGCCTATTGTGTGATCAAGATGAGGAAGGCAAGTACTGCTGATGTCTGGCGCGCGTTGAATGCTACTGCTGGCTATGTAGGAAGCTATGCCAAGATTTGTATCGCAGTGGATGAGGATATCGACATCTGGGATCCAGCGATGATCAACTGGGCGCTTTGTTTTAGCGTTCGACCCGATCAGGACATAGCCATCGCCAAAGGAAAATCGCCAGGCTTGGATCCCTCTGCTTATCCCCCGGGCATTCCAACGCCGGAGAGTAGAATGGCCTCAACGTCGGCACTTTTGATTGATGCTACTCGGCCATGGCCTTATCCGCCCGTATCATTACCACGAAAAGAATTTATGGAAAAATCAAAGGCCATTTGGGAGGAGTTGGGATTACCTCCACTGAAGCCGCGAATGCCGTGGTACGGTTATAGCCTTGGGGCCTGGACCAAGGAGGATGAGGAAGAAGCAGAGCTCGCCATAAGGGGGGAGCACTTTCTTACTGGCGAAAAGGCCAAGAGTCGGCGGCTGAAACCGTAAATTTCGTTACTCGTATAATCGTGTACTCGTTATTTATGTTGTGGTTAATCGTCGGTTCGCATCGCGAATAACGATTGACGAATAACGACAGTCAGAAGAGGCCGGGGATCCAGCGCTTTACTCTGGCCGTGTAGTCGGTGTAGGGCTCGCCAAGTCGCTCGGCTAATTTCACCTCGTCCCCGAGCACCCTAAAGTGAAACCAGATTGCAGTAGCGACAGTGATGAGCGCCGCAAAATATGATTTTAAGGTCAGGGTCAACCCGATCAGGAAGATGATATGTCCCAGGTACATGGGATTGCGGGTGTAGGCATAGGGTCCGGTCGCAACTAGGCGGTCAGGGAGCGTTTCTAACCCAGGTCCGCCCCCGCCATGCTTGATTCTGTACGAACCGCACAAGCGGTATTGCAAAAAACCCCAGAGCATTAAGGGCAAGTAGATGAGCTCGAGCTTTAGGCCGCCTTTGTTTAAAAATAGCTCCCAGAAAAGGGTGCCTAGGGGATAGAAAACAAAAGTTCTGAGCGGGGTCCTGCGGAGGAGCGAAACCATTAGGAAATGGGTCTCTCAGTCTTCGGTATAGCCGTTCATTAACGTATCCTTGGTGGAAATAAAAGATGCCATTTGACCAAACAACAATTCTGGTGGCCGCTTCCCTCCTTCTGGCCTCCTATGTGAAAGGAACAACGGGGCTTGGATTCCCCTTGATAGCCACTCCCATGGTTGCCCTGCTACTAGACATCCGGACCGCCATCGCCATCCTGATTATCCCCAACATTGTCATGGACATCACGCAGATCTTTCGTGGCAGCCTTGCCACTGCTGTCTTCCGGCGCTTTACCTGGTTCTTCCTGTTGACCGTCGTGGGGGTTTTTTTAGGTACCAAAGTTCTCGTTACACTACCAATATGGGTTCTGGATTTCACCCTGGGGACTGTAGTCCTAGCCTTTGTCCTCTCCAACCTCTTTCGCTTTGAGCTCCGCATCTCCCCTCGTTTTGAGGGGATGCTTTCTCCGGTGGCAGGACTTGTGACTGGTTTCATAATGGGCATCACTAATGCCGGTGGGCCTGCTATCGCAATATACCTCTATGGCCTCCAACTACCGAAGACTGACTTTGTCAAATCGATTGCTACGATCTTCATGGTTAATAAGCTGAGCCAGCTTGCGGCGGTATCAACCTGGAACCTTTTTACGCCGTCTACGCTGCGTCTGTCGCTGATGGTTACGCTGTTTTGCCTGCTGGGGTTCTACGCCGGTCTTAAGACCCAGGACCGCGTGAACCAGCAGACCTTCAACCGCGGGTTGCTGGCCTTGCTGTCCGTAATCGGCGTAACCTTGGTCGTGCGCTCTTTGCGCTAGCCGATCGTGATCTTGATCAACCCCAGACGACCTTGGCAGCTTTGACCACCAGTTCCAGCTTGCGGTGTTGGTCTTCCATAGAAATCGAATTGCCGACAATGGAGGAGGAAAAGCCGCACTGCGGGCTCAGCCCCAACCTTTCGATTGGGATGTAGCGGCTGGCATCAGATATTCGCTGCCTGAGCTCCTCGGTGCTCTCAAGTCGTGCTCTCTTGGTCGTAACCAACCCCAAGACCACGAACTTGTCGTCGGGGATATCTTTAAGGGCATCAAATGAGCCGGAGCGCGTGTCATCATACTCGAGTAGGAGCCGCTGCGCTTTCACGGCACGGAAGAGTTGGTGACTGATACCTTCGTAGCCCCCTTCGGACAGCCACCGGCTGCCCTGGTTTCCGCGTCAGACGTGGAGGCCAAAGGTCACTGAAGGGAAGCCGTCTATCACTGTGTTGTCCAGCTCGATGCCTAAATTAAGCCATTTGTCCAAGCTCCAGCCCTGTGCTTCATAAAAGCCTCGGGTGTTAGGATTGAGCAGGAGACCGTAATGGGGGGCGTCTAATTGGATATAGGCGGCGCCAAGGCGGACTAACTCTGTAACCTCATCACGCAGAATTCCGACAATGTCGGCGAGGAAGGCATCCAGTGTTGGATAGGCGGCTTTGGAGTGTTTGGCAGACCAGAAGTTAGCCCAGAGTCCAGGGCTGGGCAGCGTAATCTTGGGCGTGCGCGTGGTTTTGGCTCTAAGATAGGCAAACTCATCGGCCGAGAGGAAGCGCTTGCGTATAAGCTTGCTGACCACGCCCAGACCGGCGGGCCGCGGCTTGCTATGAACTCCATGCTCATCGTACCACTCACCCCAGAGAAAGGCGTCGAGGGTAAACTCGCCGAAGCCGCCGACTGCGGCGGTCATCGGGCTCTGGAAGGACTGGCGGCGCATCTCGCCGTCGGTCACTACCGGCAGCCCTACTGCCTCTTGTAGCGCGATGGCCTCATCTACCGCCCGGTCCTCGATTTCTTTGAATTGCGCGGCGCTGATCGTTCCGGCGG
>JAHFAO010000250.1 GCA_023250515.1 Deltaproteobacteria bacterium | reverse complement strand
GTGATTGCCTGGCCGGTCGTAATGGCGGGACAGCCGCTAGCGCTCTGGATTACCTCCACCACGCGTGCCTCTCCCGCAAGACCCTCTTCCATGGAACTCGCGGTGCAGTTAAAGACGATGATTCCAGGATTAGTGTCAGAGAGAGCAGCCGCGGCTTCGGCGATAGCGTTTTTAAGCTCCGTTAGAGGCCTATGCCATTTACCCGTCATGCGTAACCGCGTCACATGGACTCCAACACCAGGAGGCGCAAACTTCTGGAATTGTGGCTCAGCAAGGCAATTGCTGGAGGGAATGATAAGACCGATGCGAGCATGAGGGCTCATTGTCCAAAACTCCTTCAACCACCGCCAAACCATTTTTTATAGAGCTCTTGATAGGTGCCATTTTCCTTAAGGGTTAGTAGAGCCTCATTGACGCGCTTTCGATAGGGGCTATTGTCGGGAAAGACGATTCCGTAGCTTTCCTTGCGGAAGATTGAGCCGACGGCCTGCACCTTTCCCTTGCCTTCACGGGCAGCGTAGTAGAGGAGAACTGGGGCATCATAAACGACTGCATCTGCCTGCCCCTGCAAGAGTGCTTGGTATGCATCTTCGATCTGCTTGAACTCCACAACCTGGATGTTCTGTTGACGTAGATACTCTGCAGATGTGCTGCCAGAAATACTAGCAACACGCTTGCCCGGTAGATCCTCAGGACCCTTGATATCTCCTCTTAGCTGCTGGAGAGTGAGCGAAGAGGTGACGGTAGCTGTGAAGTAGGCGACGAAAACAACACTGGTGAACATCCAAATCACTGCAACTATTCGTCCCAAGGCACTTTTAGGCATCTCCTCAGCCTGCGTGGCCAGGGTCGCAGCAGCCCACCAGCAGGCTTTGAAGATTCCGGGAAAGTAAGATGGCGTGGCAATCAACCCTGCTTTATGGCGCAGCTCAAAAAACCAGACCAGGTGGGCCGGGATAAGGATAAGCACCAAAATAATGCCAATGAGGGGCAAAAAGCTGTATGAGAAAACACCTGAGACAATGTTGGAGATTAACCCACTATCATTAGGGTGACTCAGAACCAGAATCTGGAGTCCTGCGTCAAACATGGGAAAGGAAAAATCGAGCTTCTTTTCTCGCTCTGCAGTGATCGACACGGCTGCAATCCCTAAGTCCGCCTCATGAGACTGAACCGCAGTGATCAGGTCTGCTACAGTCGGCTTAACCAAGAATTCAGACTGGACACTGATTTGACTACCGATATGTTGCCAAAGATCGATGCTGAACCCCACAAGCCTGCCCTTTTCCTCAAACACAAAGGGTTTGACCAAGCGCGTGGCCACGCGCACTTTCTCCTGAGGTTGTTGCGCCCCAACTGTGCCTATGGCTAGCAGTAACAGAAGTATTCCTCCCGCCAATCGCAGCCAGAAATATCGTGCTGGCTTGTCGTAGGTCTCTCTGGCGCGCAACTTTTGCAAGCAATCACATTCTCTGGCAGAAAATAGGCGCATGCTTAATCAACAGTGACGACGATTTTGGGCAAAGACTATCCGCTAGCATGCCATTATGTCAAATGAATTTGTCTTTCAGACAGCAATGGACACTTTCACCGCCTTACTTCCTCGCCTATAAAATTTATGTTTTTTCTGGCAAAATGGTCAATGTGAAGGTTAGGAAATGGATTTCAATTGCCTTTGTCCTGATCTCTGTCCTGATCGTAGGTAGCATCATAGCGTTTCGGCTGGCAGTAAGGACGCTTAGAGACCAGGTGGTGACGGCCCTGGGGCCAGGCAGCGAGATAGAGGAGCTAAGGGTAGGCTGGTCCGCCGTGGAGATCATTGGCCTGCGTATCCAGGGCAACAAAGGCTGGCCGGCTTTAGATGCTCTGAAGGCCGATCGGGTAGTAATCGAACCGAGTCTACGAAGTCTTCTCTCTGATCAAATCCAGGTGAAATCCATCAGCGTAGTGAGACCCTACCTCTCGTTATTACGGAGTCGCGACGGCAAGCTACGGGTGCTTCCCAGCCTTTTGGAGGGTTCGAGCCAGAAGAAGCAGGGTACGACCGGCCCTCCTACTCGCACGGTGACTATCTCGCGCATCAAGTTGGAGGATGGTGTGGTGGAGTTGTTCGATGCTACAGTTGCTCGACCACCCTTGAAAATCCGCCTGGAGGATGTCCAAGCTTCGGTGCGCGAGATCGTAGCTCCTATGCTTAACACCAAAATTCAATTTGACCTCAAAGGGTTGGTTAAGGGTGTTAGTCGTGACGGCCGTGTAGATATCACAGGCTGGGCAGAGGTAGTTAGTAGAGATTCTTCGGTGAAGACAAGTCTTCGATCTGTGGATATGGTCCTGCTCCAGCCTTACCTCATTAAGGCGGGAGAGACGCAGGTTAGGAAAGGGACTCTGGACCTCGACCTGCAATCGGAGGTGAGGAAGAGGCGGCTCCAAGCCCCAGGAAAAGCCATCATGTCAAATTTAGAGTTTGGCCCTTCCCGTGGCGCAATGGACACGGTCATGGGAATGCCGCGGGCAATGGTGGTCAATTTCCTTAAAAACAATGCTGGCAAGATCGAGGTCAAGTTCACGATCGAAGGCGACATAGATAACCCGAGGTTTTCTCTCAACGAAACATTCGCCACGCGGGTTGCATCAGGCATGGCGGAGAATATGGGAGTGAGCATCCGTGGAGTCGCCGAAGGTGCGGGGGGGCTGGGGAGGTGGAGTGTAGAAGGGGCGGGTCAGGCCGCTGGGGCTCTCGGCTCCGCCCTCAAGGGGCTATTTGGTAGCGAGAAGTAGAGGTGTCTCTCCGGCGGGGAATATTTCTGCCCTGGGCCTGATGCTTAGGCTAGCTGAGGAGCCAGGTTGTAGAACCTTTCGGCGTTGCGGTGGAGCACGGCCGCTTTGTCCACCGCTGTTAGCTCTTCGCTCTCAAGGATCTCCCGCAGCTCTTCCTTGCAGAACTCGTTGTTGACTTCGTGGGGATAATCGGAGGAGTAAATGAAGGGACTATTGCCGACCCTGTTGATTGCGTGGGAAAGGTCGGGCTCGCTTCCCTCGCAGCCTACAAAGATTCGACCCTCGTTGATGTGTCGGATGATATAATCGCTGACCTTTTCCCCGTGCCGGAGCCGGAGGAACTCGTCACGGGGATCGTACTGAATGTGCGTCTCATAGGAGCGGTCGAAACGCTCTAGGCACATTAAAAGCCAGGCTACACCACCTTCCATGAATCCGAACCTGACCTTAGGGAACTTATCACAGATGCCGTTAAAGATGATGCCGGCGAAAGAGATCATCTGGCCGAAAGGATGGCCCAGGGCATGCACAGGAGCGTATGGGTTCATATCATCCAAGCCCAGGTTCTCATGGGCTCCTCCGTGGACGCCAATGCAGCAGCCTAACCTGTTGGCCTCATCGTAAATGGGCCAATATCTTTTGTGGCCCAGGTGAGACTGGATGCCTGTTGAAGGAAGCATGGCACCGCACATGCCTAACTCCTTAACTGCTCGCCTCAGCTCCTCCACCGCTGCTTCGGGTTCTTGCAAGGGGATAAGGGCCATCCCTTTAAAGCGGGGGCTATGCCTAGTATAGGTCTGATAAAACCAATCGTTGTACGCCCGTGCCAGATCGATGGCCCAGTCCCGGCTGACTACTTTGCCAAAGGCCAAGCCGCGAGTGGTATAGAGCACTGTGGTCTCAATGCCCACGTCTTTTAGGAACTCAAGCCAACCATCGGGACCAACCCGCGCAAAGGAACCGGGCGGGAGATCATGGAGGTTGGAGGAATGGAGGTGGTCTAGCGGAGGAAAAGGGTCAAAGGAGCGGCTTAGGGCCTTCTCACGGTATGGGGGCGGCATATGGTCGACAATGGCGGAAAGATCTTCAACGACATGTCCATCACCGTCTATAATGATTTCGCGGT
>JAHFAO010000249.1 GCA_023250515.1 Deltaproteobacteria bacterium | reverse complement strand
ATGCTGCTCTAAAGCGCTGATGAAATCCCTAAGATCTTGCATAGGTGTGCATCCTCTCCACCGAGAAAAGATAGTATGAAAGGTTGTGACAGAAGAGTCCTTTCTTGTCAACTTAGCTCAACGGAAGCTCTGGACAAAATACCTCTTCTATGTTTAGATGCGGCCTTTGCTATTACCGCAACCATTTGATGAGGCAACGTACCGGGCCAAAAAACGAGCATTGCAACGGGCGATAAAGCGAAGTTAGCCGAGGGCCGGTAATAGAAAGGGGAAGAAGTATGGCAGATACAAGCAAATTAGCAGGAGGCCAACTCTCTGACGTAGGAGCCTACCTTGGTCCCGGCACCAAAGCCAATGGCAAGTTGCTTTTCGAAGGGACCACTACCGTAGAGGGGGAGATCGATGGAGAGATCTTGGTCCACGGCAACATGATCGTCGGCGAACATGCAGCCATCAAGGGGAAAATCGTTGCCACGTCTGTCCTAATCCGAGGAAAGGTCATGGCTGACGTCGAGGCTGATAAGAAAATAGAGATCCAGCCGCCAGGGGTGGTTCTCGGCGACGTAACCACCCAGACTTTGGTCATCGGCGACGGCGCAATCCTCGAGGGCCATTGTTCGATGAAAAGGGAAAAAGAGGGAAAAGTCCGTCCTCTGATCCGCCAAGAAGCCATGGGAGGGAGAGCCGAAGAGGACCGACATGAGCTACTCATCTCTTCGCAAACAAAGAAACCAACCTCCGCTCCTTAACTGCGACCAGGCCACGAGAAGTAATCCTGAGCGAGGGAAGAGTCACAAAAGTAAGAAAGCACAGGGCGTAAATGGGTTTAGAGAAAGGTGAGCCCCTTTCTCTAAGACAACGGTGAATTCGGCTAAGTCCCTTTCCCACCTCCTGCCACGGTCTAAGCGAAAAGATACCGCCCACAGGAAAATCGATCTTCTCTAGGACTCCTCCGCGATCCACCACAGCCATCCCACCTCCCGCCTCGATGAGGATATTTGCGCATAGGGCCATGTCCTCGTTGCTGCTGCCGGCAACCATAAGGGTATTTTCGTCAAGGTTCGCTGTGGTTCCCACGGCCCCTACCCTCGCCCCAAAACCTTTGAGAAAGCCTAGGGCTACACTGCCGCTCTCTCCATGACGATCAAATACTGCTACCTTTAATAGGTCCTGACTCAGGTCCGCCTCCAGGTAACCCTCTTGGGGGTAAGCCTGCAAAATCGTTTCGGCCGTTATGTTGAGATTAAGCAGCTCCATCACGCGGACCTTGGCCGGTGACAAGCACGGGATCCGGAAAGAATCCGGGGAAACTGTAGGGTTCAACCGAAGACATTTGATGGTATCGTCAGGCAAAGAGATGGGATGACGCATTACAAGAGATTTGCCCTGTTGCGCAACAACCTCACCACCTATCAACGTGCTGTGAACCCGGACCTCTTCCAAATCTTCCAGTAAGGTAAGATCCGCGTATCTCCCCGGGGCGATCCCCCCTACCTCCTGCTCCAGGCCCGAATAAGTAGCCGGATTAAGGGTCACCGCTTGGATAGCCTGGACAGGGGAAAGACCGAGACTAATAGCGCGCCGGACAACAAAATCGATGTGCCCATCCCCCGCTACATCGTCGGGAGCCATTCCATCAGTCACAAAAATGAGACGCTGCGTGCTCAAGCCACGGCCAATGAGCGGCTTGAGGGTTGCCTCCAGATCGCGGCGGAAAGAGCCTTCGCGCAGCATCAACCAATAACCTGACCGCAGCCGCTCCAGAGCATCCTGCTCGCGAACCGGCTCATGGCAGGAGGAGATGCCCGCCGCAGCAACGGCGCAAAGCTTTTGGTCCTTAGCCCCAGCGGTGTGACCATGGATGATCTTTCCTGCGCGCAAGGCCATCTCGATTCGTTCCAGCAGCTCTTGGTCTCCCTGGATAAGGCGGAGCCAAGAGACGATCTCCCCCAGTCCTAAGACGCGTCGGTCACTCAAACCTTCGGCAACTTCAGATTGGGATAGAGAAACGGTATTGCACAGAAGTGGGTCTTGAGGTGAGGCCATGGAAATCATGGTGAAGACACGCGCGGGATGGGCCTCCACCTCATCGAGAAAAAGCTTGACACCCCTAAAGCCAAAGACAGTTGCCATCTCGTCGCATGACGCGATCAGCGACGTCGTCCCGTGAGGGAGATAGGCCTGGAGATACTCATAGGGACGACAAAAATGGCCTATGTGGGTGTGGGCATCAATAAAGCCCGGTGCGATAATGAGCCCATGGGCATCCAGATGCCTGGTTGAAGGCCCTTGGGTATGGGTTGCGCTCGGCCCCACATAACATATTCTCCCGTCCAGAACAGCAATCTCCACACCTTCCAGTATCTCTCCAGAATAGACATTGATGAGCTTTCCACCTGCTATGATCAGGTCTGCTTTGATCTCACCCATCGCTCCATGGATAAGCCTCTCGATCTCTTGTTTAGAACGTGTCATGTCCTAACCATAACCCATCTTCCTAGCCTTTGCCAAAAGAATGCTTAGCGCTAAGCGCTTAGAGCCTGGGGCCCCGAACTGGCTTTGGCTCTTAACCCTTTGCCCTTTGCTCTTTGCCCTCTGCTCTTTGCTCCAGGAGATTGACAACCCTATGGCAAGCGCATATGTTGCAAAACACGAAAGGATCAGTTGCTATGATTATCGATTGTCATGCCCATCTGGCCCCCAAGAGTTGGATTCATCCGAAATCCCCGCAGAGCATTTTCAACATCGAGGGACTGTTAGAGGAACAACAGAGGGCAGGAGTTGATCTTACGGTCTTTGGTAACAACTGGATACGCACACCTTCGGGTTCAAATCCTCTAGAGGTCGTCAAGGAGTTTAATGAGTTTGCGGCCGACGTGACAGCCAAGTATTCTAAGCATCTTCTCGGCCTCGCCTCGTCGATCCCCTTTGGGGACGATCAGGTTCTCAAGGAAACCGAGCGCGCCGTCCGCGATTATGGGCTCAAGGGAATCATGGTCAACTCCAGCGTAAACGGAGAGTACCTCGATTCCGCCCGCGCCCTACCCTTTTTCGAGTTAGTAACGGAACTAGATGTACCCCTTTTCATCCATCCGCCACGAATCACTATTGGCGCGGAAAAGATGGAGATCTTCCGTCTTCCCGAGATGGTAGGAAGACCTTTCGATACCACATTGTCTCTTACCCGGTTCATCCTCACGGGCGGGCTAGAGAGATTTCCCAAACTAAAAATGGTCTGCGCCCATGTAGGAGGCGCTCTACCCATGCTTCCAGGTAGGCTCGGCTTCGGTTATGAACTGAGACATGACATGAGCTTTGGCCCTTGGGAGCCGGACCTCCTAACCCGTCCACCGGCCACCTACATTCAACAGCTCTATTTTGACACTGTCTGCCTTCATCCTCCGGCAGTCCTTTGCGCCGTGCAGACTGTAGGTGTCGATCATGTTGTCTTTGGCAGCGACTCCCCGCCGGTCCCTATTCCGCTGCAGAGATCTGTGGACACTGTCCGGGCCGTCTCAATTTCAGCAGAAGATCAAGAAAGAATATTGGGAGGCAATGCGGCAAAGCTTCTTGGACTGAGCGGATAGATCGGCCTGCTAACGGTTACTTCAGCCGCTCATCCACAGTAAGATACGAAAAGTGGAGGCAATTTAAGGATCATGAAGAGAAAGAAGCATGGTATCTTCCTCCTTTCTGGACTAACCGCTCTCCTATTTACCGCAGGATACCCCTCACCCTTCCCTCTCCCCCTCGCAGCTAACCATGCGCCACATCTTTTTGGCTGGACACGGGAGGCGCTAAATGGTATATTGCCTATGTGATTGTTTGTGGGCAATTGTTTTCCCCCGAAACCATAGCGCGCATTCAAGCTACCATAGACCGCGAGCCAGGGATATCGCGCGTGGCCTTGTCGCGCCGG
>JAHFAO010000107.1 GCA_023250515.1 Deltaproteobacteria bacterium | reverse complement strand
AGGCGAAGTACTTCAAATGAAGATGTACGTGGACAGTGTACTAGCCGAATTGCTAGAGATTCACCGTGGAAGTTGATCAACTTTAAAGGCAAGAGCTACTTCCTCCTAAGGCAGTGGAAATGTTCATCGCCGCCGGAAAGAGGACCGATTCCTATTGACAGGCAATACTGAATTTACTATAGGTCCGTCCGTAATAGCCGGCAATTAAGAGCTTTCCCATCTTTAACACGGTCTGCAGCAAGATCTGAGGGCCAACAGAGGGACGAAGAACGTTCCTCGGAGGAGAGGAATGGACAGATTACGGCCAGCCTTCTAGCGATTCTTCGCAAGCGAAGGCCGGCCTTTTTGTTTCTAAGGCTTTTTCGCACATAGCCTCTGATTAGATACTCTCCGCTAAAAGCTGCTAGCAGTTATATGAAAGCCATTCGCATCCACCAATTTGGTCCGACGGAAGAGGTCCTCCAGTACGACGATGCTCCGGTACCACAGCCCGGGCCCAAGGAGCTACTGGTCAAAGTTGAGGCTGCTGCCCTGAATCGGGCTGACCTAGGTTTAAGAAAAGGAACCTATCGGATTGACCCCAAAGATCTGCCTGTTATTCCAGGCAGGGAGTTCGCAGGGACAGTGGTAAACGTGGGGTCTGAGGTCCCGGGCTTTCACGTGGGTCAGAGGGTCGTAGCTCAACCTGGCCTAGGTGGCTATGCTGAGTACGCGGTAGCGAAGGCCTCACAGACCCGTCCGGTGCCAGACGGCGTTGATTCCGTGCTGGCCGCTGCCATGCCCACGGTCTTCCTTACCTCTTGGTTCGCGCTTGTCGAGGACGCAAAGATGAAGTCCGCTGACAAGGTGCTCATTCAGGCGGGCGGAAGCGGTGTCGGCATCGCAGCCATCCAGATCGCCAAGCATGGTGGAGCACGAGTTATCACGACGGCAGGCACCGACGAAAAATGCAGTCGCCTCCGTGAATTGGGGGCTGACGAGACCATCAACTACACGATTAACGACTTCCGGCAAGAGGTGCATCGCCTCACCGCGGGCCGTGGTGTGGACGTGGTGTTGGAAATGGTGGGAGGCGAGGTCTACAACAAAAGCCTTGAGGTCCTGGCTCCCGGCGGCCGGCTGGTTTCCATCGGTGGGGCCGTTGGTCCCATACCTGACACGCCGCCAGCTCTGGCAGAGGGTCGCAAGGCGAGTCGCTTCTCCATAACGAATTATTTAAATTCCCATCCGGAGGCCTTCAATCGACTGGACGCCTTTCTGCTTCTAGTTCGCGACAAGAAATTCCAGGTAGTTATAGACCGCACCTTCCCCTTGAAAGAGGCACGAGCCGCCCAGCGTTACCTTGAAGGAAGGGAGCACTTCGGAAAGATAGTACTCACGATGTAGGATCGAGTTACAGAGACACTGTTGGAGGAAACCATGGAAAAAAGATTAGCCTATATCATGGCGGCTATTGGGATTACGTTTACTCTTAGGACAGCAGTTACACCTGCCTTTGCCCAAGAAGCATTTTATAAGGGAAAGAATATCCGGATCGTTGTAGCGACTTCGGCCGGAGGCGGATTTGATACGTATACGCGCGCAATTGCCCGGCATATGGGCAGGCACATCCCAGCCAACCCCACCGTCATTGTGGAAAACATGCCGGGGGCTGGGCATCTAATCGGCGCAAACCATGTCTATAAGCTAGCCAAGCCTGATGGACTCACAATTGGCCACTTCCAAGGAGGCTTATTTCTCCATCAACTCCTAGGACGGCCGGGGATGGAATTTGACGCACGAAAGTTTGAGTTCATTGGAGCTCCAGTGAAGGATAACCGCGCTTGTGCCTTCACCAAGGCAAGCGGTATCACCAGCATGGAGAAATGGATCGCCTCCAAGACGCCAGTAAAATTGGGAGGAATTGGGGGAGGCGCGCCTGACGATATTGCTCGGATGCTTAGGGTAACTATTGGTCTTCCTATCCAGCTTGTTGCTGGTTATAAAGGCACGGCCGAGATTCGACTAGCCGCAGAAAGCGGGGAGCTTGCGGGCGGCTGCTGGACATGGGATTCGATCCGAGCGACATGGAGCAAGGCTATAGAGTCGGGCGATGCGGTAGTCGTGCTCCTGATTCTGTCCAAAGCCCACCCGGAGCTTCCCAATGTTCCTCTGGCTATTAACTATGCTAAGACCGAAGAGGCGCGCCAGTTGATCCAAGTGGGTATCCAAGATCCGTCCGCCTACTACCGCCCCTACGTTCTCCCTCCTGCCACACCCAAGGAGCGTGTGCAGATCCTTAGAAAAGCATTCCAGGATACCATGAGAGACTCTGAGTTTCTGTCGGATGCGAAAAAGTCCAAGCTGGATGTTGAGCCCGTCAGCGGTGAAGAGATGGAAAGAACCGTAGCCGAGCTTTTCAAGCTGAGCCCTTCTCTGGTAGCGAAACTAAAGGAGATCCTTGCCGCTAAGTAAACCCCGTACCACGGACTTACGTCCGTGGCTTTGGGGTGCTGCCCTTCGGGGAAGTTCAGAGCATTCATCCCCGCACTCACATGCGGGGCGTTCTGTGGTACGGGGTAAAAGAGGGTCATGTTTCTTAGAGGCAAATTGCAAGCCATATTTCTCCCTCTCCTTCTCTCCCTTCTCTTTGGATGGACGCTTCCCGCTTCTGCCCGACAAGGCGAAAGCGGAATCGTTATCTCGGACAACGAGCTGGCCTCGAAGGCCGGGATGGAGATGCTCAAGCGTGGGGGCAATGCGGTGGATGCCGCAGTAGCCACGGCTTTTGCCCTTGGGGTGGTGGACCCGGCCTCATCGGGGGTGGGAGGAGGAGGATTTATGGTGATCTATCAGGCGAAGGAAAAGAAGGCCCACGTATTGGATTTCCGCGAAACGGCTCCGGCAGCGGCAAGGAGGGATCTCTACATAAAGGAAGGACGACCCGTCCCGGCTCTGAGCTTGACCGGCCCACTCGCCGTTGCCGTTCCTGGCCAGGTCGCTGGCCTTACAGAGACATTAAAGCGGTTTGGTAGTTTGCCATTACCGACAATCATGGCCCCAGCGATCCGTTACGCCACGGAAGGCTTTCCTTTGCGGGCCCACCTCCGCCATGCCGTGGAACGTCACCTCGCCTCCATCCGCAAGGTGCCCGATTTTGCCCGTATCTTTCTTGCCGGAGATGGAGTTCCCTCCGAGGGACAAAAAATCCGCCAACCGGAATTGGCTGAGACCCTTAAGGCCATCGCCGAAGAGGGTTCGCAAGTTTTCTATCAAGGACGGATCGCCCAGGCCATAATAGACGAGCTCAAAAAAGAAGGCGGCCTCTTGACGATCGAAGATCTAAAAAACTATCGGCCCGTGTGGAGAGAGCCTATTATCGGGAACTACCGCAAGTGGTTGGTGATTACCATGCCTCCTCCGAGTTCGGGAGGGATCGCCCTGATTCAGATGCTTAATGTATTGGAGGGCCACAAGCTCAACCTCATTCCCCATAACTCCGCTACTTATCTCCACCTTTTGTCGGAAACCATGAAGCATGCCTTCGCCGACAGAGCCCGACATTTAGGAGATCCGGACTTTGTCCAGATCCCGATCCAAAAGCTTATCTCAAAAGAATATAGTTCCTGGATTCGCAGCCAAATCTTTTCGGCACGGACCCATGCCCCTGCTTCTTATGGTTTTGCTTCCTTCAAGCCGGAGCAAGGGGGGACAACCCATTTTGGTGTCTTGGATCAAGCCGGTAATGCCGTCTCATGTAGCCTGACTATCAACACCCAGTTCGGATCGAAAGTCCTGGTTCAAGGAACAGGGGTCATCCTTAACAACGAGATGGACGATTTCTCCATCCACCCCACCCTGGCCAATGTCTACGGGCTTACAGGCACCGACGCCAATTCTATCCAGCCCAAGAAAAGGCCGCTGAGCAGCATGACTCCAACCATCATCCTCCAGGGTGACCATCCTGTTTTGATCGTGGGGGCCTCGGGAGGCCCGCGCATCATAAGCGCTACCTTTCAGACCATCCTCAATGTCCTGGATTTTCGTATGCCCCTCAAAAAGGCGGTAGGATCTCCGCGCATCCATCACCAGTGGATGCCAAATGAACTCGTGGTAGAAAAGAAAATATTCCAAGACACAAGAAAATCCTTGGAGCGGAAGGGACACACGGTCAAAGAAAGAAGCTCTTTAGGGGTGGTACAGGCCATCTACGTTAAGCGAGGGAAGATCAGCGCAGAGGCCGATCCGAGAAAAGAAGAAAGGGCTCGGCCAGAATGAAAAGATAGTTAACGCTGCCGCCTCGACCACCAAGCCCGGAGCGGGCGCAGAATCTGCCATCCCGTCCAAAGCCGCCGAGGCAACTTGTCAAGTTTACCCCAACGGGTACCGACGAGCAGCGCGGTGAGACCCATCAGTATCGCGGGATGTGCTTTAAGAACTTGAAACAGCCCAACGACCCTCCTGACAAATCTTATCGATTTTTGTAAGGGTTGATAGGTTTGCGCTAGTTGGTCCCTCTGGGCGGCCGATCGAGAAATTAAACTTTCCCGTCGACGTGCTAATTCTGCCAATCTGGTATTCACGAATTTAGGATTTCAAACGCTCGATATCTTTGGCTAATTCTGACAGCGTGGCGGAAAACAATTTAGGTCTGGACAGGGCTTTTTTTCGTAGGATCCCTCCCACGGTCAAACCCAAACCCAGATACAGTGCGGTAAATCCACCCAGGACATAAAACCGGTGTGTGTCCCAAAAAATGACCACGACAAAAAGGGTTAACAGAAGGATCCCAAGGCTCACGCAAAAAAGGGAAATCACCGCGAGCAGAATCATCTCCTTGAATCGCTCTCGCTCTTCTTCGAGCTCAGTCGAGATGAGATCCAATCGAGTCTGCAAGACGGCAAGGGATGTTGCCAATGCCGCCCTGAGCGGGCCGAAAAGACCCTTCGCGCGGGTCGTGTCTCCCCCACTGTCTTCCGCAGGCATTTTCAAAAGATTAACTACGGCGGAGGAGTAGCCCAAGAACCAGACCGATTCCGGCTGCAATGCCTACAGCATTCCAGGGATTTTCCCGCACATAAACGTCCGCAGCCTTAGCCGCCTCTTTGGTTTTATCGAGAACAATCTCTTCGGCATCGGCTAAACTCTTTTTTCCCTCTTCCAGGCTTTGCTCGATGCGGTGACGTGCCGCAGCCACCTTTTCGCCGGCTTGATTTGCAGTCACTTTTAGTAGTTCCTCGGCGTCGCTAACTAAAACTTTAAGGTCTGAAAATAACTTATCTTTTGTTACTTCCATGGTCAGGACCCTCCTTTACCTTTATGATATAACAGATAGCGCCCTTCGGGCAATCCATCGAATCTAGTAAACCCCGTACCCCATCCGTGGCTTTCGGGCGCTTCCCTTTGGGGGGGAGTTCAGAATGGGGCGTTCTGTGGTACGGGGTAAAGAAAAGCCATTGATTTCGGTTAGACCTTAACTTAACATGATTTCGGCTTAAAATTGGCATTCTAGGACAGGGAGGAAATTATGATGGGCCGCTTTAAATGGATCGTTACTTTTAGCTTGCTGATAGCTGTCGCCTCTTTGCGACCCGCCATTTCTTGGTCCCAAGGGGTCCCGGATCCGAAACTGGTCGAAGGGGCAAAAAAAGAGGGGAAGATGGTCTGGTACACCACCATGACTTTGGACCAGAGCAAACAGGTTGTAGATCAATTCGAAAAGAAATACCCATTTATCAAAACCGATCTTTTTCGGACAGGCGGCGGACCGCTGCTCAACAAGATCTTCACTGAAGCCCGGGGCGGAAGACATGCCTGGGATGTCGCAGTAGGAAGAGGTGAGATGGTCCTTCCGCTCATGGAAAGAAAACTCCTGGCTTCCTACCGCTCCTCCGAAACCAAAATGATTGACGATGATCTGGTAGACAAGGAAGGCTTCTGGACGGCTTATTATGTTAATACCTATGTGCTGGGCTACCATACCAAACTGGTAAAAAAAGAGGATGTCCCCAAGACCTATGAAGCCTTGTTGAATCCTAAGTGGAAAGGAGGGCACATCTCTGTCGATACCGAGGCCTATGGCATGCTTCAAGGACTCATAGACTTATGGGGCAGGGAAAAAGCAGTTTCCTACTTTAGGAAACTGGCAGCACAGGATCCGGTTGTGAAGCGGGGCAATACTGAAAGAGTACAACTTACGGTTGCCGGCGAGTACCCTCTCATCATAGCCTACAATCAAACGATTCAAAGAATGACCTCCAGGGGCGCGCCGATTGACTGGATCGCTCTCGAGCCGGCAGTCGTTCAGGTCAATCCAGTAATGCTTGCGGCCAAGGCCCCTCACCCCAATGCCGCCAGGCTATTCCTCGACTTCATTTTGTCGAAGGAGGGCCAGCAGTTGCTTACGGGTTTTCAGCGCATTCCGGTACGCAAGGATGTGGAGCCAGACCCGCCGCGGCTCTTTAGGGGCTACCAACGAGTTTTAGAGCACCCAGGGAGTTACAAGAACTTTGACGAGACTGTGAAGCTTTATCTGGAAATCTTCAAGCTGCGCTGAGATTTCGTTACTCCTGTAACGGTGTACTCGTTAATCGACAACACGGCGCGTGAGCGATCCCAACGAATAACGAATCAACGAGTAACGAATATACGAGTAACGAATATACGATGCGAGTCACGAATCGAAGGGGTTCTTGAGCATAATGGTCTGGTCTCTCTCAGGGCCAACCGAGACCAAGACCATTTCGGTCCCAACGATTTCCTCCAGGCGTCGAACATACCTCTGTGCATTGATCGGGAGATCAGAGAGCTTCCTCGCTCCTGAGAAGGTAGAATCCCAACCCTCCAGCTCTTCCCACACGGGCTCCGCGCGCTCCAGAACCCTCAGACTAGAGGGAAACTCATGATAGGTCTCACCTTCTGATCGGTAGGCGGTGCATACCCTGATCTTTCTGAATCCAGTAAGGACATCAAGTTTTGTTAGAGCGATACCTGTCATCCCGTTTATGCGCACCGCGTGGCGCACCCCCACCGCATCAAACCAACCACAGCGGCGTGGCCTTCCGGTAGTGGCACCGAACTCGTCCCCATCCTGTTTCAATTTCTCTCCCTCCAGGCCCTTAAGCTCGGTAGGGAATGGACCGCTTCCCACACGGGTCGTATAAGCCTTTGAGATGCCGATAATCTGATGGATGTTTCGTGGTCCCACTCCTGCGCCTGCACAGACCCCACCGATCACTGTATTCGATGAAGTGACAAAGGGATAGGTCCCGTGATCTACATCGAGGAGCGTCCCTTGAGCCCCTTCAAATAAGACTTTCTTGCCGGCTTTGATCCCACGGTCGATGAGGAGTCCTGTGTTAGTGATGTAACCTTTAAGTCTTTCCCGGTAGCCGCAGTAGCTGTCGTGAATCTCTCTAAAGTCTAGGGTTTTTTCTTTCAGGATCGCCTTGAGATAGATGTTCTTCTCTCCGATGTTGTGCTTCAGCTTCTCGCGAAAGGTCTCTTCCTCCAGAAGATCGATCAACCGGATCCCAATCCGGGCAACCTTGTCTTCGTAAGCCGGCCCGATACCGCGTCCTGTCGTGCCAATCTTTCCTTTGCCCCTCAGCCTCTCTCGGGCCTGATCGATGGATTTGTGGTAAGGCATAATCAGGTGGGCTTCTTCGCTAATCCGCATCAGGGAGTCGTCTAAAAGGTATCCTCTCTCTTTGAGTGCGCGAATCTCCTCCAAGAGAACTTCCGGATCCACCACAACTCCGTTTCCGATCACGCAGAGCTTGTTCGGGTGGAGAGCCCCCGAAGGAATGAGATGTAAGACCGTTTTTTTTCCGTCAACAACGAGAGTATGGCCAGCGTTATTGCCACCCTGAAAACGCACCACGATATCCGCGTCATGGGTAAAGAGGTCGACAATCTTGCCTTTGCCCTCATCCCCCCATTGGGCTCCAATAACAGCGACGTTGGCCACGAAAACTCCGCTAGTAGGCAGTTGGCAGCAGACGGTAGGCAGAAAAAAATTGGTTCAAGTCGCTTAAATCGTTCAAATCGCCAACGGATTGAACGGCTTGAACGGTTTGAACGTCTGTTTCCATTAGAGTTTTACTAACTCAGCGGTAATGATATTGGGCAGATTGCGCAGGGCTTCGAGGGTCTCCTTTGGGACAGCATCGTCCACATGAATAAAAGAAATAGCCATCCCCCCAACTTTCTCTCGCCCCAACTCCAGTCCCGCTATGTTGATCCCCTTCTGTCCCAGAAGGGTGCCTACGGCGCCGACTACACCAGGGACATCGCGGTTATGAAGGATGAGAATGTAGCCCTCAGGGACAGCTTCAAGATAGAAGTTATTGATCTTGACAATCCTCGGGTTGTTGCTACCAAAGATCGCGCCTTCAACCTCAAGCTCTTTGTCTTTAGTCTTAACCCGAACTGTCATGGAGCTGGCAAAATCACTGGCACGACTGCTCTTTGACTCTACGACTGTGATTCCCCTCTCGCGTGCCACCACTGGGGCATTGACGTAGTTTACGCTTGATTCCATCACCGGGGTTAAGATTCCCTTAAGGACGGCCAAGGTCAGAGGGGCCACGTCATATTGGGTCACTTCTCCGCCATACTCGATGTGAACCTCCTTAGGGACTGTGGCTAACATCTGGACTTGAAGGCTGCCAAGCTTTTCCCCCAAAGTGAGATAGGGTCGAAGCGCAGTTAGAAGCTCTGGACTCACAGAAGGAACATTAACCGCGTAGCGGATGATCCCACGGGTCAGAAAATCAACCATCTGCTCCGCTACAGCTACAGCCACGTTAAGTTGGGCTTCATCCGTAGATGCTCCCAGGTGCGGGGTCGTAATCACCTGTTCCATCTTAAGCAGCGGATGGTCTGGTCGAGGGGGTTCATCGACAAAGACATCCAGGGCTGCCCCTGCTACTTTTCCAGCTCGAAGTGCATCCGCCAGATCCTTTTCATCGACGATGCCTCCACGGGCACAGTTGATGATCCGGACTCCCTCTTTCACCTTGGCAAAGGTCTTTCGATTGATCAGACCTCGAGTTTCGTTGGTCAAAGGGACATGGACGGTAATAAAGTCCGACCTTTCATAGATTTCATCCAAGCTCACCAGCTCCACCCCGAGCCGGGCCGCGCTCTCCGCCGGTACAAAGGGATCGTGCGCGATCACCTTCATGCGAAATCCCAATGCCCTCTCCGCAACAATGCGACCGACATTACCGAGGCCAATGACTCCAAGGGTCTTATTGCAGAGCTCTACTCCCATAAACTTTTCTCGCACCCACTTTCCACCTTTCAGCGCGGCGACCGCCTGAGGAATGTGGCGGGCCAGAGCTAGCATAAGGGAGACCGTATGTTCCGCGGTCGTCACGTTGCTCCCACCGGGTGTGTTCATGACCACAATGCCTTTTTTGCTGGCGGCCTCCACATCGACATTCTCTACACCGACCCCCGCCCTTCCAATCACCTTAAGGTTCAGAGCCGCCTCAACAATATCCGCTGTTACCTTGGTCCCACTGCGGATAACCAAGCCGTGAAAATCTCCGATTATCTTTTTGAGCTCTGCTGGCTTGGGCCCTAAGCGCACTTCGACTTCAAATCCAGGGGTGCGCTGAAAAACCTCGAGTCCCTGGGGGGCTAAAGAATCCGTCACCAAGATCTTCATTTTCCTGTCTCTGTCTCTGTCTATCTCAAACCTATTCCAATGTCTCAATCAGGATCTCTTGTGCAGCGGCTACCCCCTGGCCGAACTTCACCGGGAAACCGAACTTCTTGAGTGCCATCTCCAACCCACTAACAGCAACCACCACATCGAAGGCCCCCATGTACCCTACATGGGCGATGCGAATAATTCTTCCCCGAAGCTGGTCCTGCCCCTCGGCAAAGGTAATCCCCATTTGGTCACGGAGATAATCCAACAGCCTATCCCCGTCCATACCATCTGGCAGCAAGACCCCAGTGGCTGCTGGACTCGGATTGTCAGCGGCGAGAAGCCCAAGCCCCAATGCCGTCGCTGCGGCCCGAGTTGCCCGCGCCATGCGGTCATGGCGGGCGTACACTCGATCCAGACCTTCCTCTTGCATCATTTTGAGTGATGCTCGCAGACCGAAAATGAGCGAAACCGCTGGGGTAAATGCCGCAGCCCCCTTCTGTTGGCTTTTTCGCTCTAGTCTCAAATCAAAATAGAACCTTGGTAGCTTCGCCCTTTCTGTCATTGCCCAGGCGCGGTCGCTGAGCCCGATGAATCCAAGCCCCGGGGGAAGCATCAGGGCCTTCTGCGAACCGGTTACCAAGACATCAATACCCCATTCCTCCATAGGCACAGGTAAGACGCCTACAGCGGTGACGCCATCGACTAGGAGAAGTGGGCCAGTGCGGGTGATCTGAGCGATCTCACGCACTGGATGCAAAGCGGTGGTAGAGGTCTCGCTGGCCTGGACCAGGACTCCTTTGATATCCGGATTCGCCTGAAGATGCTTTTTGACAGTTTCGACCTTGACCGCTTTTCCCCATTCCACTTTGAGATCGATGGTTTCAAGCCCGAACGCCTGACATATCTGCAGCCAACGCTCGCCGAACTTTCCTCCGTTAATCACCAGAACCTTTTCGTTGGGAGAGAATAGGTTGGAGACAGCCGCCTCCATGGCTCCTGTACCTGACGAGACCAAGACCAATACGTCATTTTTCGTTCCGAAGAGGGCTTTGAGCCCCTCTCTCACTTCAGCCAAAATCTTGCTGAATTGAGGCGTCCTATGGTGAATCATCGTATCGGCCATGGCCCTAAGGACCTCGTTAGGGATTGGTGTGGGGCCAGGCGCGAGCAGATACTGCTTAATCATCTTCAAAAGCCTTTAGCAGTCAGCTTTCAGCTATCAGCCAGATTGCAGAGTGAAATCTCTTATCCGAGCTGAAAAGCTGAACGCTGATGGCTGATAAACTAGACACAAAAAAGCCTGAATCTCTCTCCCTTAAGAGACCCAGGCGTTCGGCCATCTTAACGTTTAGCACTTCCCCGTGGTTAGTTCCACGCAGACGCCAGTCGCGCAAACCGATGGATTCAACTTTACCTATCTTACTTAGAAGGCACGATTTGTCAATGGGTTATGGGCTCGCTTCCGAAATCTGATTTGCCAACGATTTTTAACTATGCCAATATCCCCCTCTTGTAATACTGTAAGGCACTCAGCAATAGCGTTCAGCGTTCAGCTTTTGGCGAACGCCTTTAAGCTGCTAGCTGATCACTGAGAGCTGAAAGCTTCTTGAAACAATGAGCGGAGCGGAATTCTGCCGGGCCATGCTAATATCTGGTATCGCTACCTTTGTCGCCACGGTTTATGGTTATTGGGAGGTCTCCTTTGGGCTTCCCAAGTTAGACTTCGCCACCCTTCTAGGACAGAGGCTTGTTCCTGATGGGAGTTCCAGAGAATTCACCTTCAGTTGGGGAATG